>NZ_JADYWM010000004.1:0-312699 GCF_015864815.1 Pseudoalteromonas sp. NZS100
GCTGGTTTAGCGCCGAATGAATCTGAGATTAGATATCAAGATTCTAAAACTGTGGCCAAAATTAGTTGACCACTACAAAGTCTAGTAAAGCTAGAGAACTAGAAAAGATGCTTTCAATAGAGATACATAAAACCAGCTTAGATTCTTCAAGAAGCAATCCTAATGCTTACTCTCTTACTGAAATAATCACTATGCTAGTGTCTTCATGCTATGTTGCATTGCAAACATATAACTGTAGGCGTCAAGCCGAGATTCAAGATCCTGTAATTGGTGTACAAGAAGATCTATTTATTTGTAAGAGTAAAAAACTTAATTGGTATCAGGCGTGTTTATACAACGAAAAGAATAATGAGCGCCGTTGGTATACATTGAACAATAGCAGCACAAAAGCTATTCAAATACTGAGCAAACTAAAAAAAGCATGGAATGGAACACATGCTGAAGGATTGTTCGTTGTACCGAACTTTACTATCTCGCAAAATGGTCACTTCAATCACTATAAATTTAATTTCAATAAAGGTAAAGATTCCCGAATTTCTGGCAACATGTTTTTAAAGTTGACTCTTGGAACTAGTGATATTCCCACTGGCAGTCAAACATTCAGGCGCATCTATGCCATTATCTATCATTACCAGTTTAAAAATGCTGATTTGCTAGCGCTGTGTCATCAGATGGGACATGTAGACCCAGATAACACAACTGTCTATGTCACGGAACCTGCGGCACGAGACCAGCATGAACAACTTCATCATAAGGTTAAGCTAACGAAGAATGAAAAAACAGAATCTACCATTGCCATTCAGGAAGAGAATAAAGCGCTGGAAAAAGTGATAGAAGAAGTCGGTATTGAAGCCACTGCAAATGACATTTTGACTCTATTAATGGGAACGGAAGAGATGGCAGGAAAATATACTGCATATCTCAAAAGGGTTTATCGCGTACTCCAGAAAAGTGTTAGTTTTAATAAGATAACCAACGAAAACTATGGTAGTGACTTTGACGATCTTTCTCCTGAAGATAAAAGTGAAGTTATGGCCAAAATGCTCGATGAAAAGGGACATAAACATCGCCCGAAGCCGCACGCAACTTGTCATCGCAGAAAAGGAGAAGCTAAGAAACATGCCGAGCCTTGTGAGCCAATTAAATGTGCAGGCTGTCCTTATCAGGAGGTAAAACAAGCACAATTAAACATAATGATAGACGATTTGATTGAGCTAAAAACCATTCAATCTGATATATCCAAATTACCAATTGAGCGTTTTCGAGCCAATGAAGATATAGCAAACCTTTCTAAACTGATAGAGGTACATGAACGCTCAATGGAAAGAAGTAAGACCTTGTTTATAAAAGGAGTATCGAATGGCAAGTGATAATTCAAAGATAGAAAGACAGCGTGCTGAAGCCTTTGAACGCTTAGAGCAAAAAATAGGTATTCTTGAAAAGTGGTTGGATGAAGGTATTCCATACAAATTAGCTGATGGTAACAAACAGCTTGATGATAAGGGAAAGTTCCTATTGGAGTACTTTCCTACTAGTGTTCGAGGGCTTCGTTTATGGAATGGCACACAAAACAGTAAGAATGTGGTCAATGAGTACATGATACCTCACTATCAAACGTCAGATGCTACATGGAAAGCTGCGTCGTTCAACACGAGAATTCGTGTTGAGGGAGCGGACGATAAATTAAGTCTATTTGTACGCCTAAAAGAAATTGCACTGATTCAAAGAAGCAATAAACAAAAAACAAAAATCCAAGAGCTTGAAGAAAAGCTGGAGCTAAGTGAAACCAATAAACAAGGTTTGGCCACTGAACTTATACAACTGAGACTTGATAATAAATTTCTCGAAAGCGAATTAAGAAACGCAGAAAACAAGCTTCAAGGTGTCCAAGAAATAATGCGTCAACAACTGGAGTTTGAAGCAAAGAAATTAAGGCAGTTAAATAACGAAGAAAAAGCGTTAGCCATTACAGTAAACAAGCTAAAAGAATTGTTACATAGGCATAGTATTGATTACTCAGACATAGAAAAAGAGACCTCAGTCATTACCTTTCCCGGAGTGAAAAGTAATGACTAAAGAGAAAACTCTTTCGGCCAAAGAGAAAGGTAAATTAAATGCAAAGAAAATCAGTGACTGGTTAAAGACAGAACCAGCCATACCTATTTTCCAGCAAAAAATTAATAAGATTGCTATTTGTCGAATGCATCAAATACCGAAATCGACGATAGAGACAAACCCAGATCTTCGAGACTTATTTGCTAAAGGTGGGCCTATTGAAAAATTAGCAGCTAAACAGAAAAAGCTGCTTAGTGAAAATTCAGAGCACGCTAATTCAGAAACATCGCCTGATTCTACGCCCGAAGCCACTGAAGAACTAAAGGAAAAAATTGACGCTCTCCAGCGCAGGTTAGATTCAATAACATTAGACTTGGCTTCAGAAGAGTTCCTAATATCGACTGGAAGATACATTCCTAAACTCTACTCAGGACAGGGGAACTCTTGATGACGTTATCGAGTATTAGTTTTAATGATAGTCGAATTGACTTAATGGGAGTTGTTACTCACATAATCCATACCGCTAGAGATAATCGTGGTGTTTCTGCAATTTTTCAAATTAAGGTTAAAAGAACCAAATTCGTCGTTGTTGCAGAATTCGGTTCGATGAAAAGCTTCCCTGATGTTGGGGATATTTGGTTAGTTACGGGTGAACATAAAACAGATAATACCTACGGCTCTCAGTTCAAAGCAGAAAAGGCTCACAAATTACTGCCTGACAAAGATACCCCTTTAGATGTTTTGGCAGACTTCTTGGTATTTGGTACTGCTTTCACCGGTATCACTCGTTACTACGCAAATAAGCTTGTAAGGGTATTCGGAAATAACCTTTACTCTACTTTGGAACATGCTTCAATAGATGAACTGACTGCGACAAAAGGCATGAATTTATCTAAAAGTATTGCTCATAACCTTTTAAATAGCTGGACTAAATTAGCTGATGAAAGCGAATTAATAGAATACTTTGATGCGAAAGGATTTCCTCTAGAACTAGTTGAAACTGCACGTCAATTATTTGGTAAAGACGCAATCGAACTGTTAAATAAAAACCCTTATTTACTCTATCCGATAATATCGATTAAAGCTCCTAACAGACACTGGAAGGAACTTGATCGCTCAATAAGAAAAAGCTTTAATATTAAGAAAAGTGATCGCCGCAGAGCCATATCATTTATTGAGTCATTACTATATTCCGCATACCGTGAACATGGCCACATGGCATTACCAATTGGAACTATAATTGATGCATTGGAAGAATCTAATATTAGCTTTTCTTTGAATAGCATTAATACACAAAGTGATGAGTTTCAAACGCTTTGCTTGAACAAGGATAAAAGTAAGATTCAGATTTTAGGGCATAGTGCCATTGAGGGAACCATAAGTTTTTTGCTTAATAAACGCGTTTCATTAGGAGAAACTGATCAGGCTTTTAATACAGCAGAAATAGATATAGTACTAAGCAAGAGTGAACTTAGCTTGGAACGAATGACTGCACAGCAAATCAAAGCTATAAGTAATGGACTAACTAAAACGCTATCTTTTGTCGATGGCCCTAGTAATTCAGGGAAAAAACTCATCATCCAAGTCATTGCTGAAGTGCTTCTTAACAATGGCGAAAACCTCTGGTTAATATCATCCCCGTCAGGAGATGACGGAGAGTATCTATCAGGGATTGGGAAGGAGTCTGTTAATACCTTTATCAATAATTCATCAAAAAGGAATAAGGCTGATGCATTAAAAAATTCAATTGTTGTCGTTAATGATGCACATACGATTGATGCTTTAATGTTTTATAAATTGCTTAAGTGCCTACCTTTGAGCGCACGGTTATGTTTTGTAGGTGATCATCGTAAACTGCCACCCGTTGGTCCCGGCTATGTGTTTGGTCAATTAATATCAAATAAGTCTGAATTGATTACCCATTTGAAGCATCAATACGGCTGTGCGCCCGATAACTTACTTACTCATATATCTTCATCTCTTCTGGTCAAAGGAAATGATGAAATAAACAAACTTCCTTCTGCTAATTTTACAGAGATTCAGGATGTTAGTATCTACGAGACCAAAGAAACATCTCAAGAAATTTTAAGCAATATCGCTGCTAATATCTGGCTAGAAATGTATTTAAACTTTAATAAATCATATCAATTAATTTGTGCTCATAGTGCTCTTTGTGACCAAATCAATAAGCACGTTCAGCAACTAAGATTTACTAAGAAAAATGTTATTAGTTTTACTAGCAACGAACAAACTTACTACGAAGGCGAGCAAGTAATTTTTATTAGGAAAAACCAATATCTCAAAATTCAGTCTGGGCAAATGGCGATAGTGCATAAAGTATACGACGCCCCCATTTTATTACGAGGTCGAGAATGTGTTTTAAGCATCAAAGTAAATCATAAGCTATTGGAGTTAACGAAAGACGATCTTGAATGTTTAAGTCTTTCCTACGCGATCAACGCTTATAAAGTTCAAAGTTACAAGTTTGAAAATACGATTCTCGTATTGGATAACTTTTATTTGATTAGTAAATCGTGGCTTTACACCGCTATTAATGCGAGTAGAAGCAGTCTTATATTTATTGGAGATCGAGATGCTCTAAATAAAAAGTTTAATTCTACTGATTTTAATCGTGCTCGATATTTTGGTACTCCACTAGAGTTAGTTGGTTAATATAATGAATATGATCACTGAAACCAAAGTTACATATGACCGAAAAGAACATTACGTTTATCAAGATGCTAAGGGCGAAGTGCTGTGGGCACCTACAGATTTTATTCTCGAATTTGAAGGCGATATAAAAACCAAGAGCAAGTATAGAAAGGCTCTTAGACGCTTGTTTAAGTACATTAATACTCGAACACATACTATGTCTTGGCTTGATATGAACGACTACCATATGGAGAAGTTTAGAGATTGGAGCCTTGAAGAGACAAAAGCCGACTCTCGCTATCGCGAAGAAGAAAACATAGCCAAACAAACAACGAATAATGACTACTTGATGCCAATTTATGCTTTTTATTATTGGGTTCAAAAGCAAGGTAGTTATCACCCTAATATTTTAGGGTTCGATGCAGAGAATACCAATGCATTTCAAATTACTTCATCGCAGTTACAAAGAGATATTGCGATATCTATAGAAGAAAAGCCAAATAATGATGCTCTGTACCCTAAGTTATTTAAAAACTGTGATTCAAGAGGTAGAAAGCAACGTTCAGCGACTGAGATGGAGCTTGACGAGTTGAATTGTCATATCATTGCAAACTACCGAGGCTATGAAAGGGCTTCATTATTGCTCATAGCACAGATTATGAATCAGGCAGGTGCACGCCCTATTTCTATAGCTAGTCTAACCAGATACCAGTTTCATAAAGACATTGTTGACAAAGAACTATTCAAAGAAAAAAAGGCAACTTTAGATGTTGTGCCCAAAAAGGCTAAACAGGGTAACACCATGCCTATAAAGTTTCCTATTTCAACTACCCTTACAGTAGTGGCATTTATCAAGAATGAACTAGAACCCTACATAAAAGGTAATGAAGTTGGTCGATATGAAGGTCAATTATTCTTGAACCCAGATACACTAAAGCCTTTATCTGCGGCAGACATATCAAAGACTTTTAGCTTAATTACATCCGAATTAGGTTGGCCTAAAGGCAAGTCAATTTATTCACTAAGGCATAAGTTTGCAGGTGATAGCGTAGATAAACACTTAGCTATAGCGACTGAACTTGGATTTAGCGCTGACGAAGCATCCATTGCTCTACAGATGGAAGCTTCCATGACACATAGAGCCAAATCATCAATAAAACCATACGTCGAAAGTAGAATGCGTATGGGTCAAGAAACTGAAGCTAATAAAAAGGATCTGAAGATAAAGTCTTTGGAATCAGAAAAAGTTCTACTAGCTTTGGATGCTCAAAGAGCTTTTGAGTTGGCAGATGAAAAGAATGCTGAGAATCAAGAATTGTTATTGGAAATTGCAAAGTTAAAAGCGAAGTTAAAAACACAATAAAATTAATAGTATTTGTTAATACACATCAAGCAAATTATTTAAGAGTTCTGTAAATGAAAGCTATAGGTAAACTTGCCTTAGATCTCAATATAAATTCGTTTTGTGAACATCAAGGCATGATAGAGCAGCCTTTAAAATCAGAATTTGGTTACCGAGTCTATGCAGATGCTCTTGCAAATCAACTTAACTTTATTTTAAAGCTAAATAATTAAGGTTTACGCTGAAAGAGATTGAATCACTGATGTTCATTATGTAAGTAGCAGTTTCGCTGATATTGAATCGATGGGGTTGCAAGGTTGAAACCATGCCAACTCCTTGTCAGCGGTATTACGAATGTACAAGCTGTAAAGCACTGCTTAAACCGTTAAAAGTTGATAGTTGCGTCTATTGCTCTTACGGGACTATCAAATCCCTTCTTATCCAAAAAAGAGACGATCTATTGTTCCAAAAACAAATTATGAAGATTCCATACTAATCAATAAATAGATAAACTGAGTACAATAATTACATTTATTAGAGGCAGCAGGTGGGACTAATAGTACAAGGAAGGGTCGTCGTAGTTGATCACGATAGTAAAGAGTGGTTAAAAACCAGCTCACAAGGAAACCCAACTAAAGAAATTATAGAAGGGCTTACTGTTTATTCTCTATTTAAAAGACTACGAACTTCTAAAAAAATTCGAAGAAAATATCGAAACAAAATTCCCGGTGATAACTGTCCCATCATCTACGCACTCAAAGGTAAAGATAACCTAACAACAGATTTAACAAGTATTAAAAAGCTTAGAATTAGCTACAACTCTATTATAAGTATTTTTCAAGCTAGTGAACCAAACGGTTACGATCTCGTCATTTCAATGCCATCTGCACATAATATAAGCCGTATTATAGGGAAACGTTTGGCAGGAACTTTTTCAGCTCACCATTCCGATAATTTTTTACGTAAATTGACAATTGATGAAGCATTTAATCTTTTGGATAGAGCTGACATAAGTGTAGATGAACACAAGGCTTTATCTTTTAGGTTAAGAAAGCAAAGACAGGAAAGTGGATTTCAAGGAGCATTTTCACTCAAAGGGATTCCCGTCCCCTTTAGAAGTGAATTCCCACCACTATGTCTGAATAATACAGAAATAGAGAAATTAGAACCTCTGCGAATTCTATTGGTAGATGATCTATTAGCAACAGGAACTACGCTAAAAACAGCTCATAACTTAGTAGAATCGATATATCCGCAAGCTGTAATACATGGGGCTAGCTTAATAAGTTCATCTATGAAATGATCTTGACGAATGCGTCAATTAACATCATAATTGTAAATACAGAGTGTGCTTGAGTCTCCCCGCTCTTAAAATCCAGAAGAGACCCGCGTAGGCACCATTGCTGAAGGTCGGTTCGTAAAGGACGAGTGTTTGGCAGGTTAGGCAGCGGCTAACCCTTCAACATCTTTGTTGTCGTAACAGTAACTTTAGGAGAGCATAGGCTCTCCTTTGTTCTTTCTAGAGGCTAATGAACTAAATACATTAAATTACTCCCTTCGTCATTAACAATGATCAAGTACTATCTATCCAAGCTTCTTAAAAAAGTTAAAAATAAGCACTGATTAAAGAACTGACTAACACAGTTACTGTACATTTAAACAGCGATTGTGGACTTTCTATTATGAATATGAGAGATTATTCTATACTCTTTGAAGGCACAAAAATCTATTTGATTACGTAACGGAATATTATGAGCAAACTAAAAAAGAGCATTACTGTCCGGTTTTTCGCCATAGAAGCTGAGAACTCTTTTTTTTCTGAGTTTATATCTAACTATCAAGCTAATCAAAATAATGATAACCAAACTCGAATCATTAATATTCGAAATAAAAAGCATTTAGTCAAAGCTTCAAGTTGTGTTCAACAATCTGCCTTAGATGTATTTCCTGTTACAATTGTACGCGAAAGAAATACATGGCAAACCAAAGCCACAAGTGATGGAAAAATTTCTTCTATTGCAATAAATCAAGGTATTATTGGTGATCCATACTTTTTTTCAATCATCCCTGAATTAAAGGTAGTTATCGGCTTTACTTCTGGACCTAGCGTTAGTTTAAAAAGTGTAGGAACTTCTCTACTTGAACAGTTCAGTAACAATAGAACTGATAAAGTAAAACTAGAACTAATTCCGAAAGAAAAAGAGTTTTCTAGGCTAACTGAAATCAATGATTACAGTAGCTTACATTTTAAGATTGGGACTTCTTCATTATCTGATGTTTCTGAAAATGCGCCTCAACTAATAAAGGATTTAAGTAGTGCTCCATATTTAGAGAGCAATATGCAACTGGCATTAGACTTTGCCATTGACGAGAAAGAAGATACGGGCTTATCTAAAGAAAATGTTATTGAAATAGTTAATTATTTATCAAATCACGACGATTGTACCCTTCTTAAAGTAAAGGGAAAAAATGAAGATGGATCAGTTGTTCATTTAGATTTTGGCAATGCATTCTTTAACTATAAAACAGAGATAACAACGCGTCATAAATATATTGATGAAAAAATTGCCCAAGAGATACTAGAGGCTGCATTAGCCAGCTTCAATCATTAGGTTGATGAATAAATTTTTCAGGTTACAACTGGAGCATATTAAATTCTAAATCAATAAAATAAAGAATAGTTACAAACGATTCTTTATTTTGACATTGATAATATTTCTTTTCTAGTAATAGGATGCAAGCCAACTAACACATCACTTCTTAATAACTCTAACAGCCTGTGTAAAGAATCTACATCAATGTTATAAGCAAGTTTTTCATTCACTTCCTTTGCAGCTTCACGAGATAAGCCGATGTTAATCAACTCAATCATCCTATCATCACTAGCCCCTATTTCAATAAAGGAATGAAGTTTGATACTTGTAATATCGAGCTGTTTTAATGAGATAACATTTGTCAACAGTACTTGATAGCAACGTAGAGCATTTGCCATTCTAAATCGAATATCGTTATTGATAACTTTAATAACATCCCTTACAGCCTTATTCGGATTTACATCGTCACCTTTTTTCTTGTTATTTTTGTCCATCCACTCGATTTGTTCGTTAATAATCTCTTTTAAGCTCTCACCTTGAACCCATTTAGCTGCAATAACACACATATAAGACATGTAATATTCTCCAGTTGGAGTATAAACGCCAAATTCTACTAGTTTTTCACAAACTTTAACTAATACGTTGTAAAGTTCCTTGGATTTTGGGTGAGGTAGGGTCCAATCATTTAAGTTATCAATATTACTTATAAAATTAAATAACTTATTTTGTTGGATATAACCTATTGTTGGGCTTGCTTCTAGTGTGAATGGAGCAACTTTTAAACTGCTGTGAGCATTTCTTACAGCTCCTTCCAATGCATCAATTTCTTCTAAGCTTAAATCAAGTTCGGTTGCTTCAAGCGTCTTATGTAACTTCCCTTCAGCCACTTCCTTTATCAATTTGTTTGCTATAGTGTAGAACTTATACTGGTTTTCAGCATCATGTGCATAAACACCAGCCAGCGCTTGAAAAACTAAGGGAAGGTCTTCATTAATCGCTTTAAAGTAAGTTGGGATCTTTTCTTCATCGTTCTCTTTGTCATCAAAATAATCTTTCACCTGCCATTCGTCAGGTTCAACTATAAAAATATTACCTGCAAAATGTTCTAGCATCCTTCCTGCTCGACCAGTGATGTTATTGATTTTTACATCATCTAATCTTTCTGGTGCCCCCATTCCCTTTGACTGCATAGGTTTATAGAGAAATAAGTTTTTAGCAGGTAAATTAACCCCCTCTGCTAATGTACTTGTACAGGCAACATATTGAATAAAACCTTCTTTAACGAGGTTTTCGATCATAATTCTTAAAGAGCTAGGTAAAGGGCCATAATGAAAAGCTACCCCTTTGCGTAAATTATTTGCCAATGAAAATCTATCGTGAATGAACTCTTCAACATAATTTGCAGCCTCTTCGAGTTCATTTGGAGTATCATATTTTGTTACTTTATCAGCAATATTTTGTGCAATATTTTCGCAATGATCCGTCTGATTTCTATAAATTATATTGCTGTGACCTCTGCCAAACTTTAGAGCAATATCTGAGAGATGTTTATCCTTAAACCCCTTTGGAATTGTTATTGAATCTTGGGTATTAAGCCTTTCAATTACGAGGTTCCGGCCTACAGGCTTCACTTCCATTAATATTTTGGCAACAGGAGAAATTGATGTAATTTCTTTGGTAAACTCCAAATCTTCAAAAACAGTTGAAAAAGAATCTTGGTAGCTAGCCGAAGGCATACTTATGATTACTTGGGGAAAGCTGTCTTCCATTAACTTATCTATTGTCAAATGAAGTAATACACCCCGGCTCTCATCCGTAATATTATGAGCTTCATCAATAAACAAGTAGTTAAAAGATAAGTCACCTGCTTGTAACGCCTCAAGTAAGCGTTCCTGTGTCATGACAAAAAAGGTTTTGTCTGCATAACCATCGTCTTGTGGAACTGTACAAATCTCTATTTCTTTTTCGTAATTCTGTTCTTTAGCTATTTCGTAAAGTTTATTCGCTACTTCTGATATTAAAGCTCTGGTGGGGACAATTATCGCGGCAAATGCACCGTCAGAATCAATCATTCTTCGTATGAGGTAACTAAGAATGATGTGTGTTTTCCCAGCTGAAGTTGGAGCTACGGTTATAACATCTTCATCTAATATAAGACTTTCCCATAAGGTCCTTTGGAAATCAGTTAGAGGAAAACTTAGCTCATCAACCGTATTTAACTCTTGCCTAAAATCCATCTCAGCTTCTGAATAGAAGCTATATTTAAAACTAAGGTCAGGGTAGTTTTTTTCAATTAGTTTAATGTTAGGAAAGTCTCCAGAGCTAGAGAATACACGATTTGCTATAGCAATTATTTCTGGGTATGAATTGCCGCAAACATCAAGAAGCATGGAGAGTAATGCGGCTCCTTCCTTTCGGAATTTACTATCGTTAACTTTATAAAAATATTGAGCTATCGTTATTAATTGCTTTACATGCTCTCTATTTATCTCGGCTTCCATACCAATCATTTTATAAATATATGAACGAAACAGTTCGTTAGTTGCTTCCTTATAACGTTCACTAGCTAGCGCTCGTGTTGAAAGCTTCTTAATAAACTCACTCATTTTTTAATGTCCATATATTTAATAAATTGTCCCACTAAATCTTCAATACAATTAAATGGTAAAATCATCAATACGGTTTTATTTGCTGGTAAATCTTGCTTTTCCAGCTTCATGTAAAAATCCGCAATATATTCTTTCCCAATATTTAAGTATTCTTGTTCAAACTCTTCTGTGGAGCATTGAAGCAACTCTGGTTTTGAGAAACCGATAAAGCATGAATTATGTAAAATTTCATCTAAATCAGTATCAGAAAGAGGGTCTAAAACCTCTAAAAGGTACTCTTCTAAATCAGCATCTATATTAGGAAAGTCCATTTCACTATCAAGTAAATCAAATTCTTCCTGATATTTATCCTTAGCACTCTTGATCGACTTTGCGGCTTTTGATGCAGCCGATTTAAAGTCTATATGTAATTTTGACTCACCTAAAAATAGTTTAAAATTACCGTCATAGAATTGACCATGAACGCCATCTGCTCCATATACAGGCATCCTCCTTGATGTTTTGTTAGCGACTTTGCTCAGTAATTTGGGGGCTTCAAGATAAACATCCAGCAACGTAAAAAGAATTAGTTCACCGAGTTCGCCTTGAGCTGTGTGTTGGCTTAGTTTGCGAATTGCTTTATCGAAAAGTTTAGTCGCTGCACCTTCTTTTTTTATTCCGAGCTTTTTCTCAATTTCAGAGCACTTGAAAACAAAACTTGCCAAAATGCCGTTTTTTAAGGAAGAAAAAAATTGGGTTAATGAATCAGGTATACCGTTAGGAGCTAAATAAATAAGAAGTGCTTCAACGCTCCTTCCATCATCTAGCTTATGAGTAAAATCGACCTTGTTTAAGATCGCCTTAATTTCATCGTTATTTTTTAACTGTGGCTCTAAACGTTTTTCCATTTTTATTTCTTGTCTATCCTTAATACTTAGATATTAACAAATCCCTACATATATTCAATTTTGAAAGTGGAGCACCTACTTATCTTGTAAGAACTACTTATTTGAAAGCTGCTTCATTCATTCGAGAGTCCGGTAAAGAGTAGGGTTAGTAACAGAATATTTTTAGCTATTTCTTAAATCGCCCCTCCATTAAACTCATCCTTTAGTATTTCTTTTACTTGTCAGATAAAGCAGGCAAGCTGCCCATGTGTTTGCCTTTAGCTTTAGCTTCTTCACGACCTTCTGTGGTTCTGGCTTTTATAAGATCTAGCTCAAGTTGAGCGAATACTTCACAAAGGTTGATCATGGGGGTAGCAAACGGGTTATCATTTTTAGTATTGAGAGAACCATTAATAATCTTTGAACAATCGCCCCGTTTGTGAGTACTTTCAATGCCCTCAAAAATAAACTTTAATGATCGGCCTAGCCGCTCAAGGCGAGTAACAATTACCTCATCACCCACCTGATGAAATCGATTAGCTTCTTTAACTTTTTCATTTCTAAACGAAGTACCAGACACATTGCCTTATAATACTTTTTTACAACCATAATAGCCCAACTGAACAGTTAAGCATTCAAATCTTGTTCTCTAGTAGATACTCTTGCAAAAGTAGATACTCTTGCAAAAACACTTTCATGTGTAGGAAACTTTTAGCTTTCAAACATGAACGAGATAAAAGATCAATATTCGTTCATTTAAAAAGTGAAATAAATGACAACTCTAACTATCAAGTTTAATTCTTCCACATGCTTTAACTGTGTCTTCACTTGTACACGAGCTTGCCATTTGTTGAAGCTCAGCTTGTAGTACTTTGAGTCCCCACATTAGGTTGTTAACTAAAGCCAATTTCGCCTGTGTCTATTACAAGTTCAAAACTTAAACTCTAAATATAAGCTGATTTGATCTCCTTCAAAGAAAATTTTTTGCCCATAAACTCTTATACCGAAATGTATAGATTAGTACTGATTCACAATAATTACGCTGAAATTGAGTCAATCGTATTACAAATACTCTTATTGATACTGGCTCATTACTTGCAATTTTTCGAGAACATGACCACATGTAGAGAATAATAGGCTAACAGTGGGAAATATTTACACTATCAATGTAAGGATTACTTATGAAATACTCAAGATTTGCTGCAATGATCATCACCTCAACCATTGCTATGTTTGTCATGATGTATCTCAACACTTACGCAGTATCACATATATGGTTTAGTGAAACGCGTATCTATATGGCGTTGTATATGGGAGCAGGTATGGCAATGATCATGCTGGCCTTTATGCTTGGCATGTACAGTAACAAGAAGCTCAACATGGCTATTTTTCTATTGGCGACAATACTGTTCGCCATATGTCTTTATCTTGTTCGCTCTCAAAGCACAATTTCTGACACTGCCTACATGAAAGCGATGATTCCTCATCACTCCATTGCTATTCTTACTAGTGAGCATTCAACTTTGGAGGATGTACGCGTGCGTGAATTGGCAAATGGTATTATTAAAGCCCAACGAAAAGAAATAAAAGAAATGGAATGGCTGATTAAGGATATTTCTGAAAATGGAAAGGTCAGCTCACAAGCTCAGGCTGAGCAACGACCGCTCCCAAAGTTTGAAGGCACACTGAACAAAGGAGACTAAGATGACTAAGACAGCTACCCTGTACAGAATGGTCACTGACGAACATATCTGCTCCTATGGTTTAAGGTCGAAAGATTTGCTGGAGAGGCAAGGGTATGATGTAGAAGATCATAAGCTCACGTCAAGACAACAAGCTGATGACTTCAAAGATAAGCATGATGTCAAAACTACGCCACAAACCTTTATTGAAGGAAAGCGTGTCGGAGGATACGATGACTTAAGAGAGTATTTTGGTAAAGATGAAGCAGGTCAAACTGGCACAACCTACACGCCAGTTGTAGCCATTTTCTCGATAGCTGCACTTCTTGCTGTCGCATCTCAACATTTTGCTTCCGGCTCATTTATCTCCATCAGAACACTGATGCTATTTATAGCTTTTTCAATGACGCTCTTAGCGGTGCAAAAACTGAAAGACCTATACAGTTTCACAAATTCGTTTATTACTTATGATTTACTAGCGATGAGATGGATAAGATATAGTTATATTTATCCCTTCATTGAAGCATATGCAGGTATTGGTATGGTTGCCCAACTACAGCCTCTCGCAGTGGCACCATTTTCATTGTTTATCGGCACAGTTGGAGCAATTTCAGTTTTCAAAGCCGTTTACATTGACAAACGCCAGTTAAAGTGTGCCTGTGTAGGCGGCGATAGCAGTGTGCCACTTGGATTTGTATCGCTATCTGAAAACTTATTTATGATCGCGGGAGCATTGATTATGCTGCTGATGTAAAGGTATAGCTCTATTCGGCGGCCCCTTAACTGTTAAGATTAGACCTAGGATGCAAGCCCACACCTTTCTAATCCATATGTAACATTTTTTCTGTCGTACTGGCATCAAGATAACCAGAACTGAGCAAACAATCTCAAAGGTTGTACAAAATAACACTAAAGCTTTTTCATTAAGTTTTATTGTTATGCTCTTGTGGTGGCTTTCGCCACCACTTTATTAGTTTTCAAGTTCCACCATATCTTTCGCTGCAATGTCACCAGACACTAGCTTTACAGTTGCGAAATGATCATTCACAATTTTAGTAATTTGTACCGTTCCTACCTTTTCGATAGTGTAGGGATCTTCACCTTCACTCAATACTATTCTTTCATGGAATCTAATAACACTGTATTTTTGCCCAACCTCTGCGCCATGCTTAGCACCAATACAGATTAGAGTTCGATTATCAGAACTTTCTACTACCTGACCTCTCATCATGTATTTATGATAAAAAGTGGTATTGGAACAACCCACTAAATATAAACCGAATGTAAGCAATAAAAGAGCTTTTATATAGGGTGTTTTCATCACTGTTACCTCATTTGACTAACTAATTATCTATACACTTTTTTATGAATTCATTTGTTTTTCCGGCCAGCCCCCGAAGGTGCTTGATGACAACTCCAAGGCTTATGAACAGAGTTATCTTTGATGTTCTGATCAACAAATTTATAGTAACTTTCTTTAGTATGTGTCCACCAATCATCATGAACATCTGCGCCATACTTACGGATTACCTCCTCAATCCCATCAAGGCTTACGTTTGCGGCATCATAGGCAAGGTGTATTTCACCTTCTTTGATGTTGTAACTAACTTCATCTATACCAAAAAGCTGATCTATTTCTTTTACTAACTCGTCACAGCTTTCTTCTGTGACATTGCTAAGCTTTAGGTTTCGAACAACTAAATTTTGCTCTTTAACGCCAACTCTATGATTTAAATCGCTCATAATTTTTCTCCTAATGTTTGTGTGAATGCTGTTGATTGCTATCTTTCATTTCTTCCATTTTACGGTTCATCTGCGGCATCATGTTCCCCATCATTTCTAAATGATGTTCAGCCATCTTGATTTGTTGATGCATTGGCATTTCTTCCATGTTTTTGTGCATGGATTGCATCATCTTCATCATTGAACGGTGATGTTCAACCATCATCTGCTGTTGCTTTTCAGGATCTTTTTCAGTTTTAATGGCATGGACTTCCTTTTTCATTTCCATCATCTTTTTGTGCATTTCTCCCATGTTCTCATGTGGTATTGCCATGCCTTGATGCATATCAGCTTTGTTCGCACCTTCATGCTTATGCTCATTGTTTTGGGCAAATGAGCTAGTGGTTATAAGTAGTGAACTAATAAATAAAATTGATTTAGTTAACGTTTTCATGATTTTTACCTTCTACACTTTTATTAAAATTTGGGATCCAACTTGGTGTCGATTCCATATACCTGTGGTACTCCGAACCAAACTCAGCAATCGCTTGTGCTTCTTCGCGTTTCGCTAGCTTGACGTAAACAACGACTAAGATCGGAAACATCGCAAGTGTTGGGATTGTCGGCCACTGCAATAAAAAGCCGAACATGATTAGAATGAAAGCTACATACTGTGGGTGGCGACACCTTGCATACCATCCAGTTGTAGCCAATTGATGATGTTTTTGCGCGTGATGCAATACATTCCATGCTGAAGACAACATAAAGAAACCTGCAACAATTAACACCATACTCACTATATGAAATGGGTCCCAATGGGCATCACCTTGAAATCCAAAGAAAGTATGTAATAAATGCCCATTTTCATGCGCAAAGAAATTTACTTCTGGATAGGTCTCCGTCAGCCACCCCGACAGAAAATAGATAGTTAAAGGAAAGCCATACATTTCAGTAAATAGGGCAACAATAAAGGCAGAGAACGCGCTTAGACTTCTCCAATCAGTTGATGTTTTTGGTTTGACAAAACTAAAGGCAAAAAAGATAAAAATTGCTGAGTTCAGTATCACCATTGACCATAAGCCATAATCATATGTTTCATTCATCACTGCTTTCCTTTTTATGTGATTCCTTACGTGCCTTTTCTAACCCTTGTATGTAGCCATCGTGATAGGCTGCATTTTTATCCGTGAGTTCTTGAAAGCTCTCTTCCTTTTTTTCATCAGGCGCATGTGAATGATCGTGACCATGTTTACCATGACTGCCATGCATAAATACGTGCATCAAGGGGCATAGCAATAAAATCAAGTAGGGAAGAAATTGCAGCATATGTTGACCATGCTCAAGCACTAAGAAGTAGGTCACTGCGGCAATAAGTGCCAGTGCAGCCCAGCCTGTAGGTGTTGACCAAAAATTAGGGTGTTGATTTTTCATATTGCCCTCCTAAACGACTTTTAAGACACCGCGATACATTTGCATCTGACAGTGAAACTCATGCTCTCCCGGTGATAAGTTCAATAGGGTAATTTGAGTAATTTCATTTAATTTAAGCTGTTCGCTTATATCCAATGAAGGAATAAGCATTGTTTCAGCGCAGGGGGATTGATCTTTGCGCATAAACTTCAGAGTGACAGGTTGGCTAGCAGACACCTGAATTGAGGATGGGGAATACACACCATCCCTCACTTCAATGAGTACTTCATTACCTTGAACGATTGTTTTATTGGGTTTATATAGCCAAAACCACCAAACAATCAGCGCGATTAACATTAAGCCTAATAAGTTAATAACCATCATTGTGATTCTCCTTAATGCTCTTTTGCTTTAAAAAAGCGAAGTCGATTTGCATTTGACACTACAGTCAATGACGAAAACGCCATTGCAGCACCTGCAATTACAGGGCTAAGCAGAATGCCAAAGAAGGGATATAGAACCCCCGCAGCAAAAGGAATCCCGGCTACGTTATAGACAAACGCGCCAAACAAGTTTTGTTTGATATTTCGTAAAGTAGCTTTGCTTACCGCTATGGCATCAGCAAGGCCATGAAGTGAACCACGCATTAGGGTAATGTCAGCACTTTCGATAGCTACATCAGTCCCTGTGCCTATGGCGAAGCCAACATCGGCTAACGCTAGCGCAGGAGCATCGTTGATGCCATCTCCTGTCATACCAACAATTTCGCCGCCTTCTTGTAGCTCTTTCACCTTGTTGGCTTTATCTTCTGGCAGCACTTCAGCAAGAAACTCACTAATACCCACTTTTTTAGCTACGGCGGCAGCGGTTTCCTTGTTATCACCCGTTAACATGATGACGCGTATACCATTAGCCTGAAGCCGTTTGATAGCAGAGATTGAGTCTGACTTGATAGGATCTGCAACAGCAATGATTGCTGCAAGTTCACCATCTACAGCAAAGTACATAGGTGTTTTGGCTTCTTTGGCTAAAGACTGTGCTTGTTCAACAAAGCCTGTGAGGTCTATGCCTTTTAACTTCATTAGTTTATCGTTTCCGAAAAGCAGGGCTTTGTTGTTGCAGCTTGCTTCTACACCAAAACCCGTAATGGCGTTAAAGGCTTCAATTTTTAGTAACTCAATATCCTGATCTAACGCACTTTCAACAATCGCTTGCGCTAAAGGATGCTCTGAGCCGCTTTCTAAACTTGCTGCAAGCTGTAGTACGTCTTTTTCGTCAGTAGCTTTTGCTAAAATAATATCGGTTACCTTAGGTGCCCCTTCAGTAATAGTGCCCGTTTTATCTAAAATCATGGCAGTGATTTTAGAGGCGGTTTGCAGTGCCTCACCGTTGCGAATAAGCACTCCGGCTTCTGCTGCTTTTCCTACTCCCACCATGACAGACATGGGTGTTGCCAAGCCTAAAGCACACGGGCAGGCAATAATAAGCACAGTAGTTGCTGAAACGATGGCAAAAGCAATGGCTGGCTCAGGTCCAAAGTTAAGCCATGCTAGCGCACTTAACACAGAGGTGATCATCACGACAGGTACGAAAAAAGCTGAAATAACATCGGCCAAACGGCCAATCGGCGGTTTCGAATTTTGTGCTCGTTTCACCATATTGATGATCTGTGCAAGCGCCGTGTCTTTACCAACGCGTGTGGCTCTAAATAAAATCATGCCTGATTTGTTCAAAGTACCTGCGACAACCTCATCTTCTTCAGCTTTTTCAGCAGGCATAGGTTCGCCTGTCAGCATGGACTCATCAATAGAGGTGTGTCCTTCCAATACCACGCCATCGACGGGAATTTTTTCACCCGGTTTTACCTTCACAATATCGTTAAATAAAACCTGCTCAATACCTATCTGAACTTCTTTGTTGTCACGAACCACGGTTGCTGTTTTGGCTTGCAAGCCGATAAGACGTTTAATGGCCTCAGAGGTTTTACCTCTGGCTTTGATTTCTAATGCTAAACCTAAATCAATTAAGCCAATGATCATGGCGGTAGCTTCAAAATAAACATGCCGTGCCATCAATGGAACAGCGTCAGGTGCAAACACGACAACCATCGAATACAACCAAGCTGTACCTGTTCCTAAAGCAATTAGGGTGTCCATATTAGCGGAGTGGTTTTTAAAGCTTTTCCAAGCGCCAACATAAAAATGCTTACCTGAAAAATACATAACACCAAAAGTTAAAATGCCTACAACCAGCCAAGACATGCGCTCAAGGTTTGTTTCAACCGTCATTTCTCCAACCACAATGCTGTAGATCATCAAAGGAACGCCGAGTGAAAGGGCAATAAACGTATCGCGCATTAGCTTTTTGTAATATGCAAAATCCGCCGCCTCTTTCTCATCAAGCGCATCTGTTGCTGAGCTATCATCAATTGGCTTCGCGTTATACCCCGCTGACTCAACAGCTTTGATCAACTCTTTTGTTTTAGCTGTCCCATAAACTGTTACTGTCCTATCAGCAAAATTCATTTCCGCACTGACGACTCCAAGAGTTGCCTTCAACGCCCCTTCAATTTTGCCTACACAGCTAGCACACCCAGCACCTTCAATGATAAGCTGTTGGTTATGTGATACTTTCTCCAACGTATTCTCCTTACTTTTACACGAAGAGGATTGAGCTTTTGCCTGACAGCAACAGCCTGATTCAGTTTTTATATTTGTGTTAGTAGCCACCCTTTTTCCTCCTATGCTTTTTTAATTTGCTCAAAGTTTTCGATGAGATGACAAACCATGTTTGCAGTCGGTGCTTTGTCTTCCATTTCTTCCCATCGAGAAAGCGCAGAAGACATTTTTCCTCGAAGTGCCAACATTGCTTGAAACTGCTTTTCTGTTTCTTCAAGCCGCTCTTTGATCAGGCTTCTGACTAATGGGCACGCACTTTTACCATCTTCAGATTCATTAATAATTTCCTTGATATCTGCAACGGAAAAACCAAGGTTTCTAGCACTTAAAATGAATTTAAGTCTCGATACTTCTTTATTCGAGTATGACTTGTAGCCGTTCACTGACTTAGCAGGTTTTAACAATCCTAATCTGGTGTAATAGCGCACCGTATCAGCAGTCGTTCCAAGGCTTTTTGCCAGCTCCGCAACTTTCATATTCACTCCTCAGTTTTTTAGCTAAGTTTGTACTCTCATCTTCAGCTTAGACCTGTGTCTAAGACACAGGTCAAGTACTAATTCTAGTGAATAAGCTAAAAACTAATTTTTTGGTAAAAGAGAAATCTCGGTCAAAATCGACAGCATTAAGTACTGTAAATAGCAATAGTTTGAGCATGTTCATCATGCCTCCAAAAAATATTGTGCTAATTGTTCAAAACGGTTGGTAATTTAAACCAATCAGTAAATCGTTTTATTTTTGATGGGACTGGCGAAAAAAAGGCGCACTGATCCCGTGATTAGCCAATAATTGGTGGACGATAAAGTAAGAGATGGATACCAGATTTTGGTAGGGGTATACGCTGTAGAATTAGCTCAGAATGAATATTGCAAATACCTTCGTCTTGCGCTTCCACAAGATAGGCATTTAAATGAAAGCTTGTACAAAAACCGCCTTCACAACAAACACAATCACCAGCTTTACATTTTTCACAGTCTTCATCACCATGAAGGTGTTTAGAGTCTTGCGAATTTTCAGTGTGATAGTGACTATTGTCAATCATTGATTGATGATGCATATTTTTGCTTGGTTGTATAATATGCGTGTCGGATGAGCCATTATGATGCTCTTCACAATTCATTGGTTTAGCAATAGCAAAACTATGCTGCGTAAGCAACACAGTTATTATCACTATTTTAAACCACCTGAAAAGTCCAAACATTATCATTCCTTCTTTAGCACCTACAATATTAGCCACTTTATAAAAATAATTTTATGATCTTGATCAACCTTTGAACTAAAACCTAAACTTTTTACTTTTTACTTTTTTAAACAGCTTAAACTTCACAAGTATAAAGGGGTGTCTAATTTATACTCATGAGATTGAAGCCAAGCATGAGCACCATTAAAAGAAATAAAAACCCTACGCTCATAACTAGGTATTGAGTAAGGGATCATTTTTCCAATTGTTCAGCTTTAAGCGCAGTACTTTGCAACAATCGGTTCTATCCCGGGCACACCCAATTCCCGTTCATCAAAAGTGATAAAATGGCCTATTGTACGTCTTTCAATGGCGATGTTTTTTGCCTTGACTCTTTAACCTTAACCATTCGCCAACTTTACTTCTTA
Source organism: Pseudoalteromonas sp. NZS100 (assembly GCF_015864815.1). Lineage (NCBI taxonomy): Bacteria > Pseudomonadati > Pseudomonadota > Gammaproteobacteria > Alteromonadales > Pseudoalteromonadaceae > Pseudoalteromonas > Pseudoalteromonas sp. NZS100. The sequence goes on from NZ_JADYWM010000004.1 coordinate 21,216, forward strand.
GCTGATATTCCGGTATACACCAGACTGGCACCGACTGAAAATAAGAAGTAGCTTACTATTACTGCTCTTAGTTCTTTCCAAAAAAACTATTAGCTAGGCCTTTCCTAACATAACTAAAATGGTTTAAATCCCAAAAAACGAAAGCTACCATCAATATAGTTGCGGTAGCTCTCATCAAGTCAATATAGTATTTCTTCACATCAGAGCCAGAACTTGATACCTGCAACAAAAGCAGTATCACGAGTACTTTGCCCATTTAACTTCGCAAAGTCGGCTGTATTACCAAATTTATTTGTCCACTCAACGCCAACATAGGGAGCAAACTGGCGGGTAAACTCATAACGAACCCGAAAACCAATAGTACTGCTCGATAAACCACTACCAAGGTTATTTTGGACGTCGTCCTTACCGTAAAGCGTTAACTCTGCACGTGGTTGAACAATTAACTTTTGTGTGAGTAATAGCTCATATTCCGCTCTAAGCGATAGTGCTGTATTGCCTTTTTCGCCCAAGTAGCCAGTCATGTCGAGATCAAACCAATATGGAGCAAGCCCCCTAAGGCCAAAAGCTAGCCACTGTCGGTTTTCACCGTCTTTATTGTAATCAAACCGAATCCCTGCTTGTGTATCCCAATATGTTGAAACAGCATGGCCCCATAAAATATCTGTTTGGTTCTCCTCTAGATTTCCTTTGCTAAAATCACCCTCGGTTTTTATGACTAACCTGTCAAAAGTAGTGCCATACCATGCCTGAAAGTCAAAAACACCTGCGTTTGTTTGCTCATTATATTCAAGACGATCCCCTAGTAGCGCGTAAAATGAATGCTCATCTGCCAAAGTCAGTCGTTTGTCGCTACTGAGTGCATAAGGACCTTCAGTCAAAGTTGTACCTGCTGCATAAGCATGGGGGTCTCTAGCATCTTTAGGTGCATCTCCACCTTGTGCTTGCATTTTAGAATCACCCATCTCAGTCATCTCATCTTTTGCAGATACAGATACACTTATAAGGGGCAAACCTATTAATAATAGTCTTAACGTATTGGTTAGTATTAATTTTTTCATGATACAACTACCTCTCTAAACATACCTGCATCCATGTGGAATAATAAATGGCAATGCCATGCCCAGCGACCTACGTCATGAGGTGTTGTTAAAAAACTAATTCTTTGCGCTGGTTGTACAGGGATAGTATGGCGACGAACCTGTACATCACCTTTTTCATTCTCCAAATCGCTCCACATACCATGCAGGTGCATGGGATGTGTCATCATTGTATCGTTTTGTAAAATAACTCTTAAACGTTGATTATGCTTCATGTGAACTGGCGTGCTTTTTCCAAATTCCAAGCCATCAAATGACCAGCTATAACGCTCCATGTTTCCAGTTAAATGTAATTCAATTTCAGCCTCTGGCTCTTGCTGGTTTGTAATTCCCTCAAGAGAATGTAAATCTGCAAGTGTTAAAACACGGCGTCCATTTTTACGTAAACCTATACCGGGATCATCAAGGTTTGTTCTAGGCATATCAACACGCATATCAACAGAAGCTCCATACTCTGTTTTTGCATGACGCACTTTAGTGCTAGCAACAGCTAATGGGTTTTTAGTCATTCCATGTTTACTATGATCCATTGCCATCGCTCCATGACCCATTGCACTATGATCCATTTTATTAGAATTCATGCCCGACATGTCTGCCATACCTGCCATCGCGGAATGCTCACCACCTTGGGCCATATTCCCCATCATATCTGTCATCGTTAACCATTCAACGGGATCTAGAGCAGGTACTGGTGCATCAATATTAGGTGCCATTGATAAAGTACCTTTAGCATAACCTGAGCGATCCATGCTTTGTGCAAAAATCGTATATGCATCATTTTTTGGCTCGACAAGTACATCATAAGTTTCACCGGGACCAAATCTAAATTCATCTACTGTCACAGGTTCAACATTTTGTCCATCAGCTTGTACAACTGTTAACTTCAGCTCAGGTATTCTTACATCAAAAAACGTATTGCTAGAACCGTTAATAAATCTAAGCCTAACCTTTTCGCCAGCTTTAAACATTCCACGCCAGTTTGTCAAAGGCGCACAACCATTCATTAAAAAAGTCATTGCAGATGCTGATAAGTCTGCAAGATCTGTAGGGTTCATTCTCATTTTATTCCACATTTCCCGGCGTTGTAGCGCATTTGAAACGCTGCTATTTGAAATGTCATCAAAAAACTCTGGAACAGTAGGTTGATTAAAGTTAAATACATCGCTTTGTACTTTTAACTTGCGGAACAAATCCATTGGGTCATCATCAGTCCAATCAGACAATTGGATAACATGCTCATTGTCAGCACTAATAATATCCTTTTCTCTTGGCTCAATAATTAATGCGCCGTACATACCTGTCATTTCTTGAAAGCCACTGTGTGAGTGATACCAATATGTGCCGCTTTGTTGCAGCTTAAATTTATAAACAAAGGTTTCACCCGGCATTATACCTTTAAAGCTAATACCCGGTACGCCATCCATTTGATACGGAAGAATGATCCCATGCCAATGAATTGAACTCGGCACTGATAATTTATTAGTTACCCTGATAGTAACGTCATCACCTTCTCTGAGGCGCAAGGTAGGAGCTGGTATTGAGCCATTGATTGTTGTAGCCATTCTTACAACACCTGTGAAGTTTACGGGTGACTCATCTATCACCAGATCTATTATTTCTCCACTTAGTTCGGGCACAGTACCTGTTATTGTTCCAGCCACTAAAGATGAAGCAGCATGAAGAATGCTTGGAAAAGCAGCTAATATACCGCCAGCAGCTAAACCTTGTACAAAGCGTCTACGCGGTGTAGAAATTTGATGTAATGGATCTTTAATTCTCATTTTACTCTCCGAGGTTTGACCAATAAATTAGTGTGACCAATGAATGTGCGTAATTTTCCATTCACCGTTTTGCTTTTCGAGAACCATTGTTTCCATCCCTTGATAATCACGTTCTTCACCATTGTAAGTACCTTTAGTTTGACTACGCGAGGCAGAGATAGCTGTATTTCCAAGTATCGTCACTTGATGTTCAAGTGTGTCGCTCTTCATCGCTGCTAAATACTTCATATCCGACAACATATGATGATGAGCATATTCATCAGCGCTCCTTTCAACGCGGCCTCCCTCGAAAATGGTGACATCATCCGCTAACTGCGCTCTAGCCTGTTTTTGATTGCCAGTTTCAAGTGCTTGATGAAATGCCAAAACAACTTTTGCGGCTGGTGTATCTACACCTTTAAACAATCCTTTGTCTTTATTCTTATCACCATGAGCGTTTGCTGCGAAACTAAACGTCATTAATAAAACGAGTAGGATATTTATTGTTTTCATTTTCTTTTTCTCTTTTAGGTTTTAATTTGCAGGACCAACAACACTAGTAAGCCCAGCAGTTACAGATAAAATGGCAAAAGCTACTACCATTTCTATCGAGATAGATTTAGATAAAGCCTCTCTGCCTTGACTATTTTTAAGTTGTGGAACGAGTATTAGTTTATGTTTAGCAGCAAGTGCCAAAATAGACACTACAAGGGCCAATTTAAACAACAGTGTTTGTCCGTAACTTGAGCTTATTAGTGCATCAAGACTTCCGACCAATTGAATCACGAGCCAGAGGCCTGCTACCAACAATAGGCTCAATGTAAAACTTGCTTGTTTGCCAAAGCTTTCCATCAGCAAATGAAGTTCTGCATAACTTAGCTGATGGCAAGCCTGTTTTAGTGGCAATAACGCCCCAAACCACCATGCCATAACGAGCACATGCAAAATAAGCAAGCCTTTTTCAATTGTGCCTAACTCAGAAATATGACCCAGTAACGTGAATGAGTATGCAAGGATTAATAAACTCAACATTAAAGCGCTTTGTTTTAAGTACGAGTTCACAGCGAGTTTGAACCTTAAAGCTAAAGCGATTATTGCGGTAACTAGCCCAAGCGCTCGAAGCAAAGCTCCAGTGCCGACAGAGGAGTCCCACATAATAGCCAATATATCAGCGTCTATCGCCCCCTGAATTCCCTCTTCTGCCATTGCACCAGTACTGGCAAAGAACCAAGTAATATTAGCGATCAAAGCCATAACTATATAAGTTCTTGTCCACGTTAAATTCGCTATTACAGTATTAGTATGAGATTCATTATTCTCAAATATTTGCCTGAAAAATGTATAACCTGCAATACAGGCAAAGCCGACGTAAAATACAATTTTTGACAGTACAATGACTGTATTCCAGATATACATTTCCATATCAATCACACCGCCTATTTTAGTGAACCATAAAGCCGAAGCTATGTTTCATTTTATGACCATCGTTACCTAAGAAGGTTACATCCACAGTATAGTTTGCAGGAGCTAATTTAGGTAGTTTCCATGTAAATTTGCTAGTAGCGACTTTAGAAGGCTCGAATCCAAATTTAAATTCTTCGCCTTGTTTATTGGCCAATGAAACTTTTACAACACGTACCTCTTTGGTGAACACCAAAGTTAACTCTTCTGGAGGATTCATTAGCATTGCATTATCAGCAGGCACACTTTTTTCAAGATGCACATGCGCAAATACCGCACTACTAAAAACGACACTGATTACGGTTAAAAATTTAATTAGTTTTTTCATATTTACCTCTATTTTAGTTTATTGAAATTGCTATTTATGGTTTCTTAACTTCGCTAAGCATTACTTTTTAGCTCCGCCTTAGAAAGCTCCTTGTTAAAGGCGTTTAATTCTGGCTTTTTAACGATTGAGTAAATTACTGGGAGCACAATAAGAGTGAGTAGCACAGCACTTGTCATTCCGCCTACCATAGGTGCAGCAATACGACTCATAATCTCCGAACCTGTTCCTGTACCATATAAAATGGGCATCAAGCCGATAATGATTGTTGCAACTGTCATCATTACTGGACGAACTCGTAAGCCTGCACCGTGCAATAATGCATCTTGATATGCATCATCAGAGATAGGTTCAGCTCGCTCTTCAGCTTTTTCCTTAAGCTCAGCAAGTGCCTGATTGAGATAGACCAACATTATCACACCAATCTCAACCGCTACCCCAGCTAGAGCAATAAAGCCCACGCCAACAGCCACAGAGAAGTTAAACCCTTCCAGATACATCAACCATAAGCCACCAATCATCGCCATCGGCAAGGTAACGATAATGATAGCCACCTCACTAAACGCTCTGAAGTTTAAGTAAAGTAGAATAACAATAATGGCGAGTGTTAAAGGCAATACATAGGTGAGCTTTTCTTTCGCTCTTTCCATATATTCGTATTGCCCAGCCCAAGTAATTGAATAACCTGCTGGTAGTTTTAGATTATTAGCCAAGTGTATTTTTGCACTTTCAACATAAGTACCTACGTCAACACCGTCTATATCGATAAACGTCCAGCCATTTAAACGAGCATTTTCACTCTTAATCCCCGGCGGACCGTTCTCAACTCGAATATCTGCGACATCACCTAGTGCAATGCGTTGACCACTTGGTGTTACAACAGGTAATCGTGATAGCTGCTCAGGAGAGTCTCGATAGTCTTGCGGATAGCGTAAGTTAACAGGGTAACGCTCTTGACCTTCTACCGTTTGGGTAACGTTCATACCACCAATAGCTGTAGAAACCACTTGTTGAACATCTTCGATGTTTAACCCAAAGCGACTTGCCTTATCGCGTGAAATATCAACCTTGATATATCGTCCACCTGCAACTCGCTCTGAGTAAACTGATGCTGTGCCTGTAACTTCGGGTAAAATTTGCTCTATTTGTTGGCCGATTTCCTGAATCACATCAAGCTCTGGTCCGGCGACTTTAATACCCACAGGCGTTTTTATGCCTGTTGCTAACATGTCGATTCGGGTCTTGATTGGCATAACCCAAGCATTCGTTAAGCCCGGAAACTTAACCAATTTATCAAACTCAGCTTTTAACGATTCAGTAGTCACACCCTCTCGCCACTGCTCTTGTGGCTTCAATTGAATAAAGGTTTCAATCATGGTTAAAGGTGCAGGATCGGTTGCAGTTTCAGCTCTTCCTACTTTACCAAATACAGTTTCAACTTCTGGCACAGTGCGAATAAGCTTGTCTGTTTGCTGCAATAACTCCCTTGCTTTACCAATTGAAATACCGGGATAGGTAGTAGGCATATACATGAGATCGCCTTCATCCAATGGCGGAATGAATTCACTACCAATTTTATCGACAGGCCAAAAGCCAACGATAGTCACTAATATTGCTGCTACTATTGTCGATTTTGGAAACTTCATGACTTGCTTTAAAACAGGCATGTAGATAGCAATCAATAATCGGTTTAACGGGTTTTTCTTTTCAGAAACAACTTTGCCTCGAATAAAGTAGCCCATCAAAACAGGCACCAATGTGATCGCCAAACCTGCTGATGCCGCCATTGCATAGGTTTTTGTATAGGCGAGCGGAGAGAACATTCTTCCTTCTTGCGCTTCCAAGATAAATACAGGTAAGAATGAGACTGTAATGATCAGTAAGCTAAAAAATAGTGCAGGGCCTACTTCACTCGCAGCCTTAGCAACAATTTGCCAGCGATTTTCATCTGTTAGTGGTGTTTTCTCCATATGCTTGTGCATATTTTCAATCATCACTATTGCACCATCAGTCATCGCACCAATCGCAATAGCGATACCGCCTAAAGACATAATGTTGGCATTGATGCCTTGCATATACATGATAATGAACGACACCAAGATACCTAATGGCAGAGTAACAACTGCCACAATAGATGAGCGAAGATGAAATAGGAAAGCCACACAGACAATAGCAACGACTGCAAGCTCCTCTAGCAACTTGCTCCAAAGATTATCAACAGCACGATCTATTAACTTCGATCTGTCATAAACAGGGACAATCTCCACCCCCTCTGGTAGAGAAGATTTAAGCGATTCAAGTTTTTCTTTTACCCCGTTTATGGTTTGTTGAGCGTTTTCACCAAAGCGCATAACGACAACACCACCAACAACTTCGCCTTCACCATTAAGCTCTGCGATACCACGGCGCATTTGAGGCCCTAAATTAACGGTAGCAACATCACCAATACGCAATGGTGTGCCTTGTTCGTTAATACCAAGTGGGATTTTCTCTATATCACTAACTGATTGAATATACCCCGTTGCGGTAACCATATATTCAGCTTCAGCCATTTCCACAACGGATGCGCCAGTTTCTTTGTTCCCTTTTTGTAAGGCTATTTGTATTAAACTTAGAGGAATATCGTAAGCTCTCAATTTATCAGGATCTACTTGCACTTGATACTGCTTAACCATACCACCAACGGCGGCAACTTCGGACACGCCCGGAACAGTTTGTAGTTCATACTTTAAGAACCAGTCTTGAATGCTTCTTAATTGGCTTAGATCATGGTTTCCAGACTTATCTGTTAAAGCGTAAATGTATACCCAACCCACACCTGTTGCATCAGGTCCTAATTGAGGTTTTGCCGAATCAGGCAGGCTTGATGCTACTTGGCTTAAGTATTCAAGTACTCTGCTTCTAGCCCAATACAAATCAGTATCGTCATCAAAAATAATGTAGACGTAGGAATCACCAAAAAATGAGTAACCACGAACAGTTTGCGCCCCCGGCACTGATAACATCGCTGTAGTAAGAGGAAATGTCACTTGATCCTGCACTACTTGTGGTGCCTGTCCCGGATAGCTCGTCTTAATTATCACCTGCACATCAGAAAGATCGGGGAGTGCATCTACTGGTGTTTTTTGTAATGAATACAAACCACCAAACGCGATAATTAAGGTAATCAACAAAACAAAGAAACGATTGCCGATAGACCATCTAATAATTGATTCAATCATTATTTTTCTCCCACTTAATGATTAGAATGATCAACAGCAGCTTTATTTTCCTTGCCGTGTTGTTCATCTGATTCAAGAGAAATGTCAGTGATAACTAAGTCATCTCTAACCTCAAAAGTGAAAGTGACATTATCACCGACATTGAAATCAACCATTTCTATATTGTCCGCGACGATAAAATCCATCGTCGCAGCAGGTCTATCCCATTTCTCTATTGGGCCTCTGCTAATATTTAGAATCCGTGTATCAATATCAATCGCATTAATCAAACCAGATACTGTTGCTGATGATACTTCAGGCTCACTCATGATATGAATTCCAGTAATTTCATATCCACCGTCTTCGGTTTTGCTCACTTCAAAGTGCAAAGATTGACCTGACTTTAATGAGTCAATATCGACTTTTTCAGCCACAGTAAAATCCATAACCATTTCAGGCCAATCCCAAGCTTCAGCAGGGCCATGTGAAATATTAACCATGCGGTGCCCTGCCATAACACTATTAACATCCCCTTGCATCCAAACAGAGTTAGGCACTTCATCATGAGTCATTCGTTTAAAGTCAGAGCTTTTACTTGATTCAGAATCAATCAAGAATTGGGCAGATGTCACCACAACGTCATCTTCATTTAAGCCGTCTAATATTTCGATGCTGTCGATATCAACCCGGCCAATAGTCACTTCAATAGATTTAAATTGCCCATCACCTAACGCAAGTACTACTCTGTCCTGTTTACCTGTTCTAATAACGGCTTCTTTAGGCACGAGGATGGTGCTATCAGCTTGATTAGCGTGAATAGAGACTTGTGCAAACATATTTGGTTTTAATTGATAGTCTGTGTTATCAAATTTCAATCTCACTCGGAGTGTGCGTGTTTTACTGTTCAATGTTGGATAAACATAATCAACGACACCAGCCCAGTCCTCACCGGGTAAATAATCCAGTGTCATTGATACAGGAAGTCCTTTTTTAATTAAGGCTGCGTCACGTTCAAACACTTCTGCTTCAACCCAAACTTGATCTAGCTGGCCAATGCTTAATAAGGTGTTTCCCGGCTTTACATAAAAACCTTCTCTAACCTTCAAACCATCGACAACACCTGCTTGTGGTGAATAAAAGGTAATTGTTTGCTGAACCTTTCGTGTCTTTTCTAGCTTTTGAACAAAGTCTGCTGAAAGCTGTAACGCTTTTAGGCGATCTTTGGCTGCTGAAATTAAAGAACTATTGTTGCGCTTTAACGCTATTAACAGCTCTTCCTGAGCATTAACTAACTGAGGAGAATATAGTGTATAAAGAGGCTGCCCTTTCTCTACAGGGTTACCTGCTGCTTTGATGTAAAGTTTATCAATCCAGCCATCAACCCGTGGGTGGATATGAATTAGCTTATCTTCATCATATTGAACATAACCTACCGTTGAGATTTCAGTATGCATATTTTTCAGTTCAACAGGTGCAGTGCGAACCCCAAGGTTATTCACTACATGAGGCGCAATTTTTACTGCTCCGGGGCCAAAGTCATCACCAGATGATCCTTCCTCATACACTGGAATTAGATCCATCCCCATAGGCGACTTACCGGGCTTGTCCCGGCGGTAATTAGAATCCATCGGTGCAACCCAATACAGAGGCTTTTTTTCTCCTGATGTTGCTTCATTACTATTACTGTTTGAGCCAGTACCTTGATATAAACTCAATGCTCCAGCACCAAGTGCTGCCCCAATGATGATGGCAATAATTGTTTTTGTATTCGTTGACATTATTTTTCTCCAAATTGCTGACTGGATAAGTGCTGATTAGTTTTGTGTGAAGTTTGCATCGACTTATGTTCAGCATTTGAGTTAGATTGAGAATGCGCAAAGAAATAGTTGATACGAGCAACTGTTTTAAGTGCGTCAACATCAATTCTTAAAGCTGATATTCTGGTATTTAATTCGGCAATTCTTGCTCGAACAACTTCGGCAAAATCGCCATCATCATTTGTGTAGGCTGTCAATGACGCTTCTGCTTGGTCATGAGTTTGTTTAAGGAGTTGTTCTTGATAGATAGATTGTCTATCTGATAAGCGTTTAAGCTGTCTTAGTTCTTTTTCTAAAACACTGATCATTTGCTTTGTCAGTAATAGTTTCTCGGTTTTAATAGTCTCTGAATCTGCAATAGAAGCTGCAACTTGCTTATCTTGTCTGTTCTCGGTAAACAAGGGTAAATCAAACGTTACCCCAACAGAAAATAAATCAGCTCGGCTATCACCAGAGGGCATATTGTCGCGATAGGCATAACTAGCATTAACACCCCATTGCGGCTCATATTGCTGTTTGGCTAACTCAATTCCTTTTTCTGAAGCTTTGCGTTTTATATCAATCGCAAGTATGGCTGGGTGATTCGAAAGCTCCTGAGCCAATAGATTTCTTGAGTAATTAGATGCTTTTAGGACTGTTGGATTATTCAATTGAATCGAAGGCAATTCTTTTGAGACGCTAAACTCTAATGGTTGCGCGTCAAAGTTGAATGATTCATTCAAACGATCCGCATCGTAAATATGAAGCCACTCATTGAGACGAGCGATTGTCGTTTCTAGTTTCTGCTTTTGCGAAGTTAATCTGTCATCTAACTGCACGATTTCCAACTGAGCACGAATAACATCTTGCTGTCTAGTTTTACCAACAACGTTTGAATAGCTAGCTTTAGCCACTTCCGCCATCTGCTCAAAGAGAGACCAATCATCTTCAATCAATTTAATAGTTTGTTGGGCTAAGTAAGCATCTAACCAAAGTTGTGACACTTGGCTTTTCAACTTAGCTTTACGATCCTCTCGTAACAGTGGAAATTTCGTGGACTCAATTTGTAACTGGTCTTTCTTGATCTCTAGACTGTCGCCTCTCGGAAACATTTGAGAGACGCCAACCTTTAGCTGAGTCATTCCTTCCTGATCTAAATCCCAAGTATCTGTTGGTAAATTCATTATCCCTAGCGATACTTTCGGATCAGGCAAAGTACCTGAAGCAATACTTCTATTTTCAACTGCACTTTGTTTCAATCGGCTACCATGAAGCCAAGGATCATTTTGCTGAGCTAAGGTGATAGCTTGTTCAAGCGACACTACTTTCTCAGCTTGAGCTGAGAATACAGATAAGCCGAGTATTAATGCAGTTGAAAGTGAAGTAAGGTTTGAAGAGTTCAATTTCATTAGAATTGCTCCTCGTATGTCTTAACTTTTGCATAGACTTTGCTCGTTCCATCTTTAAATAGAATTAACACGTTGTATGGCATAAAGCGGTCATCGACTTCCATACCGGGAGAGCCAACTGGCATTGCTGGAACTGAAAGCCCAATCGCATTGGGATGTTCTTCTGATAAGAACTGCTGAATAAATTTAGCAGGTATATGACCTTCAAAGGCAAATCCATTTCTACTCACTGCCGTGTGGCATGAACGGTAATTAGGTTTGATACCATACTTAGTTTTGATGTTGCCGATGTTTCGGAAATCTTTGGAATGCGCAACGATCCCTTTGTCTTCAATATGAGTTATCCATTTTTTACAACACCCACAAGTAGGGGTTTTATAAACGATTAACTCCAAAGGTGTTACGTCGTTATTGTGTGCATGGTTATGTTCGTTGGCGTTTGCAAACGCAGGTGAAAGCAGCATTACTACTGCTATTTTTAAATACTTATTGATCATTTTTGCCCCCAGACATCGCTGGAAAATATCTATAGCGCTACGACGCTATATTGACTAACAGAAAAATTAATTACATGTGCGAGAAATTTGGACGCACTAATCCTGTATTAGGCAAAAATTGGTGGACGATAAAGGGAAGTGGAAATTGAATGAGGTTGTTTAGATTGCAGAGCAGCTACAGATTCACTGAATATTTGAATATCTGTCGAATCAATACTGGAATTTAGGACTGTCGTAGATGAGCAAGCATTTGCAGGACAAATACATTCAACGTCACAACAATCTTCTGATTGACCATTACTGCTTTTATTCATATCACCATGATCCATGTTCATGTTCATGTTCATGTTCATGTGTGATTCGTGAGAACCTGATGACATTTCGCAAGGCATAGCAGAATACGCAAATGCTTGCCCAACAAAGGCAACCAGCATAAGCGTCATTACTAAGACTTTTAAAAATACTTTAGACATAAGACTCTCTTTAAGAAATACAATTGAAAATCTAATATATTTATTTGAATAAGTAAACAGAAAAGCTGCAAACACTTATGAGTTATTTTGTCAACATCTAACCCTAAAGTGCCATTTCATTGCCCGAAGCTAGTTCACTTGTGCTGACACTGAAATTCCTTTTACTTATTATTTCAATAATATTTGCTAAATAAACTCAAATTTAAATGTAAAATTAGAGGGGAAGCAAGAAACTTTGATGAAACAACTATTTAATAAATTAAGTAAAAAATCAGCTAATCTTAAGTTTACAGTGATACTTTGGAAAATATTTATGAAAGGTATTTATCAGTGAAAGTTTTAGTTATCGAAGATTCAATATCACTTAGACGAAGTTTAAGGGTAGGATTAACCAACCTCGGTTTCACCGTGGATGATACTGGTGATGGCTCTGAGGGACTAAGCATGGCTTTGTCTGGAGATTATTCGCTACTAATTCTCGACTTAATGTTACCCTCTGTCGATGGTACTTCAATATTAAAGGCAATTCGTCAGGCAGGAAAAGATATCCGTGTATTAATTTTGTCTGCGAAAGACCTTACTGAAGATAAAGTTGAAGGGTTGCTGAACGGTGCTGATGACTACCTTACTAAACCTTTTTCTTTTGACGAACTGCATGTCCGTTTACTCTGTTTAATGCGGCGCGGTACTTTGAATGTGAACGCTAACAGTATTAATATTGGTGCCGTATCACTAGATTTACATTTAAAACAATTAAGATGTGGTGGTAAAGATGCTCAGCTAACCCCTAATGAATACAAAGTGGTTGAATGCTTATTTTCCAGTCAAGGAAAAGTCATTTCTTCTGAAAAGCTCAGCGAATACCTAGCCGGACAATATGATGCAATTGCAAAAAATTCTATAGAGGCTCACCTTTCTTCTGCTCGGAAAAAAGTAAGAGCTATTGGTTACGAGCTTCCAATTAAAACCAAGCGTGGCTTTGGCTACTTCGTTGAGAGTCATTAATGAATTCAATTCATAAAAAGCTAAGTCACTATCTATCAATTTCAATCTCATTACTCTTAATTTGTATCTTATTAGCAACTGATATCAGTGTTGATACATGGATTAGTGATGAGTTTGACCGAGCCATGATCAACAAAGTTGGACTACTTGAAACATTAGTTGAAGAAGATGAAAACGGAATAGAATTTGATTTTGCTGGGGAATTTATGCCGGAATTTGAAGGCAAAGAAAACCCTGAATATTTCCAACTTTGGTACAAAAGCGAAGTATTTGAGAGATCTGACACTCTAGAGCTTTTTGAAATAAAAGCTCTCTCTAGATTAGATGTAAAACTACATGAATTTATTATTCAAGATACCGTATTACCAGACGGTAGAAATGGCAGGATGCTGTATACAAAGTTTTTTCCTCAGGTTGACTCTGACATTCGTGAAATACTCGGTATAAGCAGAGAAGAATTTGCAAAGAATCAACAACCAATGGAACTTGCCTATGCGCTAAGTAGAGAAGAGTTAGACTATATCCTCTGGTTTGTTGATATTATTTTTATTTTCACATCTATATTTTCCGTATTTATTATAAGAATAATTGTCAAACTTGTTGTTTATAGGAGTTTAAAACCAATTAGTGAACTCAGTCAGCAGCTAAGAAAAATAAGTTTAAACTCTAAAAACCCGGAAGTTTCAGTAGAATTTTTACCGCAAGAACTCGTTCCGATAGCTGAAGGCGTTAATCAGTTTATTAAAGAAAATCATATTCTGTACATTCGAGAGCAGAGAATGGCTTCTGACATTGCTCACGAATTAAAAACACCAATTGCAGAGCTTATAAGTTTGAGCGAAGTTGCCTTAAAGTTTCCTCATGAAAAGGAAATATCAGATAACCTTGCAAGCGATGTCCATGGAATATCCTATCGCTTAAAAAATATCGTTAGTAGCATCATGCTATTACAAAAAAGTAGTAGTAGCCATGAGTTAGAAACTAGCAAAATTAACCTAACAGATCTAATTAGTAACATTATCTCAAGAGAAAATTCAGACGATAGAGATATTACACTTCTTTTTGATATACCTTCATTAATAGTAAATACCAACAAATTTGCTTTAGAAACTGTGTTATCAAATTTAATTAACAATGCAATCTTTTATAGTCCAACTAATTCAGGAATAGAGATAACAACATCAAAAATTGATAATAGAAATGCTTTAATCAAAATTTCAAATATCTGCTACGAAAATTATCAAGAAAATGAGCTTAAATTGTTTTTTGATCCTTTATGGCAAAAAGACGAATCAAGAACATCAACAGAGCGATTTGGATTAGGTTTAGCAATAGTAAAATCCTACTGTGAAAAAATTGGAGCAACTGTTTCAGTATCGCTAGTTGAGAAGAAAATAACATTTACTGTATCGCTGTAATGAACAAGTCTTTTAACGCTTCTTTACAACTTCTTTATCTGTTTGCTTCAAGTATTGCCTTTGCAACTGAAGTTGTCGTTGATGGCTCTCTGAATGATTCAGGTTGGCAAAGCGCGAAGAGAAACACAGTTAATTACCAAGTTGTTCCACAAACGCTAACAAAGGTAGAGAGCAACTTTTCTTATCAAATAATAACAACTGACCACGGCATATACATAGCTGTTGTGGCAACAACTAAGCAACCATTAAGAGTAAGGACACAAGAAAACGACTCGCTTTTTACCAATGATCATATTCAACTAATGATAGATATGAATAATACCGAGCAAACGAGTTATGTATTTTCAGTCAATCATCAAGGATATTATTATGATGGTATCTATAAGCAAAATAAAGAGTTAGATTTAGATTGGGGCAATCAATGGAACTTCAAAACTAAAGTATTTACCGATTCGTGGAGCACTGAAGTTTATATCCCTTGGACTGCTATGTCTTTTGCCATTCAAGAGCAGAATGAATTCGGCCTTTCTATTACCCGTTTTGATGAATCCACTAATGCAACCTATTCATCAATTCCGGCAAACGCTTCAATGAATAGTTTTTTAACAAATTTCAGCAAACAAAAAGTTGAAATTAACAATCAGTCGAGCCTAGATATTTTTCCATACATTTCGGCTAATCGAGACATTACGAACAACAAAAACTCTACTGATATAGGGGTTGAATTGTTTTGGAAACCTACTAAAAGTCAGCAATTAAGTGCCACCATAAACCCTGACTTTGGACAGGTGGAATCAGATGAGTTAGTCGTTAATTTTTCAGCCATAGAAAGCTTTTTCTCAGAAAAACGACCTTTTTTCAATGATAGTCAAAGTTTATTTGAAGTTTCAGGGCCAGAGTCTCTCAGAGTAGTACATACGCCAAGAATTGGCGGGGAGTCATATTATGATGAAGACTATTCAGGTGAGTTGGATTCTGCAATTAAATACACAATAAGTAGAGAACAATTAGATTTTGGGCTTTTATCTGCATTTGAAAGTGCCGATAGCGGGAACTCTGGTAGGGATTTTTGGTTGTTCAGAGGCCAGTACCGTTTAGGTGCTAACAAATTTGGCGCTTCACTTAATAAGGTTAATACGCCTAGCATTGAACGAAATGCAATTATTATTGAGTCTGATTTCAATTATGCATACTCAGATAGTACTGAGCTAAATTTCGGTATAATCAGATCTGATATCGAACAAGGACCTGAAACAACGAGCGACCTCGGTTGGTGGCTGACAGGAAGTACAGAGTCATCCGAGCAGCATAGTCATGAGTTTAGTCTTTTTAACTATGGAGAAGACTTACAATTAAATGACATCGGCTATGTCAAACGAGTCAATCGCAAGCAATTTGAATATGAATATCAATTTCAAATTCCAGATTTAGATAGATGGTCGATAAGAGATGTTACATTTGCGTTTGAAACTGAATTAAAAAAGAACCACCAAAATGAAAAACTACCTCGTATTGTTGGTGCAGGTGTTGAATTGGTGACAAATGCAGAATTTGAATATCAACTTTCTTTGGAGTTGGGTTCGTCTGGATATGATGATTTACTAACGCGAGGGAATAATTCCGTATGGCTACCGTCCTTTTATATAGCCGAACTTGAACTGAATTCTCCAGAATATGACTGGGGAAGCGTTGGAGTGGCAATTGAGATGGGAACGGAGGGGTTGTCTGGTAACTTTTACAACGCTGAAGTGAGCATTGAGCAGCAGATTAGTACTCTACTACACATTGGACTAACGGTATCACAATACAATAGTGATAGTTGGCTTGAATGGGATGACGGTAATACCGTCGATGAATTTAACTTCACAGAGCAAGGCATTGAACTAAGTGTAGATTATCAAATTAGTGAAAGTCAGGAAGTACGTTTTAAACTTGAGTCTGTTATCGGGAAAGCAAATCACCTAAATCAATACATCGTTGATACACAGGGTGAGTTGATAGGCTCTAAAAACCAAGATGATTTTTCATTTTCTGAAAGTGCTTTCCAGCTTCGCTATAAATATTCTTTAAGTAAATTAACCGCGCTTTACCTCAGCTATAGTTTTGGTGGGGAATTTGAAGACGATCTCGCGAAGTTTGGAAAAAGAAACCTTTATAAACAATCAATAAATGCAAAAGATGCTCATAATCTATTTGCGAAAATTCGACTTCATTTTTGATTAAGGCAACATTCAATCAATCTTATTTAAAGTTTCAGTTTCAACTAAGCAAAACTTAAGTTTTAATTTTTAGCATGTAATCACCAACATTGGGGTGATTTTATGCCAGTAAAGCTAACAATTGGTCAACAATATCCTAAAGGCAGTTTTCCTTATTGGAAGCTTATAAGCTTTATATGTTTAATGAGTGCCGTAATGGTAAGTATGGCAATGAATAAAGACGCCTATATCGCCAGCCAAAAAGATATCTTTTCTATCAGTAATAACGCTCTGCAAATACTACCCAGTGAAATTTGGCACAATATTACGTACTTGGGAGATGCTCTGATTTTAATTCCGCTGCTTTCCTTCATTTGCCTTATAAATACGAGAATGTGGGCAGCTATGTTCGGAGCTGTTCCTCTCGCTTGCGCACTTAGTCATTTAGGTAAAAGTTTCTTTGCCATTCCTAGACCCGCTGCTGTTTTAGAACATCATCAATTTACTATTATTGGTGACACCCTGACTGCTTATACAAGTTTTCCATCTGGTCATACTATTACGATTTTTACAGCAATCTCTGCAATGGTATTTGTTCTTTTAAGAGAAGCTAAAATCAGTGAGAAACATAAAACGTATTGGATATATTTATCGCTTATGGTCGCTACAGTAGTCGCCATTTCTAGAGTCGCTGTCGGTGCTCATTGGCCCGCAGATTTAGCATTTGGAGCAATAATAGGCACTGTTTCAGGGTTAAGTGGCGAATACTTATCAAGATATTATTCAAAATGGTGGAATTGGGCAAAAGTAAAGCCTGCTATTTTAGGATATTTTGTCCTTGGATTTTGCTTCATCCTTTTAGTATGTACTATCAGTGGAAAGCTTCCTGAACTAACTATAATTTGGATAGCAATTTCAGTAAGCGCTATTGTTGGTACATACATCACATTAAAATCAATATTACAAAATGAACACTAAGGCCCTTTCTAAAATTTCAATTTTGAAGGCAAGCAGCTTCACTTTTTGGGTAAGCATTGTAATGACGTTTGCTTACAATTTGGTGCTGTTAGAGTATGTTAATCAAAACACCAATGTATGGAGCACTAGCGGACTTGGAATATTTCTATCTACTGTTGTGATAGTATTTATCTTTTCATACACCATATTTTCATTGCTAGCGCTTATTTCACCAACAGTTCTGAAAATATTTCTCGTAATCATCACTGTTTTAAATGCTTCCGCTATATATTACATGAGTAACTATCAAGTGGTGCTAGATAGAACCATGATGGGAAATATATTTAACACCCGCTATTCAGAATCTATTGAACTACTCACCGTAAGCTTAGTTTTCCCGATAATAATGTTGGGTTTAATGCCAGCTTGCTTTGTTGCCTTAATAAAAATTAAACAAGTTGATAGAGTAAAAATATTAGGTAACGCGTCAATTGCTTTAGTAGTCTCTGGTGCATTCTTGTATACGAATTCTACTAGTTGGCTTTGGATTGATAAGCATGCAAGCGTTTTAGGCGGAAAGATTTTACCTTGGTCATACATAATAAATTCAGGTAGATATTACTCATCTATAAATAGAACAACTGACGGACAGAAAGCGTTACCAGATGGCCATTTTCTGGATAACAATAAAACAGTCTTTGTATTGGTCATTGGTGAAACTGCTCGTGCTGCCAATTTCTCATTGTATGGCTATTCTAAATTAACTAACCCAAAGCTCGCAGAACAGCCGAACCTACTAGTGCTGAACAATACAAAATCCTGCACTACCTATACCACAGGTTCTCTGGCATGTATTTTAGCACCTAGTGATCAATACTTAGACTTTGAAGCATTACCAACTTACTTAGCCCGACATGGCGTTGATGTACAGTGGCGAACCAATAACTGGGGTGAACCACCAATAAAAGTAACAAGTTATACCGAGGCGGGTGAATTACGAGCTGACTGCGTGGGTGAAGGCTGTAAGTTAGATGAAGTACTACTGACTAATTTAATTAACGCTATCGATTCATCTGATAAACAAAAGATCTTTGTTGTTTTGCATACTAAAGGGAGCCATGGACCAAGCTACTATTCACGATACACAAAAGAATTTAACCAATTCACTCCTGTCTGCCGTGATGAGGAAATTAGCAAATGTAGCCCGGAGGAGTTGATTAATTCCTACGATAATACCCTGCTGTATACCGATCATTTCCTGACGACACTGATAATGGAGTTACAAACCTTAGCGAAAACTTCATCAGCAATGATGTATATTTCTGATCACGGTGAGTCACTTGGTGAGCATGGACTTTACTTGCATGGCACACCATATTCATTTGCACCAGATTATCAAAAAGATATCCCATTTTTATTTTGGGCATCAGATACTTTTTTAGATGCAAGAAATTTAAAGCTTAAAAACTTAAATCAAGCTAATAGCCATAATCAGTTTAATGTCTTTCATACCGTTTTAGGAGCGCTTAGCCTTGAGTCATCAATATATGATAGTACGCTTGATGTATTGCATAACTCTGGTGAACATTAGAAATTATGTTGAACTACAACAGCGTTATTAAAATTATTATATTGGTAATGCTTTATTTTGCCTTACCAATAACTGCTGCCCCTCTTATTAAAAGTGGTTCTGAAGAAACATCTGAATTGAATTTATATACCGCGAAATATAGTGTATTACGGGGCAAGAAAAAATATGGTCGAGCCACAAGAAAACTAAGTAAAAATAATACTTCTTATTCGTTATCATTCAATACTAGCGCATCAATTTTTTTCTATAGCATAGATACGAGTGAGATAAGTAATTTTCTATGGCAGGACAATAAAGTAGCGTTACTGAGCTATAAAGGAAAAGATTCGAGAACTTTTAAAAAAGATAAACATTTACAGTTAAATTTTGATCATAATAACCAAACTTTAATAGCTAAAATGAATGGCGATATTAGTGAGCAAACCTTAAAAGATGACGTGTTAGACCCACTATTTGTGTTTGAAATGTTAAGGCTTGACGCACTGAAAAACGATGGGTTTTCTAATGTAAAACAATTGCATTACACCGTTTATGATACAAGTGGCTTCAAAGAATTTAACTTCCTGAATGGTGGACGAGTTACTATTGACACACCTCTTGGGGAACTTAATTGCATCAAGTTAAGCAGGATTAGAAAAAATAGTACTAGAAAGACGCATATTTGGCTGGCAATTGATTACGACTATATTCCTATTATGCTTTTACAAGAACACAAGGAAGAAGAAGTCGCAACACTACTTATAAGTTCTATTGAGAAACATTAAGAAGCAATATCGGCATAACCTTCCTACAAATAAAAGATAAAAACTACATTTCTAATTAACTTCTAAAACTAACTACCGTAATTCAATAATAGCAAAGCCTTTCTAAGCAAAAAATAGCAACACTTTGCCATTTATCAGTTTGAACTAAGCAAATCTTAAGTTAACAAAATTACCATAAAGCCATACTCATAAGAGGTGTCTTTATGAAAAAGCATTTTGTTATCAACCTACTTGCAACATCAATAATTTTCTTAACTTGTAGAGCACAAGCAGCGAATGCAACTGACGATAATTGTAATCAAAAAGATAAAATAGAATTAAAGACCTACGACATTTTTAACTTAGAAGATCCAGACACTATTTTTCTCCATCGCTGGGCTAACTTTTTTCATATCAAAACCAAAAATAAAACACTGTACAATGAAGCAGCATTTTTCATCAAAAAGTGCGATGTAAGCCAAGAAGATCTTGAAGAACTGGAACGCCACCTCAGAAGTAAAAAATACATAAGAAATGCACGAGTAACTCGAAACGATAACTCTGACAAAATCACAGTTGAAGCTTGGGATAACTGGTCACTAATGCCAACAGTAGATTTTGGCCGTAAGGGGGGAAAGAATAAATACGCTATTGGTATCAAAGACAGAAATTTCTTAGGCTTGGGTATAGACGCTGAGCTTGAATCGTTTACCAATGATCAACGCAGTGGATATAAATTTAAAACTAATTTCCCATTATTCCTCAATAATAATATTAACGCGCAAGTTAATCTAACCAACAGCGACGACGGCACATCTGAATCTGTATTCATACAGAAAGACTTTGTAAGTTTTGATACCAACAATGCATTTAATATTGGCTTTGACAACTTTAGGCAAATAGATACCCAATACAAACTTGGCAAAACTTACAACCAATTTGAACACAATCAACGTTACTCAACAGCTAGCTGGCAATGGCTTAAAAATGATTCCAGTGAAGATACATTAAGATTTGGTATTGGTTTTACTAATGAACAGCATGAATTTTCAGCAGTTAATGAGATACAAAACCCAGATTTAATTTCTGTCGTACCTTCTAATAGAGAGTTTATATATCCATATCTTAGTGTTGAGTATTTGCAAAAAGACTTCAGAAAATTATCTAACCTCAACCTGATAAATCATATAGAAGACTTCAACCTTGGGTGGAATTTAACAACTCAAGTTGGCACTGATATCGGGAATACAGATACCTCACCAACATTACTTTGGCGGTCAAGTTTAACAAAAGGCATAGAAATATTTGATGATGCTTTTTGGTTTATTAGTGCAACCTTAGGTGGGGAAATTTACAGTGATTCCAACAATGCAAATAGAACTGTATTAAGCGTCAATAATGAATACTTTCATAAATTAAATGATAGCTGGAGTGCCTATTTAAAAAACAACAGTCAATTTAGTGAGAATCAATTTCAAGACAACCCTATTGTCTTAGGTGGTGAAACTGGCTTACGGGGTTATCCATTACAATACAGGCATGGCGATCACAGCACTCAATTTACGGCTGAAGCTCGTTATTACCCTCACATCAATATCTATAAATTACTTGAGTTAGGCGGAGCTATTTTTGTCGATACAGGCAGAGTTTTCGGTAGTTCAGATAATACCACCAACCAAGATTCATGGATGACTTCTGTGGGACTGGGTGCTCGATTTTACTCTACTCAAACCAGTGAAGCACGTGTCATTCATGTCGATATTATCAAGCCATTAACCTCTGATGCCAATGTCAATGGTGTTGAATTTCGTATAACCACTAAACATTCTTTCTAAGGTAAGTTAAGTGTACAAAATTATCAATTTTTTAAACCAAATTAAGCTCACAACTAATCAATTAGTGATTTATACCTGCGTATACATCACTTTAGTTTTGAATTTCCCATTTTTAAGTAAAATAACGACAGTGGTTACAGCCCTTGAATCTTACAATCTTTTTTTCTTACTGTCTGTCCCTGTTTTTTTATTGGCATTGTCTATTTTCGTTCAATGCTTTTTATCCTTTCGATGGATAACAAAACCACTACTCATCTTATTGGTTTTATTGTCGTCTGTTCTTTTTTATAGCACTGTGACATACGGTATAGTTTTTGATTATGGCATGATCCAAAATACAGTTGAAACGGATACGGCTGAAGCATTTTCTTATTTTAACTTCTCCGCAATATTGTTCTTTCTATTTTTTGGAGTAATACCTTCACTTCTTATTGCCAACGTTCAATTGACCTATAGTTCTTTTGTCGGGGAATTGCTCGCACGGATAAAATTACTTAGCGGCAGTGTCGGTGTAATATTTCTAATTGCAATAGTATTTTATTCAAACTATGCATCTGTTGGCCGAAATAATCGCGATTTAGTGGGCTATCTAACGCCATATGCCTTGATTGATTCAACAGTAAAATATGTTCGAAAAAACTATTTGTATCCTCCGTTAAAATTCAGCCTGTTAGACACGTCTCCAACCATTAAAAATGATGATAGTAACAAAAGTATTACTGTTTTAGTGCTAGGTGAAACAGCAAGATCCCAAAATTTTTCTTTAAATGGTTATGAAAAGCAGACCAATAGCCTAACTAAAGACTTAGGCGTTGTTTCATTTAAAGATGTTACCTCCTGTGGAACAGCAACTGCGGTATCTGTACCTTGTATGTTTTCAAGGTTAAACAAAAACAACTACGAGAAAAGAGTGGCGGTAGCACAACAAAATGCCGTTGATTTAATTCACTTGGCAGGAGCTGAAGTGTATTGGATCAGCAATAATAATGGTAGCTGCAAAGGCGTTTGCTCAAGGGTAAAAACGGAGCAGATTTCTACTAATAGTAAAAATCCATTATGTGATGGTGAGTACTGTTTCGATGAAGTGCTGGTTGACGAATTAAGAAAGAAACTTCATTCATTGGAAAGCGACAATACACTAATTGTACTTCATATGATCGGCTCTCATGGGCCTACTTACTACCGACGCTACCCCAAAAATAAACGAGTATTTTCTCCAGACTGTCAACGAAGTGATATCCAAAATTGTAGTCAAGAGGAACTGGTTAATACCTACAACAACACTATTGCTTATACTGATTTAGTCTTGTCAGAAATCATCACAGAACTTGCAGCATTGAGCAATGAGAACAATATCAAAACATCAATGATTTATGTTTCTGATCACGGTGAATCTTTGGGCGAAAGTGGCGTATATTTACATGGTTTACCTTACGCATTTGCACCAGAAGAACAAACAAAAGTGCCATTGATTTATTGGGGGGATAAATTACATCACAAAGCCAAGTTAGATTGTTTAAATAAAATTAGTGAACAGCCTATATCTCATGACAACGTATTCGATATTTTACTTGCTGAAATGCAAGTAAAGTCAAAAGTTTATCAACCTAAAAACAACCCTTTTAATCATTGTACTAATGGTGTTTCCGTAGCAAATGCAAAGTCACCAACAATTTCTCAAGGAGTAAACTAATCCGTGTTTGATAGTGAAAACAAGCCTAAAGGTCTTAAACGAGTTTATCTCGCAACATTGAATTCAATCAGAGCGTTCAAGTGGCTCCTAAGGAATGAAGCCGCATTTAGACAAGAGTTACTGTTGCTTATATTGTCGATCCCCGTAACTTTTTTGTTCAATATTACACTGAAAGAGCAACTCATACTTATCATTGCGGTACTGTTCATTATGTTTACCGAGATAGTAAATACTGCAATAGAGGCAGTCGTTGACCGTATTGGTTTCGAAATACACCCACTGTCAGGTTTAGCGAAAGATTTAGGGTCTGCCGCAGTATTAGTGAGTATAGTGATTGCTATATGTATTTGGTTGGTAGTTCTTTTTTAATGACATACTCACATAGAGGAATTTTATATGAATAAACAATTTAACGATGCTCTGATAAAAGTACCTCAATTAACAATAGGGTTTTGGATAATAAAAATACTCGCGACTACGTTAGGTGAAACAGGTGGTGATGCTGTTTCAATGTCAATGAATTTGGGCTATTTAGTTGGAACTGTAATCTTTATGTCCTTTTTTATTGCTGCTGTTATTATGCAAGTAAAATCTACAAAATTTAGCCCGTTTATTTATTGGATCACTATTATTGCATCAACGACAGTGGGGACAACACTTGCTGATTTTGCCGATAGATCGTTGGGAATTGGGTATTTAGGAGGCTCAACTCTATTAGCTACTCTCTTAATTATTACATTGGCTATTTGGTATAGAACAATTGGAAGTATCAGTGTTTCTACTATTGACAACCCTAAAGCTGAATCGTTTTACTGGTTAACCATTATGTTTTCTCAAACACTTGGGACTGCACTGGGAGACTGGACTGCTGATACTGCTGGATTGGGTTATATTGGAGCTGCATATATTTTCAGTACAGGCTTAGGAATTGTATTAACCCTATATATGTTCACTAAAGTATCTAGAACAATGTTATTTTGGCTTGCATTTGTTTTGACTCGTCCCTTAGGCGCGGTTGTTGGTGACTTTTTAGACAAGCCTGTTGCGCACGGTGGTTTGGAATTGAGTAGATATTCAGCTACCGCGACACTACTGTTTGTAATAGTAGTTTTGATCATACTTCTACCTCAACGACCTGCTTTAAAACAACATTAATGTCTAATTATCAGTTTTAATTAAGCAATTCTTAAGTTTAACCTAATACAGTAAACATCGTGTTATTCACTAAAAAGAATTGCGATGTTTACTTCTATCTACAGCTTTATCAGACCATTCCTACTATTCTCTGTTTCTGTCATGCTATTCCTAACCTTAGTACGAACAGGGTTGGCTATCTGGCAATTAGATAGATTTAATGACTTAAATAGTATATGGAGCCTAATCACAAATGGCTTTCGTATAGACTTAAGTAGCGTAGGTTACTTATGCGCCATCCCGGCGTTATTGCACCCTTGGGTGTCAAAAACTAGATTTCAAGAATATTGGTCATTGGTTTTGCGAATTTGGTTTCTGATCTGCTTTATGGGCATATTGTTTTTTGAATTAGCAACGCCCGCATTTATCAATGAATACGGCTTTAGACCAAACAGGCTATTTATTGAATATCTAGCTTATCCTGATGAAGTGTCTAAAATGCTGGTGAATGGTCATTTGATAACAATATTGATAGTGTTTGCTCTATTGCTATTTCCTGTTAAAAAAATATGGCAGTTTACTGATCACGTAGTCTCTAACAAAGTAAAAGAAGATAACGCAGCAATCGGAAGTAGGCTGGTTTCTTGTTTGATGCTTTTTGTAATAATTGCTTTATCTGCACGAGGGACATTAGGCCACAGACCAATCAATCCTGCCTTAGTGTACTTTTCCACTGACCCACTAGTTAATTCACTTACATTAAATTCGACCTACAGTGTTGCTTATGCGCTTAATCAATTCGGTGATGAAAAAAATGCAGCTAAGTTGTATGGCAAGATGGAAGATGATCGAGTTATTGAGCTAGTTCGTCAGGAGTCAAAACAACCTTTGGACAGCTTCAAAAACGATAACTTACCCACTTTAAGTAAGCGCTCTCCGAGCTTTAAGGGGCAACCAAAAAACTTGGTAATTATCCTTGAAGAAAGCTTAGGTGCCCAATATGTATCATCTCTTGGTGGAATCCCGCTGACACCTGAAATTGATAAATTAAATCAAGAAGGTTGGGCATTTAAACGATTATACGCAACAGGCACTCGCTCCGTTAGAGGTATTGAAGCGGTTATAACTGGCTTTACTCCAACTCCCTCTAGGGCAGTGGTTAAGTTAGACAAATCGCAAAAGGACTTCTTTACTATTGCATCTCTGCTAAAAGAAAATGGTTATGAGACTCAATTTATTTATGGTGGAGAAAGTCATTTCGACAACATGAAAAGCTTCTTTTTAGGAAACGGCTTTACTGACATTGTTGACTTTAATGATATTGAAAACCCACAATTCGTAGCGTCTTGGGGGGCAAGCGATGGTGATTTGTTTAATCAAACTGATATTGAATTAACTAAGCTTCATAACGAAGGAAAACCATTTTTTAGTTTCATATTTACGTCAAGTAACCATGATCCATTTGAAATACCTGACGGTATTGTTTCACCAATTCAATACACTGCTAAACAATTACAACAATATGATGGCAAAGAATTACTGCGCCATAAAGCCATACAATATGCAGATTATGCCTTAGGACAATTTATTGCAAAAGCAAAAGCTCAAGACTATTGGGAAAATACTATATTCCTCGTTGTTGCCGACCATGATGCAAGAGCAATGGGTAAAGATCTTGTTCCCATTAACAATTTCCATATTCCGGGTGTGATTCTAAACTCAGGTAAAGGACCCACTTCAGATCAACGAATAGTCAGTCAAATCGATTTAGCACCAACTCTTTTGTCATTAATAGGTATAGAGAATATTTCACCAATGTTAGGTCAAGACCTAACAGTTCCAACGGCTTCTAATAGAGCTATGATGCAGTATGCAGAGAATTTTGCTTATATGGTTAATGATGAAGTAACCATCCTTCAGCCAAGTAAAGCACCTTTGAACTTTCAATATAATTATGAACTCAACACACTATCACCAATAGATGTTAACCGTGACACTTCAGAGATCGCATTGGCCCATGTACTGTGGGGAAGTTTGGCGTATAAAAACCATTGGTATTCTCTGAAAGAAGAATAACTCGGCTTGTTATTCTATTGGCTTTTTTCTGAACAATTGCTCTTTCGATTCCTCTGCTATCAATTGTAAATATGAACTGATGTAGGTGATAAATGAGATTACAAAATTTTAAACAAAAAATACGGGAACTGAAACGCCAAACATTAGTAGTATATTTTATATCTCGCGAACCAGCGCTACCTTGGTATGTA
Source organism: Pseudoalteromonas sp. NZS100 (assembly GCF_015864815.1). NCBI lineage: Bacteria > Pseudomonadati > Pseudomonadota > Gammaproteobacteria > Alteromonadales > Pseudoalteromonadaceae > Pseudoalteromonas > Pseudoalteromonas sp. NZS100. The sequence goes on from NZ_JADYWM010000004.1 coordinate 48,078, forward strand.
AAAGCCATTGCAATTATAGTCGCAGCTTACGCACTAAGCCCGATAGACTTAGTTCCAGATTTCATACCAATATTGGGGTTGATAGATGACTTTATAATTCTGCCTCTTGGTTTTGCACTAATTATTTATTTAACCCCAAAAAAAATATTACGAATCGCAAAAATAAAAGCTCAACAATATAACGAAAAGCCAATAAGCTATATTAGCGCAATTGCGGTTATTTTAGTCTGGTTTGTAGCTTTACTTTTTATTGCGCATTCAATTCAAAGCAAATTTATTACATAATTTTTTTAAAATTTATACTTAAAAATATACGTTATTTGAGCTATCTCATTTTTAAAATCGTTTCAGGTGTATATTGTCCTAAGCGCATAGTAGCGAGTTCATCAGTCGTTACACTGAATAATTTGGGCTTATCGGATAGTGAATAGCAGTTACCGTTGTGAGTGATGACCTCCATCTTGTTATCAACAAATCTTTTGCTAACAATTATGGAGGTAACAATTTGCTCATAGGGACGAAATCTAAATGTTTCATCTTCGATTACCTGACCAGCTAACACATCGCCTAAATAAGCCTTATTAGCGCCCATACTGTCAAAAACAGAAACAATACTAACATCGACTAAAAATGTTTTTTCCATCAGCTTATACCGCCTCTTTTACCTTGATCGGTCTAAAACCCACGGAAAAGCGAGTACCTTTTAAGGCAAACCAGTCATTGCTAGCATCAGTGTGTGACATTAAGATTTTCTTTTGCTCAATTTGCATATCTGTGAGAACTTCATGATTCGCGTATGAGGTACTGATGCGGTGAGCTTCAAAAACTAGAGACTGTTGTTCAACTTTAATAATGTATTTCTGAAATTCCTTAGTATTTTTGACTAATAGATTTAGCTTAGGCAGCTCTGTATTTATTTTTTTAGCTTTTTCTGTGGGCAGCATAAAACCAAATACAAGGTATCGCTTACGTCGTATGTGATAAAACGCTGGGGTTTCACTACCATTTTGTAATACGTCACCAAAGGCAAACATCTAGAAGAACAAGAAACAGTTACAGAGGAAGATACAACAGAAGTAGAGCTACCGATTGAAATAGCAGACAAGTTAGAAAAAAACCAACAGACTGCTAAGAATCAATTAGAAAAACTAGCAATTGAAAGCTACAAAGTCGCACAACAAGTTGCAGAAAAAAGAGTTAAATCAACTATTGATGATTACCAATCAAAAATCCTTGAATATGAGGAATCTGAAAATCAAGCAAGCCTCGCTATTGAATCAAGCGACAATAAAATTGACGAACTAGAAGCTGAAATAGATGTTTTGCAATCTCGAAACGAAGAGCTAGTGGCAGAAAACTCAAGACTGCTTGGGTTACTAGAAGCAAATGAGAGTCGTATCAAACAACTTGAAATTAAAGAAGTAGAGTTTGATAAGCTCCAACGGGCTTACGGCAAACTAGAAGGGAAATTTGAGTTATTAAGCAAATAACCCATTAATTGATTTTAAATTTCCTTTATCTTTAGGCTATCTCCACGAGGAAACATTTGTGACACACCGATTTGAAACTGAGTCATACCTTCTTGATCAAAGTCCAATGTATCAGTAGGAAAATTCATCATTCCTATTGATATTCTAGGGTCAGGTAGAGAACCTGAAGCAATACTTCTATTTTCTACAGCTTGTTGTTTCAATCGGCTACCGAGAAGCCAAGGATCATTTTGTTGAGCTATGGCAACTGCCTGCTCCAACGACACAACTTTATTTGCTTGGGCAATAAAGGCAGGGAGACAGATCATGAAACCTAGTATGAGTTTTGCTCCCCCTAATAAAGAACATTTCATTAGAATTGCTCCTCATAACCATTAACTTTTTTATAGACTTTGCTGCTTCCATCATTAAACAAGATCAGAATGTTATAAGGCATGAAGCGTTCGCCAACTTCCATCCCCGGAGATCCAACTGGCATCACAGGAACAGACAAACCAATGGCGTTGTCATGTTTTTCAGCTACGAATTGTTTTATGAATTTAGCTGGTACATGCCCTTCGAATACAAAACCATTTTTAGTAACAGCAGTGTGGCAAGAGCGATAGATGGGTAGAATTTCAAACTTCGTTTTAATACCGCTAATATCTTGAGAGTCATTTGAATGCGCAGTAATACCTTCATCTTCAATATGAGATATCCACTTTTTACAACATCCACAGCTAGGCGTTTTATAAACCAATAACTCTATTGGCTTAGCCTCAATGTGATTTTCGTGTTTGTGCTCGTTAGCGTGAGCAAACGCTGGTATAAACAGTAATGTTACTGCTATTTGTATATATCTATTGAACATTTTTTGCCCCCAGACAAGGCTGGAAAATTAAAGCGTTAATACGCTAAAAATTAATTAACAGGAAAAGTTAAAACGTGTGTGCTACGAGAAGCATTCCGTGAAATGCTGGCACACTAACCCTCTGTTAGGCAAATATTGGAGGACGATAAAGAGAAGTGGAAATTGAGTTTGGCTGTTCAGAAGTTTGAATTATTTCAGCTTCAGTAAAACCCAAAACACTAGAATTATTATGGCCAGAAATCAACAAAATTACTGATGAACACGCGTGTTCAGGACATACACAATCTACATCACAACAGTCTTCAGACTGTTTGATTTACTACTTTTCATCTTACTATGATCCATACCCTCATAAGACTTCATTGAAGAATGATCCACAGTCATATGAGATTGATGAGAATTTTCCGACATTTCACAAGACATAGCAGTATAAGCCAATGCTTGCCCAACAAAGGCAATCAGCATAGCTGCTAAAACTAAGACTTTTGAAAGTGGTTTAAACATAAATTATCTCAAAAAAATACCTATAAAATATTAATACAGTGGAGTCTCAAAGTAAATGGGACTTTCTATTTATGAGGTATAATTTGATTTTTGTGACCTTTAAGATTAACTGGAAAACCAAGCTATATAATGGTTCGTTGTTTAACTATCGAGCGATTTAATAATACCGCAGGTTTCAATTGTACTACCAGAGCCACAAGTACTTGCCATTTGCTGTAACTCTTTTTTTAATGCTTTCAATTCTTTCATGCGTTTATTAACTAACGTTAGTTGCTGCTCAATGAGTATGTTCACACTTAAGCAGCTTTCTTCGGGTTTATTTTTTAATTCAATAAGGCGCTTAATGTTGGCGAGTGGAATATCTAAACTTCGGCAATGCTTTATGAATTCCAACTCCTTCATCGCTTTATTGCTATACAGCCTGAAATTACCTTCTGAACGCTCTGGATCAGCAAGCAACCCTTCTTTTTCATAATACCTAATTGTTTGTATTGAACAACCTGATGTTTTCGATAATTCGCCAATTTTCATAAAGCTTCCCAACAAACTTGACTCTATAGTTACTATATGTTTTATAGTTAAAGCATACAAGTTAATAAGGGGTAAAAATGTGTGATAAGTATCTAACCAAGACCAGCATTGTCAATTTTGAACACGAGGATATTCAGTCCCTTATAAATCATCGCTGATGGAACAAATTTAATGAATTCAACAAAATTGGAGCCGCCTATCAATTTTTGAAAGATGAAATGTTGTTTGGCTACAACAAGAGCGATGATATTTCAGCGAGTGAAGTGCTGTCTGATGGTTATGGTCAATGTAATACCAAAGGCAATCTATTGATGGCTCTATTGCGTGGATTAGGCATTCCATGCCGATTTCACGGGTTTACTATAAATCAACAGTTGCAAAAAGGTGCCATACCAACCTATGTTTTTTGGTTAGCTCCTAAATACATTATCCACAGTTGGGTGGAGGTATACCTTGATGGTCGTTGGATCAACTTAGAAGGCTTTATCTTGGATGCACAATATCTAACATCCTTACAGCAAAGGTTTAGCCAAGAAAAAGATGTTTTTTGTGGCTATGGTGTTGCAACTAAATGCTTCTCATATCCAGATACTGATTGGCGGGGAACCGATACTTATATACAAAAAGAAGGTATTCATGACGATTTCGGACTTTATGATTCCCCTGATGAGTTCTATCGTGAGCAAGGAACTAACTTATCAGGCGTGAAACGTTGGATGTATCAACGAGTGATCCGTCATCTGATCAACTTCAATGTCGCTAATATTAGAAAAAAGACAGTACTGGAGGTACAAAATGCACAACCATAACCACAGTCATCAACATGGACAAGACAACCGTATTGGTTGGGCATTTTTTCTGAATGTGACATTCACCATTATTGAATTCATTGGTGGTTGGCTAACTAACAGTACGGCGATTATGGCTGATGCCGTTCATGATTTGGGTGATAGCCTGTCTATAGGGTTTGCTTGGTTATTGAGTCGTTTCTCAGATAAAGAAGCATCAGATAAATTTAGTTACGGTTATCGGCGACTCACACTTTTTGGGGCACTCATCAATGGAATCGTTTTGGTTATTGGCTCTATTTGGGTTTTATTTGAAGCAATACCTAGGTTGTCCAGTCCAGAAATGCCTGTTGCGGAAGGAATGTTAGGGCTAGCTTTGCTTGGTGTTGCCGTCAACGGCTATGCTGTATTTAAATTAAAAGCGGGTAAGACATTAAATGAAAAAGTGCTGACATGGCACCTACTTGAAGATGTGCTTGGTTGGGTTGCTGTTCTTATTGTTTCTGTCGTGCTTCTTTTTGTTGAACTACCTATATTAGATCCTTTACTTTCAATTGGATTTACATTATTCATTTTATTTAATGTATTCAGAAACCTAAAATCAACGCTAGTATTGTTTCTGCAAGCTGCACCAGAAGAAGAAACTCAAGAAAATATAAAACGATCACTAACTGAATTACCTGAAATAAGTGGTATTCATCATATGCACTTTTGGTCATTAGATGGTGAAAGCCACGTATTGACTGCACACTTAGAGTTAACTCATAACCTAGAGGTTGATGACATAATTAAGCTAAAGCAACGAATAGCTAAAGAGCTTTCTACTCATCAGTTGTCTCATACAACCATTGAGTTTGAATTTCCTCAAGAATCTTGTCGTGATGAGATTGAAAAGGACCAACATAACTAGCCCAAACATTAGCTTTCTGTTATATTTTTCATTCTTGTATTTATAGGTGTTTATTTTGAATTTATCTGTTGCTGTAAGGGTACTACTGATTATTTCGATTGTTTTGCAATCGTTATCGTCTATTGCGTCCGCAACTTATGATAGTCATCACTGTGGGCATTGCAGTGGTAGCCACCTATCATGGATATTAGTTAGCAATTTAAACAGTACTGCTAAGTTACATTTCATAAACCGATTTTCCCCTCAGGTAGATCAAACAAAAGATTACCAAGACTCCATATTACGCCCTCCTAAATCTTAATTTATTTGATTATTAATGACCTTTATATCCTGTCACAAGGATAAAAAAGTTGGTGTTTATTAATTTAAAAATTAAGAGTTCATATGTATTTATATTTAAAAAATGCAGGTGTATGCCTGTCTATGTGCCTTGTTATAGGCTTTTCAATTAATTCTTATGGCAAGGAAAAAACTACTTCATGGTTAGAAAACCAAATAAATAAAGATCCTGAAATTATTGAGGCAAGAGAGTTACTCAAAGCTAGTCAATTTCAGGCAAAAAGCTTGACTAAAGCTATCTATAACCCTGAGTTTGAGGCTAGTTATGAAAAGGAAGGTGATTTTAAAAACTTTTCAGTTGGTCTGAGTCAAACTATTGATTTATGGGATAAACAGTCATCCAACAAAAACATTGGTGAAATTGTTTTTTACATGAATCAACAGCAATTATTAGATTTACTTGAATCAAAGAAAGCCGAAGCACTAATCGCGCTTGTTAATTGGCAGGCTTCCAAAGATGCAGCAAAATTGTTAATTGAAAAAGAAGAACAACTGCGAACACTGGTTAGCATTGTTGATGAAAAGCAAAAAGTGGGACTACTGGACCCTATTGATGCTGAATTAGTGTATCTAAACCTAGCACAAACCTTTAGTGAAATTTCCGAATATCAAATTGCGTTAAAGCATGCGGAAGTTCAAGTTCAAGAGTTACTGCCGGATTGGACTCCAGACATAGCCAAAGGACAGCAGTTTGAGTTTAAGACAACAAATTATTCCTTCAATACAGAATGGGTTAAACAACACCCTAAAGTAAAACTTGCTAAAGCGTATTGGCAAGAGCAACAAGCCAAGGCTCAACTTAGCACAATAGAAGCTAAAGCTAATCCCACCATTGGGATTAGTGCAGGTGAAAGTGGCAATGAAAGTACAGTTGGACTTACATTTTCAATGCCTTTAAATATCAGGAATAACTACTCCGATACTATTAAATTTGCCTACTCAAAATCTATTGCCGCAGAAGCCAAATTTCAGTCGGTTTTTCGCAAGCAGTCTTTTAAAGCAAAAGCTAACTATGAATCACTTTTGGTTAGTAAAAAATATTACGAACAGTGGTTAAAACTTACCCACGGCAGGTTGAATAACAGCGAAAAATTACTAAACAAACGCTGGGAAGCAGGTGACATAAATACTTCTGATTATTTATTTGCTTTAAATCAACGGGCAGAAGGACTTCAAACAGGAATTCAACTGGAAAAGCAATTCAAGGTTGCCGAAATTTCCTTCATTTCAAGTATGGGTCAGTTATCCAAATTTGAGATTTAACCGCTCCAATTTTAAACAAGCGAAATCTCAAATTTATAAAATATAGGTTATAAAAATGAATACAATATTTAGTAAAAAATTATTAGCCGTAGTAATGAGCAGCCTTTTAGTTGGGCTTACTACGAGTCACATTGCTTTTGGTCAATCGTCAGATGTTTTAGATTCTGCCGCAAAGATTTCACAGCAAGATGTAAAAGAACATAAAGATGATCATGACGATCACGAAAAAGGCCATGAAGAAGATAAAGGTGACCAAGACGAGCACGGACATGAAGTTGAAAGTAAAGAGGAAGAGCATGAAGAAGGTATAACTCTTAGCCCAAAAAAGATGTCACTTGCTAACATAAAAGTGGAAAGCATTGTTCCAGAATATCAATACAGTTCGATATACGCACCCGGTGAAATCAAGGCCAATGGTTACAGAAGTTATGTCGTATCTCCTCGTACTGAGTCGGTCATTATTAGTCGCCATGCAGCTCTCGGAGAACACGTAGAAATAGGCCAAAAGTTAGTCACATTATTTAGTGAAGCGATGGCACAAGCACAAGGGGACTATTTAATTGCTTCAACAGAATGGCAACGCATTAAAAAACTAGGAAATAAAACCGTCAGCGAAAGCCGCTTGTTGCTAGCTGAAACAACTTACAACGCTTCTTACGGAAAACTCATTGCTTTAGGGTTAACTGAAAAAGCAATTCAGAGTATTTCTAACAAAGACATTAAAGCATTTGGGCAATATACATTAACAGCACAGCGTGAAGGCGTAGTGCTTCAAGACGATTTTATCCAAGGGCAACGCGTTAATGCTGGTGATACAGTGATGTTGCTAGCAGACGAAAAGCAACTATGGGTAGAAGCAAAAGTACCGCCTAATAAAAAGCTTGATTTGCCCAAAAACTCTCCGGGGATAGTCAAATTAGAGGGGCAAAGTTACAACGCAAAAGTCATTCAAGAAGCGCACACCATCGATCCATTAACTAGAACGAGGATAGTTCGTCTGTCAGTCGAAAACAAAGACGACAACCTCCATTCAGGTATGTTTGTGAAAGTCTATTTTCAATTTTCAACCCAAGAGAAAGTAATGGCTGTGCCGGAAGAAGCCTTGGTCCGCGGTGCTGATGGTGATTGGACCATATTCGTTGAAGACCACCCCGGAGAATTTAAAGCTGTAGAAATTGAATTAGGACGAGCCTTAGGTGATTTTAGGGAAATAATCGGCGTTGAAAGTGGAACACGAATTGTCACCAAAGGCGCTTTCTTTGTTGCTTCTGAAATTGCTAAAGGCGGATTTGATCCGCACAACCACTAAGGAGAAATACAATGTTTAATAAAATTATTGATTGGTCCGTAAACAACCGACTCCTTATCTTAATCGCTCTTTTTGCCGCTATTGTTAGTGCAGTAATGGTTATTCCAAAGTTAAATTTGGATGCCTTCCCTGATGTCACTAACGTTCAGGTTGCCGTGAATACTGAAGCGCCCGGATTGGCAGCGGAAGAAGTTGAACAACTTATTACTTATCCGATAGAAGCTGTGATGTACGCCTTGCCTGATGTTGAGCAAGTACGTTCGATTTCTAAAACAGGTTTATCTGGTGTCACTGTCGTTTTTAAAGAAGGCACCGATATTTACTTTGCTAGGCAACTTGTCTTTGAACGACTTCAAGCGGCAAAAGAATTGATCCCAGAAGGTGTTGGTACACCGAATATGGGACCGAACACCTCTGGGTTAGGTCAAGTATTTCAATATTTATTGATATCAGATAAAGACGCTGGTTTTGACGCGATGGCACTTAGAAGTCTCAATGATTGGATTGTCAAACTACTTATCATGCCCGTCGATGGTGTTACTGACGTTCTGTCTTTTGGAGGCAACGTTAGGCAATACCAAGTAAACATTGATCCTTCAAAACTTCTTGAATACGACCTAACCCAAGAAGATGTCGTCACTGCCCTAGATAGCAATAATGCCAATGTTGGCGGCTGGTATATGAATCGAGGCCAAGAACAACTGGTCATTCGAGGTACGGGGTGGTTTGAAAGTGGAGATGCTGGCATCGGTAATATCAAGCAAGTACCAGTAAAAACCTTCGATGGAACAGTAATAACCGTTTCTGACATAGCAAAAGTTGGAATGGGCAGCGAAATTCGACAAGGCGCTGTTACCATGACTCGCAAAACAGCAGAGGGCAAAGTCGAGAATCTAGGTGAAGTGGTTTCAGGTATTGTATTGAAGCGGATGGGGTCAAACACTAAGTCCACCATTGATGGAATCAATGCAAGAATACCACTAATTAATCAAGCGCTTCCAAAAAGCGTTCGCTTTGAACCCTTCTATGATCAAGCTGATTTAATTGAGAAAGCAGTTAATACCGTCGTTGAAGCACTAGCATTAGCTTTTGTTTTCATCTGTATTGTACTGGCGCTTTTCTTAATGAACCTACGGGCAACCTTTTTGGTTTTAATTTCAATTCCTATCTCAATTGGCATTGCTTTGATGATCATGGCTTGGTGGGGTATTTCTGCCAACCTTATGTCACTGGGTGGAATTGCTGTGGCTATTGGTATGTTGGTCGATGGTTCGGTGGTGATGGTTGAAAACATGTTTAAACATTTAAATAAGCCAGATTCAACTCACTCAGACAGTGTTCACGCTAGAGTTTCTGCCTCTGACACAGACCCACACGATGTTGAGCATGATGATCACGGTATTGAATTGCGTCTCAAGGAAGCAGGCAAAGAAGTCGCCCGTCCGGTATTTTTTGCAGCGTCTATTATCTTAGTGGTATTTACGCCATTATTTAGCTTCGAAGGGGTAGAAGCAAAACTCTTTCAACCTATGGCAATCAGTATCATCTTAGCGGTAGTATCTGCCATCATGGTGGCCTTGTTTGTTGTGCCTGCTCTGGCTACTTATCTGTTTAAAACTGGTGTAAGAGAAAAAGAAAGTTTCGTACTAAAACCTTTAGACAAACTTTACAGAAAAGGGCTTACTTTCGCATTAAAACGCACGAAGTTAGTCATTTCAGCTTCACTTGTTTTAGTTATCTCTGCATTTGCATTAGTGCCATTTATTGGCACTGAATTTGTTCCTGAGCTAGAGGAAGGGACGATTAATTTAAGAGCAACCCTCGCTCCTTCTTCTAGTTTAGATACAGCACTTACTGTTGCTCCAATTCTAGAAGAAAAATTAATGACCTTTCCTGAAGTAACTTATGCCCTGAGCAGAATTGGACGAGCTGAAATAGGTGGAGATCCAGAGCCTGTGAACAACATAGAAATTTATATAGGATTAAAACCAGTTTCTGAGTGGACAAGCGCTTCTAATCGATATGAACTTCAAGCTAAAATGGAAAGGTCACTGGAAGAGTTTCCGGGGTTGCTACTTAACTTTTCTCAGCCCATTGCCACTCGTGTTGATGAATTATTATCAGGTGTAAAAGCGCAATTAGCAATCAAGCTATTTGGACCAGAGCTTGATGTGTTAGCCAATAAAGGTCAGGAAATTGAAGCAGTTATTAAAGAAGTTGATGGTGCTAGAGATGTCGCTTTAGAACAAATTGCTGGTGAAGCTCAATTAGTGATCAAGCCTAATAGACAAGAATTGTCACGATTTGGCCTGTCCGTTATCGACGTAATGGAGGTTGTGCGAGACGGCATTGGTGGCGTCGAGGCAGGGCAAATTATTGATGGCAATGAACGCTACGACATTTATGTACGTTTGGAAGAAGAATATCGTCGAAACAAAGAAGCTATTTCAGATATTCGACTTCAATCACCAACTGGGGCTTGGGTGCGCTTAGGTGATGTTGCATCCGTTTCATTTGAGTCTGGCCCACCGCAAGTCAGGCGCGATGACGTACAAAGGCGAGTTGTTATTCAAGCAAACGTCCAGAATCGAGATATGGGTAGTGTTGTAGCTGATATTAGAGAGATAATAGCTAAAAAGGTTGATTTGCCTTCCGGTTATTCTATTTCTATTGGTGGACAATTTGAAAGCCAGCAGCGTGCGCAAAAAAGGTTAGCTATAGTGGTTCCTTTATCATTAGGGTTAATAGCACTATTGCTTTACTTTGCCTTTGGCTCCGTTGGTCAGGCTATGTTGATACTAGTCAATGTACCTCTTGCTGTGATTGGTGGTGTGTTTTCTCTGTATTTGTCAAACCAATACTTATCAGTGCCTAGCTCGGTGGGGTTCATTACCTTATTCGGCGTTGCAGTATTAAACGGTGTAGTAATGGTAGAGAGCATCAATCAACGTATTAAAGATGGGTTAGACATCTCCAAAGCCGTTTTTGATGGCGCAACCTCTAGATTAAGACCCGTATTAATGACGGCTATCACTTCAGCATTGGGCTTAATCCCAATGTTAATGTCGAGCGGTGTTGGTGCTGAAATACAACGCCCTTTAGCCAGTGTTATTGTCGGAGGATTAATTACGGCAACCTTATTAACATTATTTGTGCTGCCTGTTTTATACAGTTGGTTTTCTAGGAAGAAAATAAAAGAATTATCTAGATAGAAAAATTTTTATAATGAACGAATATCTCACACTTAAGTGACGTTTTGTGTGGGATTACAATCTTAACTGTAGTGGCCAAAATCACTAAACCACAACATATTAACTTGAAAGACGATAGTAAAGATTTGAGGAAAACTAAGTGCTTGACGTTTTAATTCTTGCTCTAGCCTTAAGTATGGATGCCTTCGCTGTGTCTGTTGGCTTAGGTGCTAAACAACCAACTAATTTAAATAAACTAGCTTTAAAAGCTGCATTTTACTTTGGCTTTTTTCAATGTGTCATGCCATTATTTGGTTATTTTAGTGGCAAAGGCGTATCTTCATGGGTAGACGATTATGCGCCTTGGATAGCATTTATCCTGTTATTCTGCGTCGGTGGTAAAATGATTTATGAATCATTTGCAGAAGGTATTGAAGAAGACATATCTCAAATCACTCACCGCGTTTTACTCACATTGGCTATTGCAACAAGCATTGATGCGATGGCCGCAGGTTACGTAATAACCTTAATGGACGTTAATGTTCTGACCGCTTGTTTGACTATCGGTTTTACCACCTTTGCTTTAAGTTGGCTGGGTATATATATTGGCTCTAAAAGTGGAACCTTACTTGAAAGTAAGGCAGAGCTACTAGGTGGCATTGTACTAATACTTATTGCTTTTAAGGTGTTACTGTAATCCCGGTATTTTTACTTGACACTACACATAAGAATTTAAATCGTTTATTTGCTAAAGCAATAACTTGCCCTTCTCGAATAGGAGGGCATTTACAGCTCCATTCCCCCAAAGGTATTAACCAACATTTCATAGATAGTTTTGACTCATCTAGTGCAATTTTTGAGGACGCAACCTCTAGATTGAGGCCAGTATTAATGACCGTAATAACTTTTACGCTAGGTTTATTTTCAAGGTTTAATATCTAACAATGTTGGCGCTGAAAGTCAGCGACAGCTTGCCAGTGTTATTGTTGGTGATTTGATAACGATAACACTGTAAACGTTATTTATATTACTTGTTTTATATGAGTGGTTCTCTGAGAAGAAAGTAGCAGAATTATACTGTTAATAGCTTAAAAATTTGTGAAGTTTCCAAATTAACGATGGAACCTTTTTTGGAAACTTCCACCTTGCTACAGTAGCAAATTTGATTAGAAATTGTTGTGGTTATTTGCTGCCAATACTTCACCATTCTTGGCTATTTTAAAATAGATTTTCTTATCACTTTTAGGATTATTAGCACTAACCACATAATAGCTATCTTCAACACTCGAAATTGTAAACTGCGATTTTTCTAAGCTCTTCCATGTATCATCAAGCTTACCAATGGAAAAACCAACATCTTTAAAGGTCATTTTGTTTATCGCTGTTGCTGCAATAACTAGCGCTTTTTGGCCACTGATCACTCCATGATCGCTGTGTGCATATACATTTAAGCTTAGTAAAGCCGTACATAGTGCAATAATCGATATTATTTTGTTCATTTCATTCTCCAGAGTTTATATAAATAAGAAATAATTATTATTTCAGACCAATCACTTCGTATTGGCCTTTTACCATAAGCTGTATACCGATAGCGTTATCGGTCTTATTTTTCCAATACCAACCATGTGAGCCAGTGAAAGGCGTTGTATAGCTGCCCTTCATTTCATTACTAGTAGCAATGGTATAGCTTTCAAAGTAGCCAGTTGTGTCTCCTTCAGGCTCACCATGTAGGTCAAAGTACAAAGGCTCACCGTCTGTTAACCACTCATAGGTCATTTTTTCATGTTGCTTCATGAAAAACTTGTATTCAATGCCGCGTCCCGCAGGTACAGTTACTTCAATTGCTTGGAACTCATCACTCCCTTTATTGGCAATTGGATCAGCTACTGATTGTTGTTCATCACCTGCTGTCGCTAAAATAGTTAATCCAAGCTTTTCACCAACACCTGTTGGGTCAATATTATATTCGGCTGGCAATATGAGCGTGACTATAGCGATAGCCGCAACGAAAACTGCTGATACACTCGCTTTAATCAATGTCTTACTACTTACTGTATGTTGCATATATTTCTCTTATCTTTTTAATTTATTAAATGGTGAAATAACCTGTTAATTGCAGTCCCATCAACATAACACCAGCGCTCATTAATGCAGTGTTAGTCAATGTTGAAAAGCGTTGGAATGATGGTAGCTTTCGCCATGCATTTATAACGATCAGGATAATAGCTAGAGCACAAAACTGGCCTAACTCAACCCCCAAATTAAAGGCAATTAAGTTGGTAATAAGACCATCTTCTGGTAATTGGAACTCTTGTAATTTTGTTGCCAAACCAAATCCATGAAACAGTCCAAAAATCAACACAGCCCATTGAGTACTGGGTTGCCAATTAAAACAACGTTTAAAGCCGCCTAAATTATCGAACCCCTTATATATCACCGAGAAACCGATAATTGCGTCAATTAAATAAGCATTAACTTGTATGTCACTCAGCACACCAAATAATAAGGTTGCACTGTGTCCAATAGTAAACATGGTGACGTACAAGAGTACGTCACGGCTGCGATATAAAAAGAAAATCACGCCTACTAGAAATAGCAGGTGATCGTACCCCGTAATCATATGCTTAGCGCCTATGTATAAAAATGGGATAAACTGCACACCTGTATTCTGCTCTAAAAACACTCTAGTTTTATCATCAACACCATGAGCAAAAGCTTCGATGCTAACAAGTGCTAATAGTGTAATAGTCAAATAAGTTAATATTTTAATCATGTTATTTGGCATCTTGTGACTCCAAAACCTCAACGTCAGTCAAAAGTGACTCATTTTCTTTATGTGGCTTATTCTTATGTGCTATGCGATATAAGGCAGGAATAACAAACAAGGTTAATAACGTTGACGAAATTATTCCGCCAATCACCACTGTTGCTAATGGGCGCTGAACTTCTGAGCCAATTCCTGTGTTTAGCGCCATAGGAATGAAACCTAATGACGCAACCAATGCCGTTGTTAATACAGGACGAAGACGAGTCAGCGCACCATCAAATATCGCTTCATCTAGCGATATTCCACCTTTGCGTAACTCTCTGATGAAAGAAACCATAACTAAACCGTTTAAGATCGCGACACCTGATAAGGCTATAAAACCAACCGCAGCCGAGATTGAAAATGGAATATCACGTAATAACAGGGCAGCGATACCCCCTGTAAGTGCTAAAGGGACACCTGTGAATATAATCATTGCATCTTTAAACGAGCTTAAAGCGAGTATCAGTAACCCAATGATCATGATTAATGTGACAGGCACCACGATACTTAGTCGCTTAGATGCAGATTGCAGCTTCTGATAAGTGCCACCGTATTCCACCCAATAACCAGTAGGGATTTCAATGTTTTCGTCAATCACAGATTGAATATCGGAAACAAAACTCCCCAGATCTCTACCTCGAACATTGGCTGTTACTACAATTCTACGTTTTCCGTTTTCACGGTTAATTTGATTAGCACCAGTAACCAATTCAATTTGAACTAACTCTTGTAATGGCACTGAATGTCCGTCAGGCAAAGTAATAGGTAAATAAGCAAGTTCATCAATATTATTACGCTTTGATTCCGCTAGGCGAACTACAATATCGGAACGTATATCTCCTTGATAAAACTTACCAGCAACTGTGCCTCCCATAGCGGTAGCCACTTGAGATTGTACTTGCCCAATGCTAATACCAAGTTGCATCAGTTTTTCACGAATTGGCACGAGGCTAAGCATAGGCAAACCAGTCGTTTGCTCTATTTGTATATCTGCTGCACCATCGACTTGAGTGATAACGGCACCTATTTCATCACCTAGCGTGTTTAACGTCTCGAAATCATCGCCAAATACCTTAATGGCTAGCTCAGCTCGAACTCCTGCCAATAGTTCATTAAAGCGCATTTGTATAGGTTGTAAGAATTCATAGCGGTTGCCCGGAATAACTTCAACAAGAGCAGCTAACTCTTCAACGATTTGTGCTTTGGGTTTATTAGGGTCAGGCCATAACTCACGAGGTTTGAGGATAATAAAATTATCAGCAACACTTGGCGGAACCGCGTCTGTTGCGACATCAGCCGTGCCTATCTTGGTAAAGACACGCTCAACCTCTGGCATTTGCTTAATTTTATCTTCTAAGGATTCTTGAAGCGCGATTGCCTGTGTTAGAGAGGTTCCGGGTATACGCAACGCATGCATGGCAATGTCGCCTTCATCTAAGTTGGGCGCAAATTCACTACCTAACTTAGTAGCTTGATATCCAGATAAACCTACCAATAATGTCGCGACAATGACCACAAACCATCGTGCCTGTAACACCCATTTTAATGCGGGTTTATAAAGTACAACAGCACCACGGATGACAGGACTGTGCTTTTCTTTCACAGGTTTTCTAAATAACAAGGCAATCATTGCTGGTACGAAGGTGACAGACAACACCATTGCACTAAGTAGTGCGATAACTACAGTGATAGCCATCGGGTGGAACATTTTACCTTCAACACCCTCAAGAGCGAAAATTGGCAGATATACTGCGGTGATAATAAACACACCAAATAATGCTGGACGTATTACTTCCTTTGTCGCGTCATAAACTAACTCCATACGCACTTTTAATGGTAATGGAGTGTTACCTGCTTGGCTCAACCTACGAAGACAGTTTTCGACAATAATAATGGCCCCATCAACTAATAAGCCAAAATCCAGCGCACCTAAGCTCATTAGATTCGCACTAACCTTTGTTTGCACCATTCCTGTAACAGTCATTAACATGGCAAAAGGGATCACTAACGCGGTTAAAAATGCAGCTCTGAAATTACCCAATAGTACAAATAGAACGACAATGACTAAAATAGCCCCTTCAGCAAGGTTTAACTGTACAGTTTCTAAGGTTTTATCAACTAATTTGGTGCGATCATAGACAGCCTTTGCAACCATACCTTCTGGAAGCGTGGCATTTATTTCTTTTAGCTTTTCACCAACCGCGAAAGCGACTGTTCGACTGTTCTCACCAATCAGCATGAAGACAGTACTCATGACAACTTCACGACCATTTTGTGTAGCTGCGCCCGTTCTTAACCCTTTACCGTTCTCTATATCAGCCACATCCTTAATATATATAGATGAACCATCAAACGATTTGAGAGGTATATTGCCAATAGCTTCCATATCCGCAACTTGACCGGGTAATCTCAGCAGCCATTGCGCTCCATTTTGTTCTATAAAGCCTGCGCCTTGGTTTTGATTGTTTTGCGCGATAGCATCAACCACATCGGATTGTGAAAGCCCAAAAGCAAGTAGCTTCTCAGGTTTAAAGGCGACCAGTATTTCACGCTCAAAACCACCGATTGGGTTTACTTCTACCACACCGGGAACTCGCATCAATTGCGGTCTAATGGTCCAGTCATGGACGGTTCTCAAATCCATTGGCGTAATGGGCGAACCATCCGAATGAGTAGCTTCAGGTTTAGCATCAACAGTGAACATAAAAATTTCACCGAGACCTGTCGCAATAGGTCCAAGCTGAGGTTCTAAACCCTGCGGTAATTCGGCACGAGCCGCAGACAAACGCTCATTGACAAGCTGACGAGCAAAATAGACATCGGTATCATCACTGAATATTGCCACGACTTGTGAAAGACCATATCGAGAAACTGAACGGGTATAGGTTAACCCCGGTAAACCTGACAATGCCGTTTCTAACGGAAAGGTTACCCTTTGCTCAACTTCTAAAGGCGTAAAACCAGCCGCTTCAGTATTGATCATCACTTGTACATTGGTGATATCAGGTACAGCGTCAATCGGTAACTTCGTAAAATTCCATACACCAAGCCCAGATACTGCCAATACCATTACCATCACAAGGAATTTGCTTTTTATTGAAAAGCGTAAAATTGATTCCAACATTTAAACGCTCCTAGTGGTCATGTGATGCGCCAGACTTTTCAATGTCGGCTTTTAAGATATAGCTATTGTCTGTCACGTATTCCGTTCCCGTTTTCAATCCACCGAGAACTTCAATCCATTCACCTCCAGCTCTGCCTAGCTCCAGCATACGTACTTCGTATTGCTCACCAACTTTTGCGTAGACAACAGTAAAGTCTCTAAAACCTTGTAAGCCAACACGCTTTACAGCCAGTGGCACATCAATGGTTGCAACTTCAATGTCAGCTTTTACGAAGCCGCCTTCGGCAAGGTTACGACCTTCTAATTCGACCCAAACTATTCTTGCCTGATCATCTCTCACGCTAGGTTCAATAAATGACACCTCACCTACAAGGGGGTCCTCATGACCTTCAATGTTTAACGTAACTGGCGTTTCCAGTTTAACCTTGGAATAATCCGAAGGATAAACCGCTAATTTGGCAATATGGCGATTAAAATTGGTAATGGTGAGTAAGGTTTTACCACCCGTTTGCTCACCCGCGTTTGCGAATAACTGGGTAATAACACCGTTAATGGGCGCTTTAATAACGTAGGGCTTAAGACTTTCATTACTTTCTACTGTGAATAGCGTTTGCCCTTTTTTAACAATTTCACCGTAATTGACGTGTAATTTGGTGATTTCACCATCGAAACGGGCAGCAATGTTTCGCTTAGCGTCCACAGGTAAACTTAATTTTCCATAAGCGGGTATGGTTTGATGAATTGTCGCAGGGCCTGCGATTTCAGTGTTGATTTCCATTGCATCGGCAACTGCCTGTTCAATTGTGGTGCGACCCTCGAAGTTGTCATATCGCCAATTGTACTTTTTACCCTGATAAGTTGCTTCAATGGCAACAACAAAAGAGTGAGGCTCATAAATCACCATATCACCGCGAAGAAAGTCACCTTGAGCATTGAAGTTAATATCATCAGTGCCATCGCCTAGGCGAATTAATTTTACGTTTAAATCGACATTCTTTGGGTCGATAGGCTGTCCATCATTTGTCGCCCAAACACGAAACTCTGGTGGCACACCAGTTTCAAAAATAGAGAGTTCAATGGCAAAATCACCATCTCGTAACATGCGCCCACGGTGTGGACCTTTCTCTGGTTCAGCTTGCTCTGCCGCAGGTGTTGATGCTGCAATAGCATTAGGTGCGACGACACCTGCGAATGAGATAATAATCGCCAAGCTTAATGACGACAGAATATTTTTATTTTTCATAAGTTTACTCATGGTTTTACTCGCTATCACTAACGGGCACGCCAGTTAGGCGTTGAATTTCAATATGTTGTAAATGCAAAGATTGATAAGCATCAAGTAACTGATTTTGGGCGCTGAGCAGCTCTCTACGTATATCACTCCACTGGTTGTAGCTCAGCTTACCGATATCAAATGCTTGACCGGCTTCCGTCAACGCGGTTTCTAGTACGGGAATTATTTCTAATTGAATCGTTTCAATGACATGATGGGAATGTGCCATTTCTTGCAATAGCACATAGAGCTGCGCATCGAGTTTCTGCATTAGGGCTTGTTGCTGACTTGCCAGAACATCTTGTTTTGCGCGTAAGGCAGCCATTGTTCCTGCATTTCTATTTTCACTCCCCCAAGGAATAGAGACACCCGCCACTAAACCAAAATCATCGGTCGTTTCATATCGTCTTAATCCCGCAGTGAATTGCCACTGAGGTTTTGCTTCAATACGTGCAAGTTCCATTTGAGACTGGGCGATACGTTGTTCATTAGCGAACTGCTGGATTTGCGGTATTTGCTTAAGCTTGTTTAGCTGGCTTTCTACAGATGGAATTTCCGGCTTAAGCATTAAATTTCCCGTTAACTTAAGCTCTGCCTGAGGCTTACCCCATAAGGATGACAGTTGATAATGGCTGGCTTTTAATTCGTGCTCTAAATCTTCAACAGCTAGATTTCTTCGAACCAACTCAGCTTGAGCCAAGCGCATTTCAACATTAGAACTTTTACCTGCTTTTACTCTTTTGGCAATCGCGTCAACCACTTCCTGTGCCTGAGATACCGCTAATTGATTGAGTTTCAAGCGCTCTTGCTTTATCAAGATTTCAACAAACTGTTTAGCAACAATCGCAGATAAATCGAGGGCTTTTATTTTTTGCTCTACTATTACTGCATTTGCTTGGCTTTTTGCCGCATTAACTCTGCCATCAATTTGATCTTGTTGAAGCAACCAAGAGTATGTGAGCGTTGATTGCATACTTTGTAATGCGCTATGCTCACCTGTCCCTAACGCATCTTCAATCATTAAACCTATTTGAGGACGCTCTCCAATGCCAGCTTGCTCGATATTACCTTGCCACACAGCTTCTTGAGCTATCAAGGCTTTTAGCTCAGGATGACTTTGTAGAGTCATGGTCACAGCCTTGCTTAAATTTATAACCTGATGTGATGACTGTAATTGCTGCTGGATTTGCGCATTAGCCAAAAAGGGAGTTGATGTTACTAAACCAGCCCCCGTTGTTAAAACTAGACCAACAGCCAAAAACCGATTGCCGATCGGTTTTTTCCCGTTGCTTTTATAAAGATTAAATCTCATTCCCTATCCTTAATTAATGGATGAAAAAAGTTTCGATAAAGTGATGAAAACTATCGACAGTGGATGCCGCTAGTAATGGCATGGTTGCCAATAATGCTAGTGCTATGATGATAGTAGAAAGTGACGGTTTAGTTATTGGATTTAATAACCGCTCAACACGAAGACTCGTGTGATCATGTCCGAAGTAGCTAACAGACGCCTGATCGCAATCCGTAGGAAGTGCTTTTTGAAGTCTAGCGACATCAATTAATGTCTGTGCGATATCAAGGTGGTCGTATTCTTTTGTGACCTCATTGTCGGCCATCTTTTCCGTCATTAAGACATATTGCTCGATTAGGGTTTGTTTTATACGTGACGGATAGAAGCTGGCAAGTGCCGCGAAAAGCACTTTAAATAACGGGTCTCTTGCCGTTACATGAGCCAGTTCATGATTAACGATGATATTAAGTTGTTCATCACTAACTTGGGTTTGCAGTCCGGTTGATACATATATCTTGGGAGATATAAAACCTGTAGTAAAGGCAACAGGCACTTTAACAGGCATCAATAAATATTGATTGCCATTAGTCGTCCTAGCATTTTGTGCATCAGTAAAGCTTAGTAAACTCGATAATGCGATGGACTGTTTGGTTCTAGCAAAGGTAGTGTTAGTTACGCGCCAAGCTAAATAGATTAGTGCTAAAAGTAGGGTTAACGCGTGCCAACTTGAAAAGCTAAAAATATCGATATGGTGCCAATGGGCAAAATCTTCGAACCAGCTTATGTTAAAAACTTTATCAAACCCTAACGAGTAAGGCATAAAGTAACTAATACAAGAAAAGGCTATCCACCAAGGTGCACTCACTAGTGACCACAATATAAACTTTTGACTATTAAAACTGACTTGTTTGAGTTTGAACAACACAAAACGAGATACGACAGCAACAGTTGCAATACCGATCACAAATGCAAGCACTGAAACACTGAGCAAATTTAGAACGATTGCCATATCTCCAACTAACATAATTAAGCCAGCTCCTTTCTAAGCTGGCGTTGTTTCTCGATCATTTTTTCTAATGTATCGAGTTGTTCGTCATTAAGCTGTGCCGAAGCAGAACTGAATGCAGCAATTAAGCTATTTTCACCATCATCAACAAAGTCACTGGTTACATTTGAAATAAGTTGAGCAATTAAGCCTTCACGATCTACTCTGGCTGAATAACAATACGCATGGCCTTGTTTAGTGCGTTTAAGTAATTCTTTTTTAAATAACCTATCAAGCGTACTTTGGATAGTATTTAACGAATTACCACGAGCTAACCCCAGTACTTTATGTACTTGCTTTGCATCCGCCTCTTTCACATTCCAGAAATGTTGAAGCACTAACTTTTCTAGTTCACCTAACTGCATAACACTTTACTCTATTTAATTCGTTGGCTATATTGTCACAACAAAAACCGATAGGCAATCGGTTTTTCATTTAAGGACATTATATGGGTTGGCTAATAACTAAGTATTTGATCACCGCTACGGTCATTGTCGCGGCATCGGAGCTAGCAAAACGAAATGATAAACTAGGCGCACTAATAGTGGCCTTACCGACAGTCACAATTTTAGCCATGATTTGGTTATATGTTGAAAAGCAACCGTCAGAGAAAATAGCCAATCATGCTTGGTACACTTTTTGGTATGTACTTCCCACATTGCCCATGTTTTTACTTTTCCCCATGCTGATGCAGCGCTACAGTTTTTGGCTATCGTTACTCATCAGCTCAATAATAACGATAATTTGCTTTTGGCTGTTTTCGTTATTGCTTAAGCAGTTTGGAATAGAATTAATACCCTAAATTAAAAGTAGGGATTTCCCCTAAAACGGTGTAGTAACCAAAACATATACTTTTTTATGACGAATAAATTAAACTCAAAAATTATGTTATAGCTATCGCATACTTATTATTGCCTCTGGAGAATAACTACCATTTCTCATCACTATTAACTCGTCTAGTGTTATCTCAAATAATTTTAAATTACCATCTATCGAATAGCAGTTACCGTTGTGAGTGATAACCTCCATCGTGTTATCAGCAAATCTTTTGCTAACAATTATTGAGGTAACAATTTGCTCATAGGGACGAAATCTAAATGTTTCATCTTCGATTACCTGACCAGCTAACACATCGCCTAAATAAGCCTTATTAGCGCCCATACTGTCAAAAACAGAAACAATACTAACATCGACTAAAAATGTTTTTTCCATCAGCTTATACCGCCTCTTTTACCTTGATCGGTCTAAACCCCACGGAAAAGCGATTACCTTTTAACACAAACCAGTCACTGCTAGCATCAGTGTGTGACATTAAGATTTTCTTTTGCTCAATCTGCATGTCTGTGAGTACTTCGTGATTCGAGAATGACGAACTGATGCGGTGAGTTTCAAAAACCAAAGACTGTTGTTCAATCTTAATAATATATTTCTGAAATTCCTTCGTATTTTTGACCAATAGATTTAACCTTGGTAGTTCTTCATCTACTTTTCTAGCTTTTTCTGAGAGCAACATAAAACCAAATACAAGGTATCGCTTACGTCGTATGTGATAAAACGCTGGGGTCTCACTACCATTTTGTAATACATCACCAAAGGCGCATTTTAAATTGCTCTGAAGCCAATTTTTATGTTTCTCTATTTTGTTTCTTTCAGCTCCTAAAGTAGCCTTATGGAGATTACTATCTTGTTTAAGTCTTCTTGAAAGATATGTATTTAAATTGTCGTAAGATAATTTGCTAAGCGGATATTTTGTCGCTACTAATCTAAATGGTCTTGTATGAACCAACAAATCAGCATAAAGCACTTCTGTAGGATCAGTCAGCGTATTAAAATAAGGTTTCCAGTTTAACTGGAATTCAGCGCCTGTGTTTACAATAAACCGAGATTCATCAAGTAACCCCATTGATTTATAAATCGCTGAGATTATTTGCAATTGTGGCTTTTCTATAAGATTAAGTGACACTATTCTTGCCGACATCACTTCAATTTCTTCATGAAGTTCATCAATCAATTCATCGTCATCAACTTCACCTATGAAAAGATATTTGAGTGAGTCATGTTCAAAAATCCCATGTAGATGATTTTTTGAATACTCTAGTCGCAGGGCTTGTTCAGCAGCCGAGAAATTAGCTAAATTATAAACACATCTCGCGAATAAACCTTCTGCTATTAATTCGGGAATCTCAAGTAACCAAGCAAAAAGCTTAGTCTGATATTGAAGTTTAGTATGCAATTGCTCAAGTGAAATCATTTAGTTCTCCAAACAAAATAACGAACAAACAATGGCCTACCAACACATTGCTTTATTTATTGTTCAAATAACCAAATTTTTACGGATGCTCCGCTTCACTGTTCACGTTTTTCAAGGCGAAAAACATGTGTAGGCGTAGGCTGTCCGTTCAGCCTTCATATTATAATATCGCCAAAAAACAAAATGACAACTTACGTATTTGTACAACTTTAGGTAGATATTTTGAGTTTGAACTCTGAAAAGCTAAGCCCAAACAGGGATACGACCATCTCTTCATTTATATTGGAGCCGGGAAATTTTTTTTCAAAATTTCCAATAATGCTATCTAGGTGGCTAGCTAATATTTTTACTAAAAATATTTCCGAGTTTGGTGAGAGTGCAGACAGTGCTATCAATGGGTTGTCAAAGGATTCAGCTTTTATTTTTACTAGTAAATCGCTGTAACTGTCACAGCCGTAAAGACAAATAGCTAGGGCTTCTTGGGCTTGTCCAAGGGGAATAGTTAATAATTTAGATAATCGTTTTGCCTGCCTTTTTATATTTACTAGCAGGTCTTCTTTATTAAAAGACATCAATACACCAAAAAACGGCAACGCTAGGCCACGCACCTATGTCACTCAGTTTTTGTGAATATTTAATCTTTTAGTTCAGAGTAAATCCATTTCGTCCTGTTTTCGTGGGAACGGGCTTCTCTGAAAAGCCACTGCAAAAAGCAGTGGCTATTGTCGCAATATTATAAGGAAATGTGAATTGTAGTTTGATGCCTACATGTTCTTTTCAGTGAATTCAGCCAAGCTACTACGCTCTACTTCATCAAATATCAATACTGAGCCTTTTTCATAGTTTCTATACACGTTAACAGCCGCGCTAGCACCTGAAGATGCGGGTGTGACAAACTTATCATCAATCTGGGCTAAGTTGCCCAACACGATTGTGCGACAATTTTTGCCACCACGGCTTAACATGCCCTTAATTTGCGCTCTAGTCATGTTTTGAGCTTCATCAATGATTAAAACAGCATCGTCTATTGAACGACCTCGGAAGTAAGCCATACTAGTAAATTCTATATTGGCTTTTTCGATCACATGCTCAACAGTTGCACTAATATTACCTTCATTGTTATCACCTGAATGCATTGATATAAGCGCATCTGTTATACCTGCTAATAACGGCATTGATTTCTCTGTCAGGTCACCGGGTAAAAACCCCGGATCATCGTCCATAAAGTCTCTGGAGCGCACCACAACGATTTTTTTGTACTTTTTTAACTCCAATACTTGATGCAGCGCCGAAGCAACTGCTAAAAAAGTTTTTCCGGAGCCAGCAGGGCCAAGGATGATATTTAAGTCATAATATGGATCTGTTAATTGGCTTAAAGCTACTGCCTGACGCTGATTTTTAGGCAAAATGCCCCATACTTTTTCTTGTTTACGAGGCAATAACTTTGTGAATATCTCAGTATCTGTTACTTCTGAAATTCGCCCAATGTGTCCAGCTTCATCGTACCAATACATGTTTGGCTGAACTTCATCATTAAATAGACTTATTGGGAAAGTATAAACTTCTCCTGAAACCTTGAAGTCTTTGTCTGATTTAATTCGATCAAAAAGATCTCCTTTAAAGGCTTGTACCCCTGTGTATAAAAGATCAATATCTGATATTTGATTATCTACGGCAACGTCTTCTGCCATGACCCCTACGGTTCGAGCTTTCAAGCGCATATTAATGTCACGGCTAACAATTATTACGTCTTTATCTAAGTCCTTCTGAAGATACAGTGCATAGTTAATTATTCTATTGTCAGCGTCACTTCCAATACCGTGCTTTAACTCTTTAGCCATATCGAGCTGGGTATCAATTCCAATAAACAGTCTTCCTCGTTTAGCTGTTTCAGTAGAAGGCAGTGGAATACCAGCTTCCATCTCTTCTGCACTGTGCCCATTTATTATATCTTCAAGCATACGAATACATACACGAGCATCAGCACTAACCGATTTGTTAGTTCTTTCTTTTAAGTTATCTAATTCTTCTAGAACTGTTAGACAGATGTATACGTCTTCACTGTACGCAAGAAGTGACTTTGGATCATGAACTAGTGCCGATGTATCCAATACTCTTGGGTTTTTGTTTTCACTTGGATTATTCATTTTAGTTCTCCTTTGAGAACGATTTTAATTAATTAGCATTTTAGATTTACCTTAGCTTTATTATTTTTGTTTGTGCCTCTTGCAGGTTAAATCCGTTATTTATATTTATTGATGAATGGTTCTATTCTTTAAGTCACACTTAATGACATGTTAGAGAGATTAGATCTTAGCCTGTTATAAATACTCAATTTATTCAGTAAGAATAAGGTCTGTAGATAGGTCTGCACAAATATTGAAAAAAAGCTTGCAGTAATACCTGTTTTACCACACCCTGCTGGTCCTGTTAAAATAACAAGTTCAATACCTGTATCCAGTAATGCATCTAATGCCATCCCTTGATAAATATTTTTGGGCTTAACGCCCCATGCTTGTTGATGCATTAAACGCTCAACACCAATATCTTTGAGCGTTATGTGCTCGTCATCGTACGATTTAACGCGCGCCGCAAAATGCTCCCCTCCATCAAGTAAATATTCATTACAAAATACATCTGGTATTAAGTTTTTAGGCACATGATGAAACGTATCGCGTCCGTGCTGCTGCGTATTACACTCCCCTACATGATCCCAAAAATCCCCTTCAATTTTTTTATAACCACTAGTGAGTAGGCTTATATCGTCAATAAGTTGATCGGTGCGGTAATCCTCAACATATTTAAGCCCGGCGCCTTTGGCTTTTAGGCGCATGTTTATGTCTTTTGTAACCAATATAACCTTTGAATCACTGTGCTGCTTTTGTAAGTACACGGCGCAATTAATAATACGATGGTCGTTTTCGTTACCTGGTAAACCAGAAATGGAGTCGGCAAATAAATGGTCGTTTACAATAATGAGGGTACCGGCAGAGCTCGCTTTTGCCTTTTTGTTACTCGGCAGCGCCACGCCTTGTAGCATTTGTTCAGGCGTTGCATTTTTAAGAACTTCATCTAATCCACGAATAGCGACGCGCGCATCACGGCTTACGTCGTGTTTTCTGTCTTTTATATGGTCAAGTTCTTCAAGCACCGTCATCGGAATTACAACGTCATGCTCTTGAAAAGACAAATAAGCGAGTGGTTCGTGAAGTAGTACGTTGGTATCTAGCACATACATTTTACTTTCAAGGTTCGAAGCTTTTTCCATAGCACTTTCCTTACGTTTTATGATTTTTATGCTATACCAAAATAACTAAGTAAAACGGGCAAAACTTAAACCTGCAATACTTAATTGCTAAGGCATAATGTAAGTTTAGTCTATTTGTCATAAAAGTCCGTTTTATTACAAACTGTAATTAGTTTTGATTTACCTAAAAAAGAGTCATAAACAAGCTGTTTTAATAGTAATAATTAACACTTACAAAATTAATTAAAAGTGAGCCAAATAGCGCCTTGCAGTGGTGTTAGCTTACAGGTAACATAGCCGCCTTTTTCATCATAGACGAGACATACATGAATTTTTCCTTAGGTCAGCGTTGGATCAGTGATACAGAGTCAGATTTAGGATTAGGCACCGTTGTTGCCATTGAAGGCCGTCAGGTCAGCATATTATTTCCTGCCAGTGGTGAAAACCGTGTTTATTCTAGTGCAGAGGCACCTGTTACCCGTGTGGCATTTAATCCTGGCGATGTGATCAAAAGCGTTGAAGAATGGGAATTAGAAGTAGAGTCTATTGAAGTACAAGGCGAGTTACTTTGTTATCACGGCACCCGTGTTGATAATGGCGAAACGGCCAAGTTAAAAGAGACCTTTTTAGATCATTTTATTAAGTTTAATAAACCACAAGATCGTTTATTTGCAGGCCAAGTCGATCGTTTTGATCGCTACACACTTCGCTACCAAACGTGGTTACATAAATTTGAACGTGAGCAATCGCCTATTAAAGGCTTAATTGGTCAACGTGCTAATCTTATTCCGCACCAGCTTTATATTGCCCAAGAAGTGGGTAAACGTTTTGCCCCACGCGTACTTTTATCAGATGAAGTAGGCCTTGGTAAAACAATTGAAGCGGGCATGATACTACATCAACAAATTATTAGTGGCCGTGCGAGTCGCGTACTTATTGTGGTGCCTGAAAACTTACAGCACCAATGGTTAGTAGAAATGCTACGCCGCTTTAACTTACGCTTTTCTATTTTTGATGAAGAGCGCTGCGACGAAGCGTTTGCAGATTCTCCAAACGTATTTGATACAGAGCAACTAGTACTTACCAGCCTTGAGTTTTTAACCAAGAAAAAACGTTGGTTTGAACAAGCAACGCTTGCTGATTGGGATCTTTTAGTAATAGATGAAGCCCATCATCTAAGTATCAATAACGGCAAGCCAAGCTCAGAGTACCAACGTATGGCAGAGCTTAGCCAAGATATTCCGGGCCTTATTTTGCTTACAGCAACGCCTGATCAACTTGGTCACAGCAGTCACTTTGCGCGTTTACAATTACTCGATCCGGATCGTTTTTACGACTACGACGTGTTTAAAGAAGAAGAAGCAAATTATAAAGACGTAGCGCAAGCTGCGAATCAATTACTGCAAGAGCAAGCTCTGGACGACGCAGCCAAAGCCACGCTAATTGAGCTATTAAAAGAAACCGATATTACTGATATTCTTGAAAAAGCACAGCGAGGTGATTTACCAGCACGTAAAGAAATACTTAACATGCTACTCGATCGCCACGGCACAGGTCGTATATTATTCAGAAATAGCCGCAGCGGCATTGATGGTTACCCAAGTCGTAAATTACACGCCTACCCAATGGCATTACCAAAGCAGTATAAAACGGCTATGTCGGTTCTTGGTAACATGGGCGGCATTCAAAACCCTGAACTAAGTGCACACCGTGCTCTGTTTCCTGAAAAAATATTTCAAGAATTTGAAGGCGAAAGCGCAAGCTGGGGTTTATTCGATCCACGTGTAGATTGGTTAATCGACACCCTTAAAACACTTAAGCGCGAAAAAGTACTGCTTATATGTGCTAAAGCTGAAACAGCTATCAGCCTTGAGCAAATACTGCGTGAACGCGAAGCTATTAAAGCGTCGGTATTTCACGAAGGCATGTCGATTATTGAGCGTGACCGCGCTGCTGCATTTTTTGCAGACGAGTACGATAATGCACAAATATTACTGTGTTCAGAAATTGGCTCAGAAGGTCGTAACTTCCAGTTCTCGCATCATTTAGTGTTGTTTGATTTACCACTGAACCCAGATTTACTAGAGCAACGTATTGGTCGACTAGACCGTATAGGTCAAACGCAAGATGTGAACATTCATGTGCCATATTTTGAAAACACCGCTCAAGAAGTATTACTACGCTGGTATAACGAAGGTCTAGATGCATTCGAATCTACATCAACAACGGGGCAAATGCTTTATAAAGAGTTCCGTGATGACCTACTTGAATATATTTCTGCGCATAACTGCGATGAAGACGAACTCGATCCATTACTTGAGCAAGTAGCACAACAAAATGCGGTACTGCGTAAAAAAATGGAAAGCGGACGAGATCGTTTACTAGAACTACATTCATCGGGTCAAGGTGCTGCCGACTCGCTTGTGACTGATATCGAAAAACTCGATAACCAGTTTGAATTGCCAAGCTACATGATCAACGTGTTTGACACATTTGGCGTAAGCCAAGAAGATAAAGGCGAAAACACCATTATCTTAAAGCCAACGGAGCATATGTTAAATGCATCGTTCCCATCGCTTAAAGAAGACGGTATGACGGTTACCTTTGATCGCGACACGGCACTTTCGCAAGAAGATGTACACTTTATCAGCTGGGATCACCCTATGGTGCAAGGCACCATGGATATGATTTGTGACGACGACTTTGGTAGCGCATCGGTGGCTTTACTTAAAAATAAAAAGTTACCGCCTGGTACCTTTTTTGTTGAGCTTATTTTTGTTGCAGAAGCAATGGCACCAAAAGTATTACAAGTTGGTCGCTTTTTACCGCCTACACCAATTCGTATATTGCTCGATAAAGCAGGTAATAACCTAGGTGAAAACGTGGCATTTGAAGGCTTTAATCAACAGTTATCAGCCGTTGGCCGCCAAACAGCAAGTAAGCTTGCCGGTGCATTGCAAAGCGCTGTTCACCCGATGATCACTACCGCTAAAGATATGGCACAAGAAAAACTTGAAGTTATTCGCGCAGCGTCACTTGCTAAAATGCAAACGTCACTCAGTGAAGAGCAAGAGCGACTTGTTGCCCTTAAGCAAATTAATCCGAATATTCGCCAAGAAGAAATTACCTTCTACGATAAGCAACGCAACGACCTAACTACGTATATTGAAAAAACGCAGTTACAACTTGATGCAATTCGCTTAATAGTGGTTTCACACTAAATATTTAGTTTTTGAGCCGACTCCAGAGTAAATTTAGAGTCGGCAATTAAGCTTAATTGATATAAATAGCTATATCTTTTTAAACTTCATTTAAAAACCACGTGCTCTTATTTTACTATGAGCCAATTCTACCCTCTCCAGCTATATATTAAGCCCTTTGTTGGACTGTTGATTTTGCCCAACATAACCGTATCTAAAAACTCAAGCTGCACTCTATACAACTATTCTGTGAGATAGTTGATAGGTTTATTTTCCCTTGCATAAAGTTGTTTTTTTGTTAACCTACTCGCCTTCCATTTTAGTCTTTTTGAGGTGTTTATGGCGTTTCTATCTCGTTCGATATTGGCGTTATCCATGGCGCTCTCAAGCACTAGTGTCTTTGCTCAAGCCCAATGCGATGTTGAATTACGTCATGGTTTAATTATTACTGACGATGCAATTCGCATATTAGATAAAGGCCAAACTCGTGTCCAAATTAATAACAATAACCAACTGTTTATTCGCGGTTATTGGGTTGATTTAAGCGATGACGAAAGCAAAGTACTCGAACAGTTTAGTAATGGTATTCGCCACACAGTCCCCGAATTAGTAAACCTTGCTACCGATGGTGTTAACTTAGGTTTAAGCGCTATTGAACACGTAGTTGAAGGTATGTCAGACAAAGAACCTGAAGTACTTAAAACACAATTGCAGTATGTAGAGCGCGCGCTAATGGATAAGTTTAAGCGCGGAGATGACTTCTTTTTTATAGCCCCTCAATCACTTTCGCAAATAGATGATTTTTTTACTAAAGAGATCAGCCAGCAAATTCACTCTGCTGTGCATGGATCGTTAGGTGCTATTTTGGTATCACTTGGAGATGCGTTTAAATCGCGTGAAGGTAATATAGAAGATCGCATTAACGACATGGGGCAACGCATGGATATTATCTCAAGAGAAATTGATAAATCGCTACAAAAAAAGGCACATCAATTAGAGCTTAAGGCTTCTGAGTATTGCGAATGTTTAAATGCACTCGATGTAACCGAGTCTCGCTTACAGGCAATAGTACCTGGTATGGCCGATTACGATTTAGTGCAAATAAAGTCTTAGAGTACGTATTCGTTTTTAGAATAAAATAACACCGAGTATAAATATACTCGGTGTTTTGCTTTATGATTGATTAAATGATTGATTTAAAATAAGCGCTTCTACTTTTTATTCTAAATTGGTGAGCCCGGTGGGATTGGCAGCACTTTAAAGTTGTTTGGCCATTGCCCTTTAATTAAAAACTGATTTACTTGCTCAGCTAAATATTGCTTAAACGCACTCTCGCCAGTACTTGTATGGCTCAGCATTGAGTTTTGGTTAAAGTCTTCACTCAATTTAACTAAGTAGTAACGTAACTGCGCTTGCACTTCAGGGCTTGCACTATCGCTTGCTACTAAATCAGCCATGGCTTTTGCAGTTAAAAATTGCACGCGCTGAGTTATTTTACCTGTCATTGTATTAGGTGATGACGCGTTAAACACTTGGCCATATAGCTCCTCAAGTAACTCATCTAAACTATAAAAGTCATTACTACGTGCTTGCTGCTGCGCTAGGCGGTTTAAACGTTGTGCGTTTAATAAAAGCGACAAGCTGTGCTGCACTGCAACCTCGGGTAATGCCATTGCATCGAGCGTTAACCCTGTGCGCCCCACTATGCTCTCGCGCGACTTAGACTCGCCATACGCTTTTGGCGGAATTAGTGATAGTACCGATTCAGGAAGTAACAAGTTACTTGGCTTAAGCGTTGCAAAAATAGCGTTTACCGCTTCTTGTTGCATTTTTTTATCAACCACTTGCGCACCTTTTACGGGTGAGTCACTGCGTGTTTCGTATTCGTAATCAACACCGGCTATAAGCTTCACCGCAGCCTCAACCTGAAAACGGTGAAACAGATAAAGCGGAACTAGTTTTTTCTCTAATTGCGATAATGAATCGCCCGTTTTAATATTATTAATACCAAACTGCGAAAGCGCTTTTTTACGTACGTCGAGTACTCGTAAAAGCTCCTGCGAAGGATTAGTGCCGTTATCCCATAAATGAGCGGTTGGATGTGCGCCACCTTTAGCACGAGCGTCGCTATCTGATATAAACTCAAGGCCTTTGGCTTTGTTCTCTTTTAAAATAGCAGCAAGTTCTGCGCTTTCATCTTGGTTAGTAAAATCGCTATAGCCATATTTAATTACTTGGGTATCCCATACGCCCATGCCTGTTGCATAGCCGCGCGTAACATCAAGCTTACCTTGTTCATTAAAACTAAGTAGCGGATGTGGGTAATCCATTACAGAAGCTCTATCACCTACCGATGCCGCAAAGTTATGAGCAATACCTAACGTGTGACCAATTTCATGCGCGCTTAATTGACGAATCCGATCAAGCGCCATTGCTTGCAAGTTTTTAGCAACTTCATTGCCTTTTAAATAAGGAGCAGCGAGTGCTTCAGCTATTAAAATATCTTGGCGAACACGCAATGAGCCAAGTGTTACATGCCCTTTAAGTATTTCACCTGTACGCGGGTCAATTACAGAACTTCCGTATGACCAACCACGCGTTGCACGGTGTACCCATTGAATGACGTTGTAACGAATATCCATAGGGTCGGCACTACTTGGCAGCACTTTTACTATAAATGCATTTTTATATCCTGCAGCCGTAAATGCGTCGTTCCACCATTTTCCACCTTCAAGCAAAGCGCTTTTAACGGGCTCTGGAACGCCAGGATCAAGGTAATAAACGATTGGTTTAACAGGCTCACTAATAGGTAAGCTTGAGTCCTTTTTAGTTAGACGATGACGCGGTATATAACGCACATACATAGACTCACCAAGCGGCGCTGCGTAATCTTTATGTTCTATACTCCAAAAACCTGATTGCGGATTAAACTTACGAGGCGTGTAGTTATCATCTGGTAATTGAATAAGTGAATGATGCATATGAACAGTAAGCGCATAAGGGTCGGCACTTACTTGGCGAACAAATTCACCTGGTTTTGTGCCCTTAAATGTAAGTACGGCTTCAAGCTCGGTGTTTTTTACAAATGCTTTTGAGCGATTCATATAAACGGCGCTACGTGATTCATCAAGGCTAAAGTTGCCTTGCTTTCGTGCAGCAAGTGTGCGGCTTACGCCGTGTACATCACTTAATAAATAAGGCGTGTAATCAATAAGTGCTGTGGCTTTATCTTCTGCGACCACTTTAAAACCAGCAAGTATACTTGATGCAAACGCCTCTTTGATACTTTGCTGTTCAGCCTTGTTACTTGTATTAGCACGATAGTAAGTATTTACAGCGCGTAGCATTACTTTGTCGCCAAAACGCTCAAACTGCACAAGGTGAGTATTACCAAGCTGACCTCTATCAAGGCCTATGTCGTTAGAGCCAATACCGTAAGGCAAGCTTTGCTGCAGTAAAAATTGTTGTTCAAACTTATCAACTTTTAAATATACTTTTGCGTTTTGGGTATCGTAAAAAAACGAATAATAGCCCGGAAAATGATTCATTTGCGTAGTAAATTCATCAATTGACTTAATTGCTGCGTGCGCTTGAGTTATGATAGAGCACAGCACAGTAAAGAATATGTAACTTAGTAGTGGTATTTTTTTCATAATCTTATCTTTGTTATTTGTGTTTTAAGTACGATTAGGTGGTCCCATTATAGGGTGCTATTTAAACAATACAGTTATTTAAGACGAATTTCAGCGCTCTAAGCTAATCTCTCTCACATTATGATTGGTTTTAACACGTTATCAGGAAAATAGAATGCGTAGACTCCCTCCAGTATTACTTGAAGATGGTTGTTCAAGAGAACTTTTATCATTAATTCGAACAATTTTAGCAGCATGCAAAGAAATTTCGTTTCGCGTTGGTCAAGGCGCGCTTTCTGGCGTATTAGGCTCAACCCTTGATGAGAATATTCAAGGTGAAACTCAAAAAAAGCTCGATGTATTATCTAATCAGTTGTTAAAAGATATTTTACTGGAATCAGGTACGGTTAAAGCAATCGCGTCTGAAGAAGAAGACTACACAGTAGCAGGTAACCCAGACGCTAAATTTATAGTGGCATTTGATCCACTCGATGGCTCGTCAAATACGGATATTAACTCACTTGTGGGTACTATATTTTCTATTATGGAAGCGCCTGAAGGCTCTGACGCTGCTGATCAAAGCATATTTATGCAACCAGGTCACAAGCAAGTTGCTGCAGGTTACGTACTTTACGGGCCATCAACAATGCTTGCGCTGACTACAGGTAAAGGCACGCGCATGTTTACCCTTGATAAAACACAAGGCAGCTTTTTACTTACACAAGATTTTGCCGAAATCCCTGCTGATACAAACGAATTTGCCATTAATACGTCTAACCAACGCCATTGGCAGCCAGCTATGCAAAACTACATCAATGATTTGCTAGCAGGCGATACAGGCCCGCGCGCTAAAAACTTTAATATGCGCTGGATTGCAGCAATGGTGGGCGATGTACATCGCGTGCTTAGCCGTGGTGGTTTGTTTACTTACCCTACAGACACTAAAGATCCTAAAAAGCCAAATAAATTACGCCTACTTTACGAAGCAAATCCAATGGCTATGTTAGTAGAGCAAGCTGGCGGTATCGCATCGACCGGTACTGAGCGTATTATGGATATTCAGCCTGATGCAATCCACCAGCGAGTAGCTGTTATTTTAGGTTCTAAAAACGAAGTAGAAACGTGCTTGGGATATCATAAATAATCGCTTAAAACGATTACCTTCAATTTAAAAAACCGCATTCAATTGAAGTGCGGTTTTTTTGTAGGTGAGGTATTACACCTCATTTTTTAACACCAAAGCTACGTTACATGAGCGCGAAATAAATTCGCACCTAAGTTTAGTGCATGTGTTGTTGTAGGTAAGGTTTTATACCTCGCTTTTAATCTCAAAAGCCACGTTACATGAGCGCGAAATAAATTCGCACCTACAGGGTTGCATAGATTGTAAGTGAGGTTTTACACCTCGCTTTTTAAACAAATCAAACTTTTACTAACGCAACTATTTGAGCAAGCTTTTGATGATTAAGCTCTCCCATTTGCTCGCTATTACTGAGCGCATAAATAAAACCTTCGTGCTCAGCACAATCAATGTCATCTCGCGATTCAATTACGTTTGCCCAAAGCTCTAGATCATCTAAGTCTATTTCGTTACTTAAACAGCGTTTCAGCACATCAATTAAAACCTCGGTTGAGAGAG
This sequence comes from Pseudoalteromonas sp. NZS100, assembly GCF_015864815.1. Classification (NCBI taxonomy): domain Bacteria; kingdom Pseudomonadati; phylum Pseudomonadota; class Gammaproteobacteria; order Alteromonadales; family Pseudoalteromonadaceae; genus Pseudoalteromonas; species Pseudoalteromonas sp. NZS100. Next base: position 82,764 of record NZ_JADYWM010000004.1, read on the forward strand.
TATAATGAGTTTTATTGCTATCAGCAGGGCTTGAAACGATAACCGATATAGCTTCGTCCCTTTGCTCACCAAATGTAATAAATTCAGCTAATGCTTTTTGTGTATTCATAATATTTGTTATTCTTGGCTCACTGTTACTAAAAAGAATTATAATGACTGAACTTAACTGCACTCAATGCCACAGTACTTTAACGTGTAATGTAGACGATATATCAGCGTGTTGGTGCAATGAGCTGCCGGCTATTTTACCGCTTGATATCACAGCAACAAGTTGTTTATGCCGCAAGTGTACGCTTAATAAAATAAATACTTTTTTAGAGGGTGTTTATACACAACCTATTAAAACCCAAATAGACTTTGCAAAGCAATTTAGAGGTAACGACAATTTAACTGAGGGGCTCGACTACACCATGCAAAGTGGTTACATGATATTTAGTAAGTGGTTTTTTTTAAAGCGTGGTTCGTGCTGCAAAAATGGTTGTAAAAACTGCCCTTATGGTTTTAAAAAGTAAAAGCTATTTAATACAACTACGAGCAAACATTGGTTTTTACCTTCTCATTTTCTTCTCTTTCACTTCTCCTTGTGAGTAATATTTTTAAATGCAATTATTCACAAAGAGGTTTAGAGACGCTGCGCTTTTAGAGTAAGCGATTGTATAAAAATAGTATTCAAATACGAGTAAGCACTGGTTTTTACCTTCTCATTTTCATCTCTTTCACTTCTCCTTGTGGGTAATATTTTTAAATACTGTTATTCACAAAGAGGTTTAGAGACGCTGCGCTTTTAGAGTATGTGATTGTATAAAAATAGTATTCAAATACGAGTAAGCACTGGTTTTTACCTTCTCATTTTCTTCTCTTTCACTTCTCCATGTGAGTAATATTTTTAAGTACTGTTATTCACAAAGAGGTTTAGAGGCGCTGCGCTTTTAGAGTAAGTGATTGTATAAAAATAGTATTCAAATACGAGTAAGCACTGGTTTTTACCTTCTCATTTTCTTCTCTTTCACTTCTCCATGTGAGTAATATTTTTAAGTACTGTTATTCACAAAGAGGTTTAGAGGCGCTGCGCTTTTAGAGTAAGTGATTGTATAAAAATAGTATTCAAATACGAGTAAGCACTGGTTTTTACCTTCTCATTTTCTTCTCTTTCACTTCTCCTTGTAAATAATATTTTTAAATACTGTTATTCACAAAGAGGTTTAGAGGCGCTGCGTTTTTAACGTGAGCAAGCTTTACATATCCAAAACATCTACTTTTCTCCTGTGGCGATGGGTAATGAATCACTTGCACCCCACTCACTCCACGAGCCATCATAAACGCTTAAATTACTGTAACCACATTCAGTAGCAAATAACGCTAAAACACAGGCTGTAATACCTGATCCACAGCTAAACTGTAACTGCTGCGTATCCCCGACCACGTCATTAAATATCGCTTTAATTTCAGTAAGTGGTTTGGCTTCACCTTTATTTAGTAAATTCATAAAAGGCAACGAGCGACTATTTGGGATATGCCCGCTACGCATGCCTTTTCGGGGTTCACTTTCTTCGCCTGTAAAACGCTTATAAGCACGTGCATCTAGCAATACAGTGCTGGGCTCATCAATTGCGTCAACCACTTGTTGGCTATTGATAAAATACTCAGAATTATAGCTTGCCGTAAAATCACCTTTACCTAACGATTTGCTATAACCTTGCTGTGTGGCGTAACCGCTCTCTAACCACTTTTTAAGGCCACCACTGAGTACTTTTACGTTGTGGTGCCCCATAGCTTTAAACATCCACCACGCCCTTGCTGCGCTAAATAAACCGCCATCTTCGTATACAACTATAAACGAATAGTTATTTACACCTGCATTTTGCATCACGTGGGTAAACTGCTGCTCGCTGCATACCGTACTTGGTAAGGAATTTGATCTATCGGCCAACTCGTTTTTTATGTCAAAACGTTTAGCGTTGGGCAGCATTGCTTGCGGCGAATAAGTACCCAAAACACCTGGGCGCAGCATACCTGCATCAAATATCACTAATGCAGGGTTGTGGAGTTGCTCGTGTAATTGCTGACAGCTAATTAGGTTTTTCACTACGATTCCTTATCACCATGATACTTAGCAAACTCGTCATTACCCGTAAAACGCGCTTCAATCGCTTTAATGTGTTTATCTTCAGTGTGTTTCCAAACGCCAGGAATACAATATACATGTTCAATAAAGCTAAAAAACTTATCCTTTAATAATGTATTTGGTTGCCAGCCCTGCATTACTTCGTTCAGATTTGCTGCAAGTTGCTCTGCAGTGCTTGCATGCTTTACCAAACCCTCAATGTTGTAACAGGCTTGTCCAAGAGTTAAAACTCGTTTATTTAGCAGTAATGCTTCTAAGCCGACCGTTGAATTAATCGTTAATACGGCTTCAGCGCACTTAATCAAATCACTTGTTTGATTTCCATTAGCAAAGATTGCAATCGGATCTTTTTCATAAAGATGAGCGTAATGTTTATGCCACGACGGATGCTCTTTAAAAACCACTTTTAAACTTGGATCATTTAAGCTTTTGACAGCTTTAATCACCTCGTCGTAAAACATGTCCATAGAGTTTATCCACGGAGAAAAGCTAGCTAATTGAGTATCATGAGGTACTTGAAAAGGCGCAAATATATAGCGTTCTGGCACATCGGCGCACTCAAATTCACAGCGTTTTTTATGATCAGCTCTTGGAATTAAATCCGGCGCAGAAAAGTTTAACTTATTTTGTGGGTCAAAATTTAGGTAAAAAGAAGGGTCACGGCTTAACGACGCATTATAGTTTATACCATTAGGGTCTAAACTGCTTGTACTGGGTAGTAAACCATTTTCATAATAAAACTGCTTTACACCTAATGCTTTTGCAGCCATAGCAACGGTTGTATTTGGAAGTTTATTGCCGTTCCAAATAACAATGCATTCAGGATTAGTCTCGGTTAATAAGGCTAAATACTTAGCGTATCGTAATCGTTCAAATAAAACTAAACCAGCACTATAAACCGCAGTAATGATAGAATTATTCCAAGTTGTATTACGTGCTCTTTTACGTTTTAGTTGAGAGTTTACTACACCAGTAAAATTAACTTGGAACGCATCTTTTAAATATTTCACAGCAGAAAGCTTAGGCGCTCCCATGATGTGTAATTGGCAATTCATCGACAATCTTTTGATTATTTTTTTATAGTATTTTGCGTGTACATTTTTGCGAGAAATAAATAGATAAGCCATACAAGCTATATTTGCCAATTGTTGTTTTTATGAAATAATTCTATGTGGACAATGCAATCAAAGCAAGGTTCCCTTTACTTAATAATTACTTTGAAAGCTTTATAGTTACATTTTTATAATTTCATCACGAAGTGGCGCCATTCTAGAAAGAATATCGTTTTGTAAGCTATGGCTAACATCTTGCTCATTCATTGCATTTATAAGCAAATCAACAACATGATTAAAATCTTTCTCTGTAATATGCATACCAGTATGAATTGCCACCATAGAGTCGCCATCGTATGTACACGGGCCCTCTACTAACATGCACATATGATTAATAAATCCTTGGCGGAAATGCGCTATATTACTGTGTTCAAAGTAATGAATTATCTGCTCGTCATTGCCTATTTGATAGATAAAGCTATCAACAATCCTGCCTATCCCCGCTTTACCATCCAGCTTTTGATAAAGTGAGAGCTTAGTAGAATTTGCACACCCACTAAGCAACCCTAAACAAATCAAAAAAATACCAACGCTTTTCATTACCAATACCCTGTTACCGATAAATACCAACCTGTTTGATCGTCAGCCCCTGCAATGCTTCCTAAATCAAGGTAAGCCGCTGTCACACTCACATGCTTGTTAGGCATCCACGCTACAAATAAGTCTTTCCAATCTTGTTCACCTAAGTTTAAGTTATTTGATTTTTGACGATACTCAACACCTACGGCTATTTCGCGACTAAAAAATAGTGCTGTGCTGCCTTCAAATAATACTTTTCCGCTAGTATTTTCTCCACCGTAACCAAGTAGACCAAGTTGATTAGCTTCACTGTATCGTGTAGTTACGTTCCAAAACCAGTTATAGCCAGCAATAGCCCCTAAATGTAATTTACTAGCAGCGAGGTAGTAGTCAGTACCGCTAGTCTCTTCTGCGCCTACAAGTGTTGCAATACTGCCATCATCCAGTGATTTATGCTGAATTCCTAAGCTAAGCTGTGGCCAATCACTGTAAACAATATCGCCGTACAAACGTATTTTAGCACCTGTAATTGATTGCTCTATTTCAGCATCAAGTGCTGGTACATCAAAGCGCTGTTGGGCATAACTAAGTTCAACACGATTAAATAAATTAAGTTGTGCACCACATACGTCAAGTGTGTAGTCGGTTACATCTGCGCGGCTACAAAAGCCATTTACCGAAAATTCATCATCACTTGCATACCCAGCAAGTTGTGCCCACGGTACAATCCCCCCGCCGCCACTGCCTTCAATTTGAGAAACTCCCGGCGTAGCTAGCAGTTTTCCATTGCTTGCAATGCTCGGCACACTAACTATTAAAAACAAACTTGCTAATAAGTATTTAATTTTTTGCATAGTATTCCTCCAGCCATTCTTCTAATAGTTCTGCTTTTAAAGGCCTACTTAAGTAATAGCCTTGTGCATGGTCACACTGCATACCTCTAAGTAAATTTAATGAGCCAAGTGTTTCAACCCCCTCAGCTACAACCGAGAAACCTAGCTGATGCCCCAACGTAATTGATGATTGCACTATAAATTGATCTTTTTGCGATTCATCAAGTTTTAGGATAAAGCACTTATCTAGCTTAAGCTCATCAATCGGTAACATTTTTAATCGACCAAGTGATGTTTGCCCTACACCATAATCATCTAATGATATTTTAACGCCAATTGCCTTTAGGTTTTCGAGCGCTTTAATACCTTTTTCTTCGTTTTCGATCATATCGCGCTCAGTAAGCTCAATAGTGATCAGCTTAGGATCTACTTTGTACTTTTTAAGCGTACGAACTAATGCAGCATGAAAGCCCGGAAATGCTATGTCTTGCGCAGATACATTTATTGCAGCCTGTAAGTTTATATTTTTAAACTGCCAATCAGCTACTTGTGCTACAACCGTATTAACAACCCACCCAGTAAGCTCAACAATAAGGCCCGACTGCTCAGCTAAGTCAATAAACAGTTCAGGATTAACCCAGCTACCATCTTTTCGCTGCCAGCGAATAAGTGACTCAACTTTATCTATTTTTTGCGTTTTCATGTGTAATTTTGGCTGATAGGTCATAAATAGCTGACCATCATCATCACTAATAGCCTGCTTTAACTCATCAAGCATTATTAAGCGCTCTAAGTGCGCCTCGTCTTCACCATTTTGATAATAATGTATGCTCTCTTGTGTGTTTGCAGCACTTTCAACAGCAATTAGCACGCGGCGCATTAAGTCATCACTTGCAATTCCTTGGGTAGGATACTGCACAATGCCTGCACTAAAGCGTAAGTTAATTTTTAGTTTTTGAATGGTGTAGCACGCTTGTAATTGTGCCATTAAGCCAACAATCCCGCTTTTGTGTTCACGCGCTGCCGCAGTCGGAAACACAGTTAAAAACTCATCGCCGCCAATACGGGCATGAAAGCCCCCTAACTCATCCGAAAACTCACTTATTCTGCAAGCAACGGCCTTTAGGCAGTCATCACCAATGCGCGGACCGAGCTTATCGTTTATGTGGCGAAGACCTTTTATGTCTATTGCAACGAGCGTGTACTCGGCTGATGAATCTAACTCATCATCAAGCACCTCAAGCATGGCTGAGCGGTTATAAAAGCCTGTTAGGGAGTCGTGTCTAGCTTGAAAGCTAATTTGTTGCTCGCGCTGATTAATATCATTACCCATGCTATCAAACGCTGCGACTAGCGTGTCTATTTCGGTACTTTGCCTTCGCCCTTTGAATTCAAATGCATAATTACCTTGTGCAAATTGCCTTGCTATTACAGCTAGTTGAGTAAGTGGCGTAGTTAAATTATTTGCAAATATGCTGCTTGTAATAACACCTACAAACATAGTTAAAATAGCTAAAATAATAAGTGTAAAAAGCAGTTTTTCGAAGTCACTATAACTTTGAGTTAAATCGGCGCTCAGTAAAATAATTATGGGATGGGTCAACAACGATGGTAAATCTATTTCTCGGTTACGATACACTAAATACTCACCAAAAAACCGCGATGTGGTTACGGTACTAAAATAGCTAACAGGTTCAAATTGCTCAGGACGATTAGCTAATGAGCTAATAACAATATCGTCAGCACTGCCTATAAAACTTACATCCATACCTGTTAAGCTTTTTAGTTCATGGGCTACATTGTCATCAATTTTAAAACCTACCAAACTATAGGCCACTGTACGTGGTGCTTTTACAGGTAATAAAATAACTTGATACAGCTCGTTATTAAGCACCACAAAGCTAGACTCTTCTGGCGCACTTAAAAGCTCTTCCATCAAGGGCTTTAAGTTGTGTGCAAAAGCGTCTTCGTCAGTATTAGCGGAAATTAGCTTACCCGATAAATCAAGTAACAACATTAATTCGGCATCAATACGCTGACTGTGATTAAACAGCACGCTGCTGATTGTACCTGCATCTCTCGTTGCTACAGCTTGCTTAAAACCAAAATCGGAGGTGAGTACTTTTGCAGCGGTTAACAGTAGGCTTTCTTTTGACTTTAAATATTGCTTATAAACATTTTGCGCTACGGTAATATCTTGATTTACTTTTTCTTCTTGAAACTTACTCGTAGACCACCAAAAACTAAACAAGCTGACCATAGTGGTTAATAACACTAAGCCAACACATAAAATGGTTATGCGATTTCGTAAACTATTAGTCATTACCAGCCTTAAACTTACTACCAAAGGTATTTCTAGGTGCTGGAGTTGATGTGTTTACTGTTATCTGTAACTGTTTTTGAGAATTAATTGTTATCATTTTTTTATTCTCCAATGGTGCTGTTTGTAATGGATGCCACACACTCACTTGTGCAGGCAGTGTATTAATAGGCAAATTTACATAGCCTTTTTTATCTGTTTTATATACGAATTCGCTGTTAGCTACATAAATATAGCCAACCATAGAGTCATGTATATTACACCCCAAAACAACAACCCCTTGTTGCTCAAACGTAATGGGCTCTTTTGGTTGGCCTGAATATAATCTTAGTTGAAAAGGCTTAGCTTGTGAAAAAGAATAAACATGATGGCGAATATTATCGCTGTTAGGAAAGTTAACTTTTTGACCCTGTTGTACAACTAATAATTCGGGTAAAAACTGCTTATGGACTTGGTCCATTATAGCAATGGGCAAATTTGATGGTGTGGCTTGTTTACCAGCAATATTAAGCTCAACCACAGCACCTGATAACTTTTGGCCGTGTTGATCCTCTATTACTAATTCAATATTTGCACTTAAAGCAAACTGACTAAAAAACAAACCTATAGCTAAAAAGTAATGACTTTTAGCAAATTTTTGCAATGCCCGTTCAAACATAACAATACCTAAACATTAATGTTAGGTTAAGTTAATTAGAGACGAGCACTAATTGCAAGAATTATAGCCCAGTAACTAAAAATAAAGATTTAGTTACTGGCTTTATTAGCACTTAAGTGCTGTTATTTAACAATTAATCCGTAATCGTTATCTAAAATAGTAATAACTTCTTGGCGAGGATCTTCAGGGATCACGATATCTCTGCCAACAATTTTACTCGCTATGCCAACATAGGTATTTGACACTTCAAGCATTACTGATTCTGGTAAAATATAATCTTTAGCTAACTGCTCACGCTCACTCATGCGATCTTTATTTAATAATACGTCGCTCTCTGGCACGTTATTAATCAGTAATTGACGAAAGCCTTCTTTAGAATTTTCAACAATTTTACCATCTTTGTAAGCAGCTTCATCCCAAATACGTGACGAATCAGGCGTGCCTACTTCATCAATATATATAAGCTGTTGCGCGCCATTTAAATCCTCTACATAACCAAACTCAAATTTAGTATCTACAAAAATTTGGTCAAGCTTCGCTAGTTCATCACTAATTAATTTAAAACCTTCAACTAACAGTTTCTCGTATTTGGTTACATCATCTGCCGATTTAAAGTTAAATACGTCTAAATTATTAGTAATATTAGCGCGAGTAATATTTACATCATCAACAGGTGGAATATCAGCAACGCCTTCAATAATACCTTTTGTTGACGGCGTAATTAAAACGTTATCAAGCTTTTGGTTCGCTTTTAAACCCTCTGTTAATTCAATACCACAAAAGTTACGTATGCCTTTAGCGTAATCGCGCCACATGCTACCCGTAATATATTGGCGAGCAATTGCCTCTACCTTTACTGTACTGGCTTTACGTACAATCCACACATACGGATGCGGAATATCTACAATATGATTGCCCGCAAGACCCGCTTTATCAAATAACTTAAACCAATGGGCTGCCACTGAGTTTAGCGCTATACCTTTACCTGGTACGCCATTTAAACCGTTTTCGCCTTGCCAAATGCAATCAAATGCAGAAATTCGGTCTGAAATAACCATAATCGCAAGCTCAGTACCAGTCGGTACTTGATAGCCTTTATCTTTAATTAATCGAGCGCTGTCTTCATCAGTTAACCAATAAACTGAACGAACTTTACCGCTGTGTACTTCACCTTTGGTACGAATGGGTAAATCATCGTTTACGTCTAAAACTTTATAGCTAGTCATGCTATCTCCGGGGTTAGGGATGCTCTTTGAGCAAAGTATGGTATGGGGTTATATGGGCTGTATAATAATCTAGCCAACCTCAAAGCTCAATCGGATGCTTAAAACAAATAAAGGCATATATTTATAAGCGACTCGCAATGGGGTAAACTTAATGTGCTAATCAGCCTGAGGAGATAGCTTGAACTACTTAACTGCCACTAAAAATAAAAAATACTTAATGTATATTTCTCAAAATTATTCATATGCTATTTTGAGGCCCATTCAGGCTGCAATATTAGCTAATGGTGGTGAAGTGCGCTGGTTTTTACAAGGTGTGGCAGTCAATCCTAATTTTTTAAAAAAAGAAGAAAAACGGCTTAATACAATAGAAGATATTCACGAATGGAAACCCGATGCAACGTTTGCACCGGCTAATTTAATACCCACTTTTTTCCCTGGTATCAAAGTAGGTGTGTTTCATGGCTTTGATGCAGGTAAGCTAGATAAAAAAGGGAATAACGATCATCTTAAAGCTAGAGGTTGTTTCGACCTGTATTGTACACAAGGCCCAAATACAACAATCCCATTTAAAGCCTTACAAAGAAAACTAGGCTATTTCAAGGTAACAGAAACTGGCTGGCCTGCTCTTGACCGACTATTTGATGGCATCACCGAAACGCCTTATACAAATAAATCAGACACCCGACCAACCTTATTAATTTGCTCTACATTTTCAAAGCGACTATCGCTTGCACCAAAGCTATATGAGCAAATAAAACATTTTAGTGAAACCGGAAAATGGCGAATTTTAATGCAATTTCATCCAAAAATGCCAACTGAATTGGTGAGCAAATATAAGGCATTAAGCAATCAAAATTTAACGTTTATTGAGACCGACGACGTAGTCCCTTTATTAAAATCAGCCGATGTTATGTTATGCGATACATCATCAGTACTTTTAATGTTTTTAGTTCAACGAAAACCTGTGGTCACCTTTTGTAATAATGCTCCTGCGGAACACTTACTTAATGTTACAGACCCCAATAAAGTTGAAGAAGCCTTAGAGCAGGCTTTCACGTACCCTAAAACACTTATGAAAAATATTGAAAGCTATTGCCAGGAACTTCATCCGTATACCGATGGTCAATCTAGCCAGCGCGTATTAAATGCAGCTAATGAATTTTTGCAAAGTAACGAAAAACTAAAGCCAAAACCACTTAATGTAATAAGAAACTTTAAAATGCGTAAAAAGCTTAATTATTGGAAATGGTAAAATAAAGTAATGATCAACCTCAAAAATGTAACTTTTAAGTGGCATAAAAGCGATAGCTCACCCACGCTCAACATAAAAGAGTTAGTTATAGAAAAAGGTGAGCATATTTTTTTACACGGTCCTAGTGGCTCAGGTAAATCGACCTTATTAGCGATTCTTGCTGGCATTAATACAGCCACTAGCGGTGAGGTATCAATTTTAAACCAAAACCTAACTACATTAAGCAATACCACCCGTGATGTTTTTAGAGCGGATCACATTGGCTACATTTTTCAAAACTTTAACCTGCTTCCTTATTTAACTCCTATTGAAAATATAACGCTTGGGTGTGAGTTTTCAAAAAGCCGAAAACAAAAAATATTAAAGCAATCATCAAATAAAAACTCTGCCTTACAAAAAGAAGCGATACGGTTATTAAATGCTTTAGGCCTTACTGCCCAGTATCACCATAAAGATGTAGCGACACTGAGTATTGGACAGCAACAGCGCGTTGCTGCCGCTCGCGCATTTATAGGCAGCCCTGAATTAATAATTGCTGATGAGCCCACATCTGCACTCGATACAAATAATCGTGGTAGCTTTATAAAGCTACTGTTTGAGCAGGCAAAGCTATCTAATAGTACGTTGGTATTTGTGAGCCACGATGAAACACTAAAGCCTTTATTTAACCGCTCCATTGACCTTATAAATTTGCAGGAGCAGGTATGATCATCGCTAAACTTGCTTACAAAAGCTTATTAAATCGCCGCGCAAGTGTACTGCTTACATTATTTACTATCGCAATTAGTGTAATGCTACTTTTGAGTATTGAACGTGTACGAATTGATGCTAAAAGTAGTTTTAGTAATACTATTTCGGGCACTGATTTAATTGTTGGTGCGCGTACCGGCGATATACAGTTGCTACTTTCGTCAGTATTTAGAATTGGCCATACTAATAACGGCGTAAGTTGGAAAAGTTATGAATACATAACAAGTCAGCGAGGCGTAAAATGGAGCATACCTATAAGCCTAGGCGACAGCCATAAAGGCCAAGCGGTACTAGGCACAACACTTGATTACTTTAGCCATTATCGCTTTGCAAAAAAACAAAACTTAACCTTTCACAAAGGCCACCCTTTTGCCGCAATTAACGAAGTGGTGCTCGGTAGCGAAGTTGCAAATAAACTAGGCTACAAACTTAACGACTCTATTGTTATATCGCACGGCATGGGGAACACGAGTTTTCATCATCATGACGACAACCCATTTAAAGTCGTCGGCATTTTAAACCCAACAGGCACGCCAGTTGATAAAACGCTGCATATTCCTTTGGCTGCAATCGATTTAATTCACGGCGGTAAAGCGAGCCTTGAGCATGAGCATGAGCATGAGCATGACGAAGATAACAACCTAGTTGGTCACCCTAAGCAAATTACAGCATTTTTAATGGGATTTAATTCGCCTTTGTACACATTACAAATTAGGCGCAATATAAATCAATATAAGCCAGAAGCCCTGCTTGGCATTATGCCAACCGTAACACTTAAAGATTTATGGGAAATGCTCGCCATAGTAGAAAAAATACTATTACTATTCTCAGCTGTTGTCGTGTTAGTTAGCTTACTTGGTATGTTAACGACATTGCTTGCAAACCTAAGCCAGCGACGTCGCGAACTTGCTATATTGCGCTCAGTAGGCGCTCGCCCTTGGCATTTATTTACACTTATAAGTATTGAATCATTACTGACAACTCTACTTGGTTGCCTAGTGGGTAGTGCGCTTTACTATTTAGTTATTTTTTCAGCCGGCGGTTACTTACAAAGCCATGCCGGTATAAGCGTAAATATCACAATGCTCTCTTACTATGAACTGGGCTTAATCGGGGTTATTATGGCCGCAGGTTTTGTTATTGGCTTAATACCCGCTACTCGCGCTTATTTTTATTCACTCAGCGATGGCATGAGTATAAAAGCATAATTTTTAGGTATTTTATGACATTTTTTAAAACAGCTTTTCAATACATTGCTGCTATTAGCTTATTATTTATAAGCGTAGCGAGCTGTGCCAATCCACCAAAAGAAATTTTTTGGGAAGACTTAATTCCCAAAGGTCATATGCAAATAGACACTCAAGCACAAGCTAATCACGAAGGCAGCGATCAAAACTGGGTGCAACCCGATTTAGATGCTCCAGTGGTAAAAGCGCTTGATGGTCAATCGGTAAGTTTGCCAGGTTTTGTTGTGCCACTTGAGGGCGATAGCGAAGTTATTACTGAGTTTTTACTCGTGCCTTATTTTGGCGCCTGTATACACGTACCACCACCACCGCCAAATCAAATAGTCCATGTAACGATTAAAGGTGGTGTGCCTATAGATAGTCTGTACGACGCAATCGTTGTAACCGGAATAATAAGCACAGAAACATGGTCGGGCGAAATAGCGCAGGTAGGATATAAAATGAAGGCAGTCGGTGTAGCACCGTTCGAGCTTTAAAATAAAGGGCCCGCTTTTAAAGCTGGCCCTTAAATCTCATTAAATTTAGAGTCGGTAAAATTCAAATAACTACTTTTGGCAATTTGAGCAAAAAATAGTACTGCGTTGCCCTAATCTAATTTCTTCTAATTCGTTTTCGCACGTCATACATGGCTTACCTTTGCGCCCATATACTAATAACTCTTGAGCAAAATACCCAGGCTTACCATCACTTTGTGCAAAGTCTTTAAGCGTTGTACCACCTTGTGTAATAGCCGCCGCAAGCGTGTCTTTTATAATAGGGATAAGTGCTTGATAACGTTTGAGCGATACTTTTCCCGCTTCTCGCTTTGGATGTATACCCGCTTTGAATAACGATTCATTCGCGTAAATATTACCAACACCAACCACCACTGCGTTATCCATAATAAATTGCTTTACGGGTACTTTTTTATTGCGCGATTGTTCGTACACGCGTTTAGCAAAAAAATCATCGGTAAGCGGCTCAGGACCAAGCTTAGAGAGTAGCTTATGCACTTCACCGGGCTCTTGCCATAAGCAACAACCAAAACGACGAGGATCGTTTAAGCGCAGTGCTTTACCGTTGCCAAAAATAAACTCTACATGGTCATGCTTTTTAAGCGGCTCACTTTTATCTACTACACGCAAATTACCTGACATACCCAAATGTAAAATAGTGCTCCCAAGCTCACAATGTAAAAGTAAATATTTAGCTCGTCGTTCAATACTTGTAACAATTAGCCCTTCAAGTTGATACACGTGATCTGGCACTGGCCAGCGCATACTGGCATTGTAAATATTTACCTTTGTGACAACTTGGTTTTGTACGTGGGGAGTGATGCCCATTCGGCTCACTTCTACCTCTGGTAATTCAGGCATTAATTAGACTCACTTTGTGAAAAATCAAAACTAGGGAATAACTGCTGAGCAGTTTTTAAATCGAGTGCGAGTATTCGCTGGCTTCTCTTTTCGAGTAAATAATATTGACCATCGCCTTTGTAGAGCAAATAAACCCACGGCATACTTTCGCCAGCTAACTCAAATGTAGCAACGTATAAAGGCGCATTAGGGTTAAAAACAACAGACTCATTAACCCCCATTAACGCCGCGCTTTGCCATTGGTTAACTAAATCACTAAGCTGCTGCTCAGACGCTTTCCACACGAGCGGTATATCTTTTTGTAGTGGTGTTGTACGCCAACTTGTTCCTATGCGCTCAATTTTTTGATCAACAAATTGCAATGTGAGTACAAAACTTTGCTGGGGGAGTACAGCTTGTAACGCTGGTTTATCCTCGCCTCCTAAAAATTGCTTATGCCAGCCATTTAAAAAGAAGATCATAATCAACATCGAAAATATTATAACGTTGTTCCAACCTTTACGGCCCAGTCGCATATAAATACACCTAGTAAATTCAAGATTTTAAAGTGTAACTAAAACTTAATTGCGCTGTCTATATGTTAAAGGCTGCAGACTTTGTTAGAATATCGGCAAATTTAAAGGAGTTCCGTCAATGTCTATGTATGTAGTGGGCCATAAAATCCCAGATTCAGATTCTATTTGTGGTGCAATTGCACTGGCTTATTTAAAAAACCAAATTGATGAGCCAGCAATTCCAACTCGTCTTGGTGAAGTTTCACCTGAAACTCAATTTATTCTTGATAGATTTGGTTTTGAAGCACCAGAGCTTAAGTTAAGCTACGCTGGTGAAGATGTGTATATTGTAGATCACACAGAAAAAACACAAGCACCTGATGATATCGACCAAGCTCGCGTTGTTGGTGTGGTAGATCACCATAAATTAGGTGACTTAACATCATCGACTCCGCTTGAATGTTGGATTCGTCCTGTGGGTTGTTCAAACACCATTATTAAAATGATGTATGACTTCTACAACGTAGAAATCCCTAAAGACATCGCTGGTATCATGATGTGTGCAATTTTAAGCGACACAGTTATATTTAAATCGCCAACATGTACCACAGCCGATATTAAATGTGTTGAAGCGCTTGCTGAAATTGCAGGCATCGAAGACTTTAAAGAATTGGGTATGGATATGTTCCGCGTTAAATCTGCGGTAGAAGACACACCAGCACGTGATTTAGTAATGCGTGACTTTAAAGATTTCAACATGAACGGTAACCTAGTAGGCATTGGCCAGCTAGAAGTAATCGACCTTGCTGTTTTTGACGATATTAAAGCAGACCTTGCAGCCGATATTGCTAAGCTAAAAGTTGAGGGCAACCGCCACTCTGTATTTTTACTGCTTACCGATATAATGAAAGAAGGCTCAGAAATGCTAATTGTATCTGACGATGCAAACTTAGTTGAGCAGGCTTACGGTGTAAAACCAGAGAATGATAAAGTATGGTTAGATGGTGTACTGAGCCGTAAAAAGCAAGTAGTACCACCACTACAAGATGCATTCACAAAAATCTAATGATACCAATTTTATTAAAAACATGATTATTTTATCGCATTAAATAGCTTACTCACTGCGTTAAAAATGATTCATATAGAACAACTATATGTCATAATTTTCGCCTTGTTATTGAGCTATTTTCTCAGCGCTATAATAAATCACTAATTTAATGCTATTGGTATAACGTTTTTTGATTTAAAAGCCTTGTTGGTTATGCCAACGAGGTTTTTTTACGTCAATTCGCTAATCATAGTTTAAAAACAAAAAACCCAGCCTAAGCTGGGTTTTTAAATTCTAAAAGAAGAACTAAAATTACTTAATTTTAGCTTCTTTAAAAAGAACATGTTTACGAATCTTTGGATCAAACTTTTTGATTTCCATCTTCTCAGGCATGTTACGTTTGTTTTTGTCAGTAGTGTAGAAAAAACCAGTACCGGCAGTTGAAACTAAACGGATTTTATCGCGCATGATTCAGATCCTTAAACTTTAACGCCGCGAGCACGGATTTCTGTAAGAACCGTGTCGATGCCTTTTTTATCGATAATACGCATACCTTTAGTAGTAGTGCGTAATGTTACAAAACGTTTTTCACTTTCAACCCAAAAACGGTGTGTTTGTAGGTTAGGTAGGAAACGACGTCTAGTCGCGTTTCTCGCGTGTGAACGGTGATTACCAACCGCTGGACGCTTACCTGTAACTTGACATACTTTAGACATGTCTATATATCTCCAATAACTTCGCTCGAGCTTAATTTAATCTAAGGCCGTGTATTTCCGCCCTAGAGATAAATCGAAGGGCGCTCTTTATACAGCTTTTACAGGCAAAGATCAAACACTGATCTATCCAATCAGCTCATATATGTAAATTTGATAGCGGCTAATTATAAAGATCGAATGCCCTTAGGGAAAGTAAAAACTGCATTTAAATTAAACTAATTTGCCAAAACACGTTAAACAGCTCATTTTTAACACACTTATGTGTCTAACAAAGCTAAATCAGGCCTCGCTCGGCAAACGAAACACAGGTTTCTCCACCAACAATGATGTGATCGAGCACACTTATGTCGACCAATTGCAGTGCTTGCTGCAATTTATTCGTAATAAGTTTGTCTGCTTGGCTCGGTTCTGCAATACCACTTGGGTGATTATGCGCAAAAATAACAGCGGCTGCATTATTTTTAAGGGCAGCCTTTACCACTTCACGCGGATAAACACTGGCAGAATTAATTGTGCCATAAAAAAGTATTTCGTCTTTTACTAATCTATTTTGGCTATCTAGGTATAACACCATAAATACTTCTTGTTGCAAGCCTCGCATTTGAATTGTTAGATAGTCATAAACTGAGTTTGGCGAATTAAACACTGCATCTCGTTGGCAACGCTCCTGCATATAACGTTGGCTTAGCTCTAATACAGCTTGTAGCTGCACATACTTTGCGGTCCCTAACCCCTTTTGAGAGCAAAACTCCTCAATACTGGCATTAAACAAATTATGTAGGGTTTTATTTTCATTTAGTAGATGCTGAGCCAACTCAATTACATTCATTCCTGGTAACCCTGTTCGTAAAAATATGGCAAGGAGCTCAGCATCAGTAAGTGCTTTAGCTCCTTTGGAGATGAGTTTTTCACGAGGTCGAAGTGAGTTTGGAAGTGAAGTAAGTTGCATTGTTCATCCTTGAGAGGCGAAAGTGTCTTATAAATGTAATGCAAATTTAAAATTTAGCCTGTTATTTCGAATTAAAAAACTTCGCTGTACGGGTAAAGATTTGTTATTTTAAGCCCAATATTTAATAAAAACTGATGAACATTCATGACTAACTTAACAAACAAAAAAATTGTACTAGGTATTACCGGCGGTATTGCAGCTTATAAATGCGCAGAACTCGTTAGGCGATTAAAAGACGCTGGTTGTGAAGTAAAAGTAGTTATGACTGAATCAGCTAAACACTTTATTACACCACTGACCATGCAAGCCGTTAGTGGAGAAACAGTCTCTGACTCATTACTAGACCCTTCTGCCGAAGCTTCAATGGGGCATATTGAATTTGCAAAATGGGCTGACTTAATTTTAGTTGCCCCAGCTACCTGCAATATTATTGCAAAAATGGCAGCGGGCATTGCTGACGACCTACTAACGACGTTACTGCTAGCAACGCCTGCAAAAGTAGCTGTAGCACCTGCCATGAACCAGCAAATGTATGCACACGCAGCTACACAAGCAAATTTAGCCACATTAAAAGCACGTAACGTACTTATTTGGGGCCCAGGTAAAGGTGAGCAAGCGTGTGGTGATATAGGCGCTGGACGCATGTTAGAGCCACATGAGCTAGTTGCGCTATGTATAGCAAAAGAGCAACCGCAACTACTTGCAGGAAAAACAATTACAATAACGGCAGGCCCAACGCGTGAGCCTCTCGATCCGGTACGTTTTATATCAAATCACAGTTCTGGAAAAATGGGTTATGCACTAGCAGAAGCAGCTTTGCAATTCGGTGCTAAGGTTAATTTAATTTCGGGCCCTGTCACTATAAAAGCCCCAACTGGCGTAAACCTTATTAATATAGAAAGCGCTGAGGAGCTATTAACTGAGTCACTTACCTATGCATCACAATCTGATGCTTTTATAGGTTGCGCTGCTGTTGCGGATTATCGAGCTGCAAACATTGCGACTCAAAAAATGAAAAAGCAAGGCGACGAACTCACCCTTACTTTAACTAAAAACCCTGACGTAATTGCAGCTATTGCAAACCTTACACAAAACCGCCCCTATACGGTTGGATTTGCCGCCGAAACTCAAAATGTAGAAAGCTATGCTAAAGGTAAACTACAAAATAAAAATCTAGATATGATTTGCGCTAATGACGTATCAAAAAGTGGCTTAGGGTTTAATTCCGATCATAATGCTTTAACACTGTACTGGCACAATGAACAACTAGAATTACCAACAACAAGTAAAGTAGAAATAGCTCGCAAGGTGATCGAACAGCTGGCTAAACATCTATAAAAAGGCTGGAAACAAACTGAATAAAACATTAACATACGCCAATCATTTGAACAAAAAATGACTAGGGTTCTTAACTGCGCCACTAAGAATAACTAATAAAAAGGAATGTTCATGCCTGCGACAAAAAGAAGTAATCGCAAAGAGCAAATACTGCAAGCACTCGCACAAATGTTAGAAACTAATTTAGGACAACGCATCACCACAGCAAAACTAGCTGCTGAGGTGGGTGTGTCTGAAGCCGCGCTATACCGTCATTTTCCGAGCAAAGCGCGTATGTTTGAGGGCTTAATTGAGTTTATTGAAGATACCCTTTTATCTCGTATAAATATTATTATTGAAAACGAAAAAGAAAGCCAAACGCGCATTTATAACATTCTATTATTACTTCTAACCTTTGCTGAAAAAAACCCAGGTATTACTCGTATTTTAACGGGCGATGCTCTGCAAGGTGAGCAGGAACGTTTACGCGAACGTGTACAAACCTTGTTTGAAAAACTAGAAACTCAGTTTAAACAAGTGCTTCGTGAGCGCAAATTACGTGAGGGTAAAAACTTCCAAAGTGATGAGCTTACACTTGCAAACTTTTTACTTGCCTACGTTGAAGGCAAAATGAATCAGTTTGTACGTAGCGACTTTAAAGCAAAACCAAGTGTTCAATTTGAAAAACAATGGCTTGAGCTACAAAAAATTTGGCTGTAATGTTTGCTAAATTAATAAATTGAATACTAAAAAACGACCTGCGGGTCGTTTTGTCGTATGTAGCTGCCATTTATCTGATCCGCTCGAATTATGAACCAAACTCGTTACAATGAAACAATGTCATAATACGAGAATCAATAATGAAAACAAAACTCACCTTATTAAGCACGGCACTCGTTGCCAGCTTAACTAGCACCGGCATACACGCCAAAGAATCGCTACAATTTAAAGACGTATTTAGTTTTAAATCAGCTAAAAGCACACAACTATCTGACAATGGTCAAGTACTCACTTTTAGTGCAACGCCGTATCGTGGAAATGCAACTGGTCAAGTTTACTCACTACAAAGCAATACACTCATCGCAGAAGTAGAACGCGGCACTAAGCCTCATATAAATAAAGCCGCTAACTGGGTCGCTTTTACACAAGTACCTACCTTACTTGAAAAAGAAACAACCAAAAAAAAAGACACACTTAAAAATAATCTTGTACTCGTAAACACACAATCAGGTGCCCAACAAAGCTTTGCTGATGTAAAAGATTACACGTTATCTGATGACGGTATGTGGCTTGCTTATCGTTTAAATAAAAAAGACGATGACGCAAAAGTAGAAGATAAAACCGATAGCACTAAAAACGAAGAAGACAACGCTATCACGCCCGATAAAAAAGATAAGAGCTATCCACTTGTTATCGTAAATTTATCTGATAAACGCACTCATACAATAGAAAACGTATTTAGCTACGCTATTAACTCAGCTAACAGCCAGCTATTAGTGAGTCAAAGTTACAACGATGGTAATAACAACCAAATAGCGTTAATTGAGCTCAGTGACTTTAATAGCAGCGTATTAATTGATGAACCGGGCGTAATCGCAAATAAAATAGCGTGGCACCCCACTGACAATATTGCAGCGTTTACATTGGGTAACTATGTAAATGATGACACGCGCCGCCGAAGCTACACTTTACAGCTATATAAAAACGAGAAGCTCTCAACTATAGATTCACCTAATAAAGCATGGACGTTAGGGAAAACAGCCACCCTTGAATGGTCAGAAAATGGCGAGCGCTTATATTTTGAAAACCATCCAAAATTAGCAGCTAAAGTAAAAGCTAAAGAGTATACCGACGAAGCTTCATTGTACGACTTTGATACCATACGTGAGCATAAAGGTCTTAATGTATGGCACAACAACGATGCGCAAATAAAACCACGTGAAGAGCAGCAATGGAACGAAGTTAATAAAAATCGCCATTACAGTGCGGTGTATCACGTTAACTCGCAAAAAGTTGCGCAACTTAGTACACCAAACATGCCTGAGGTTGCACTAAACCCTCAGCGAGATGTGTCTTTACTTGGCTCATCTAACATCCCCTACCTAGAAAAAATAATGTACGGCGGTTTTTTTGCTGATTACTTTGCAGTAAATATAAATACCGGTAAACAAACTCCAATTATAAGTAACTACCCGTTTAGACCGAGCCTTGCCCCTAATGGTGAGTTTGCGGCTTATTTTAGCGATAGCCAAATACAGTTAAAAGATTTAAAAAATAATAAAGTAACATCGCTTACAAAAGCGATTCAGGCAACCTTTGCTGATGATAAACACGACTACCCATCTACTCAACCTGGTTATGGTTTTGCTGGTTGGATGACCGATAGCAGCCAAGTGCTTGCTTATAGCAAATACGATATTTGGGCATTTGACGTAAAAACTAAGCAAGCTAAACGCCTAACTAATGGTAAGCAAAGCAATACGCAGTACCGTGTTATTAAGCTTGATAAAACCCAAGTGGGCTTTAAAAAAGGCGATACATTACTTGTCTCTGCTATTAACTTACAAACTAAACAAAGCGAAGTTGCAAAGCTCGACTTAACCACTAACACACTAACTAAGGTGCTTAGCGGTAATAAACGCTTTGATATAGTTAAAAAAGCCAAAAAGGCTGACAAGTACTTATTTACCTCGCAAACTTATAGCCAATTTCCTGATTACTACCAAACTGATTTTAGCTTTAGCGCACCAAAACAAGTGACCACGCTAAACCCACAAATTAGTAATTTTGCGTGGGGCGAAAAGCCAGAACTAATAAGCTATAAAGGTTTTGATGGCGAAGACTTACAAGGCGTACTAATAAAACCAGCGGGCTATAAAAAAGGCGATAAAGTACCTGTGGTAGTGTATTTTTATCGTTACATGAGTCAACGCATGTTTGATTTTCCAAAAATGGAATTAAACCATCGCCCTAATTTCCCTATGTTTACCTCAAACGGTTATGCGGTATTTTTACCTGATATTCGTTTTGAAATAGGTCACCCGGGTAAATCGTCAACGCAAACCATGATAAACGCCACCCAAAAATTAATAGATTTAGGCATAGCCGACCCAGATAAAATAGGCTTACAAGGTCACTCTTGGGCAGGCTATCAAAGTGCGTTTATGATAACCCAAACAGATATGTTTAAAGCGGTTGTATCTGGCGCGCCAGTATCAAACATGACAAGTGCTTACAGTGGCATACGTTTAAAATCAGGTCTTGCTCGTCAGTTTCAATACGAAACAGGGCAAAGCCGTATAGGTAAAAACTTATTTGAAGCACCAGAGCTGTACATAGAAAACTCACCGGTGTTTTTTGCAGATAAAGTAAATACCCCTATTTTAATTATGTTTGGCGATAAAGACGATGCAGTGCCTTGGCACGAAGGCGTGCAGTACTACTTAGCGCTTCGCCGCGCAGGTAAAGATGCAACCTTTTTACAATACGAAGGTGAACCGCATCATTTGAAAAAGTTTCCTAATCAGGTCGATTTTTCAGTACGTATGATGCAGTACTTTGATCATTACTTAAAAGGCAAACCAGCTGCAAAATGGATGACACAAGGCGAAGCATTCGTTGAAGAGTAAATAACCCAAACAAAAAAGCCGATATTGCATAAAACAATATCGGCTTTTTTGTTTTTAAAATTTGTATTTCTTATACCAATTCGCTTAATTAAATAAGCTATTTTGGGGCTGGAAAAACGCGTTGATAGCTAGGCAAAAAATTCGATATTTAGTTGTTCTCGGCAATTGCTCCTGCATTGCTCTACCTTCTGCATCCATGCAGTCGTAAATGAGAATTTTTTAACGCAGGTAGCGACACGTTTAGCCCCGCAAAATGATTAAGTATTATTGCGGATTGGTATTAAGCTACAAACACAACTCTCTAAATGGCAATGTGGCTGCGCCAATTGATACCGGAAAATTATCAATATTAGATACCACCAGCTTTGGCATAGGGCGTTTAGCGCCACGTCTAAATTGTGCATAAACCTCAGTTCGTGCAATAACTTTTTCAGCCAACTCTTTTGGAATATGGCCACCAATAATAATCGCCTCAGCATCTAATAAAGCAGAGCAACAGGTTGCCACTAAATCAAATGAGTCTTGAACCTTAAACAACCACTCTTCAACGCCTGGCCAATCAGGATCAAAGTTGTCATGCAGGTCGTAAATTGAAGTAACCGCTACGCCATTTTTTTTCAAAATACGTTTTAGTAATTCAAGATTAGGGTGAGCATATAATTTAGGCGGTAGCATGTCGCCAAGCTCACCTGCGTTTCCGTATGTACCGCGCAGTACGTCGCCATTATTTACAATACCGCCACCAAATGCGGCCGACACAAACATATAAACAAAGTTTTTATACTCGCGCCCAATACCTGCAACACCTTCACCTGCGGCTGCGCCTGTAGCATCGTTAACAACCCAAGTAGGGAGTTGAAAATGCTGCGACACAATATCGATAATATCAACCTGCGACCACTCTTCTAGCATATGGTGGGTATTCATTTTCCCATCCATTGAGCTAAAAAAGCCAGAGATACCCACACCCATTCCCAGTACTTTTTCACTTGGAATGTCACGCTCAGCGCTTATATCTTCTACCAGCTTTTGTGCACATTTAAGCACATTATTAATGCTCATATCCGACATTAATTGCATATGGGTGTAAACCACCTTTCCCGTAAAATCCATTACAGCAAGCGAAATAGCATCAAGCAAAATAGCTAAGCCAAAGGTAAATCCGTAATCGGGATTAAGGGCAATGCCAAACCCAGGCTTACCTTTTTTATTAGGAATTAGCGTATCAGTTTGTACAATTACACCGTGTTGGGTTAACGACTTAAGTAAACGCGACACAGTTTGCTGTGGAATACGAGTTGCGCTCACAATATGACTTTGAGTTACGCACTTTTCCCAAAACACCACTTTTATAATATCGCGCTCAATATCTTGAAATAGCTTTTCGCCTTTTCCAAGCTCAAAACCAGAGCGTAATAAGTTACTGTTGTTTAACGAAAACATAGCTATTAACCCTAACAAAATTGGAGCACAAGATTACGTGAAACCATTATAAAGAACAAGTGGGCAAACTGCGCCTACTCAATCACTATCACTCTAAAATCATTCACATTTGTGTTAGTTGGCCCAGTAATGATTAAATCATCAATGGCTTTAAAAAACTGATGGCTATTATGACCTTTTAACTGTGCGTGTAAGTTTTCGCCAGCATCTTGTGCGCGAGCAATCGTACTGTTATTTATATACGCACCCGCTACATCTTTACTACCATCTACACCATCGGTATCACAAGCAAGTGCGTAAATACCCGTTTCGCCATTAAGTGCCTCAGCCAACGCCATTAAGTATTCTTGATTGGGCCCGCCATCGCCATAAACATCAGCAACAGTTACTGTAAGTTCGCCACCTGAGAACAACATAACGCGCTTGCCTTGGGCTTTTAGATCAAGAGCGATAGCCGCATGTTGCTTTGCAACTTCTTTAGCCTCGCCTTGAATATCATACCCTAGTACCTGGGTTTCCCAGCCTTGATGCTGTGCAACACTTATAGCGCTATCAATAGCATGCTGCGCATTTGCAACAATAAAGTACTCACCCACGGTATCAGCAACTCGTTCTTGCTCTGGTTTTAATAAATGCGCTTCAACCTCTGCAATTACCGGCCAATTGTACTTTTGTAAAATAGCCAGTGCATCGGCTTTAGTACTGCCATCGCTAATAGTAGGGCCTGATGCTATATCACTTGGTTTGTCCCCTACTACATCTGAAATAATGAGCGTAACGTAATCCGACTTAGCGGCCTGCGCTAACTTACCGCCTTTAACAAGTGACAACTGCTTACGCACTACATTTATTTCATCAACGCTTGCACCACTTCTAAGTAAAAACTGATTAAGCTTTTGCTTTTGTGAAAAAGGCACATCATCAACAGGTAGGCACATCAACGACGAACCGCCTCCCGAAATAATAAACAAAATAGGAATATCAGCCGGATTATTTCTTACAAGCTCCAATAACTCTTTGCCAGCTGCTAAGCTGTTATCGTCTGGTGTTGGGTGGTTTGCACTAAGCACTTTAATTCGCCCAGTATCGCCGCTACTTTCGTAGCCATAACGCGTTACCACTGCGCCAAAACATTTATCACCATAAAAGCGATTAACTTCGGCGGCCATTTCAGCGGCGGCTTTACCCGCCCCTACTACACACAAACCTTTGCTTGCATCTATATTTTCTAAATACTTACTCATGCAAGCACTTGGTTTACAGGCATTTACCGCAGTGGTAAATAAATCAATTAAAAACGACTTTTTAGAATCCATTAGTCACAGCTCACGAAAAAATTGAAGGAATAGCTAAACAAATTAATATCATCACAACAAACATGCTAAGTAGCATAACGATATCTTTGCCAGTTAAAATTGAGTTTGATACGGTCTCGGCATTTTGTACTTTTGTGACTTCGTTTACCTCTCTTGAAATTAAACGACTCGTAACATAAATAATCACAGCGGCGCTTACAAAACCGATAAAATTCCACCAAAACCAGAAAATATCAGGCGCAAATACCGACACCAACAAGTTAATTAATACACCACTAATTAAGCCAATATTGGCATGCAATGCAGCACTGCGTTTACTTAATACAGCAACTAAAAATACCGCCAGTATTGGGCCATAAAATAGCGAGCCGACTTTGTTAATAGCTTCAATAATGGTCGGCGCTATGTCACCGGCAAAAAGTGATAGTACTAAGGTAATTGCGCCCCATGCTAAACCTAAGTATTTAGCTAACTTTAAGTAAGATGGTTGGTCTAGCTCTTTATTAGATATACGGCTGTAATCTTCAATACTTACCGCCGAAAGTGAATTAATTGCAGAGCTAAGTGACGACATCGCTGCCGACAAAATAGCGACAACTAACAAACCAATTAAGCCATGCGGTAGGTAATCTAAAATAAATATAGGCATCATCCAATCAGGGTTATCTGCTGGAATTTTTGCTAAAAATTCAGGGTTACTCATTGCCAGAGTGCCAACGATTAAACCCGACACGCAATATAAAATAGTAATAGGGAAGCGCACTACACCATTTGCTAAAATCATATAGCGTAGGTTTTTAGGATCTTTTGCACTGAGCGCACGTTGCGCTTGCGTTTGGTCACACCCATAGTAAGAAGCGTAAAGTACCACACCACCAAAAATCATCGGTAAAAAGCCAAAGCCATCACCACTAAAACCAAATGAATCAAACTTAATCGCTTCTAATCGGCTCGAATCAACATTGGCAATAAAGGTATCAACCCCACCTAAGTGATAAAGCCCAAAACCAATACAAGCAATAGTACCCAGTACAATGATGATCATTTGAATCGCATCACCGTACACTACAGCCTTCATCCCACCTTGCAGTGAATATAAAACGGTTATAACACCCGTTAGTACAATAGCTTGCCATGCTTCTATTCCCATGGTGCCTTGTAATATAAGCGATACCGCGTAAATCATAATGCCGGTGGCAAACGCACGGCTAAATTGAAACACCACACTAATAAGCACACGGGTTGAGCGGCCAAAGCGCATTTCTAAATAATCGTAAATACTGACAATGCCACTTTTATAAAGCTTGGGTAAAATAGTCGCTAAAATTAAAATCATCGCCAGCGGAACACCCAACTCATACGAGAGCCATTGCATACCACCGCCTTCACGCAAACCAACAAATGCAGGAGCCGAAATAAAGCTAATAGCCGAAAGCTGAGTGGCCATTACCGACAAAGCCAAAGGTTTCCAACCTAAGCTTTTACCCCCTAAAAAGTAATCACTTTTATTGGTTTGTTCACGTAGCATAAATCCCATTACCAATAAGGCACCAAGATAAAGAGCAACTATTGAAAAATCTAATATATTCATAATTTATTCGCGTATTCACAATATGAAAACACTGCGCCTTTTCAAAATTAAAATACCAAACGGCTACCTGCCCTTACCTTTTTGAATAAATGAGCCTAGTCAAAAAGATAAACCTGTAGCTAACTTAGCTGAAAAATGCATCACAATGCAAAAAGCCTATTAACCCCAAAGTGAGTTAATAGGCATAAAGCATTTATTTAAAAGTCGTATTTAACTCTTAAAGTAACGCGTCGTGGAAGAATTGGGCGACCTACAAAGTATGGGTTATCTGCCGTTTGGCTGTTACCTAGACGAGGCGAACCTTCAGTAACACCGTCAGAATCAAACAGGTTAAATACCCCAACGCTTAAGCGTACTGTTTGCTCTGGTGCAACTTGCCAGTTATAGCCTGCATCAAATCTAAATAAGTGAAATGAATCAAGTTCTACCGAGTTTGAGTCATTTGCAAAGTTTTTACCGGTAAAGTTATGGTAAATCGATGCATCCCAGTTATCTGCGGTGTAGCTAATAGATGAGTTAAATAGTATTTTTGGTTTACGACGTAATTCGTTACCAATAATAGAAGGGTCTGAGTCAAATTCAGTAAATTCGTGATCGGTATAGGTCATGTTGGCATCAACAGCCCACTCATCGGTAATATCGTAACGACCGGTAAGCTCAACACCCGTTGCTTTAGTTGATTGCATAACTGGCAGCTCTAATACGCCCCCATTACCATCATTTACAAAGTCTACGCTGCGTCTGTCTTTTAAGTCAGTTCTAAATAACGCAATGCTGCCGCTAAAGTCGTTATCAAAAAACTTAACACCTAGCTCGCCTTGCTCAACAATTTCGGCTTCGTAGCTGGCAGGCTCGCCTAAATCATTGAACTGAATACCTCTAATTTCTGGGAAGAAAAACCCGCGCGATGCATTGGCATATATATTTAAATTGTCAGTTAAGCGATATAACGCCGCCCCCGATACAGCAAACTCAGACGTGTCGACTTCGCCGTAAGTCATTACACCACTGCCCGTAGTGTTAACTTGTAAGTTAGGTGCAAGCGTTGGATCATCTGAAATCTGAACTACTTGGCTGCCTTCGCGACTAATTTTTCCTTCAATTTCTTCGTAGCGAACACCAAAGTCAAAAATCCAATCGTCGCTTTCCATTTGATCCGCTACGTACAATGCTCTGCGGGTAGCGCTAATGGTTTGGTTAGTATAAGAAATGCCTGGGCCACTAATACCATTTTGAGTGTACTGAACCTCATCGCCATTAACATCGGTATACGTTAAGTCGATTAAGCGAGGGTTGTTATTAAACTCACCTAAGTAAGTTGTAATAACGTTATCGTCGTCGGCTTCACTGTGCGAGAAAAATGTACCGACTGTAATATCGTGGCCAAAATCACCTACAAAAATACTTTTGATGATATTAAATTCTGCAGAAAAATCTTCAGCTGGGCGGTCGCGGTCTAAAATACGGTTAGCAAATAGTAAGTCATCACTTGCAAGTGCGACACCTGAATTAACATAAGAAAACTCAGCACCGCTTGCATCACCTAGCCCTCTGTTAGCTAAAAAGTCGTCTTGGCTTTCAGGTACATTAATAATACCGTCGCCGTCTAAAAATAGATTAAATTCGTGTTGGTATTTAGCGTATTTACTGCGCATATTAATGGCAAAATCGTTAGCGAGTTCTTTTTCAAACACCACTGAAATAGAGCCACCTTTAGTAACTACACCATCGCTGATTGGCGATTCATAACGACCATTTGCTGTATCGTACGTTAAGTTAGATACTTGCGCCGTTTGCAGTGATTCGACTTCACGACCATCGTTACCAATTAAGCGCTCGCGGCTGTCGCCATCAAGTGGAATAGGTAAGTAAAACTGAGCTTGGTCGTCAATGTACTGTCCGTAAACAGTAAATGAGCCAGAGCCATCATCAAATTCTTTACGAATATTACCACGCAACTGTGTACCTTTAGTCTCAAGGCCTGTATCTAAAGGGCCCTCGTCGTAACGGTAAAAACCAGAAAGCGCATAATATAAGCCGTTTTCGTTAAGTGGACCGCTCGTTGCAAAATCTAAGCGAGTACGCCCTTGGTCAGAAAGCTCCATTTGTACGGTACTTTGCGGATCATCACTGCCCGTTTTAGAAATATAGTTAATAATGCCGGCCACAGAACCTTGGCCAAATAAATTAGATACACCACCACGCACAAACTCTACGCGCTCAATCCCCAAATCATTACGGTAATACACATCAAACGCCGATGAGTTTAAACCAAAAACACTCAAACTAGGTGAACCGTCGTACGACAGTGGCGTAAACTGAAACTGACCCGATGAAGGTAAGCCTCTTACTTGTAGGTTAGTAGCGACTTCACCGCCACCGCCTTCTACTTTAATACCCGGAATATAGCGAAGCACATCCGCTTGGCTACTTGAAGACAGCTTTACCAGCTCGTCTTCACTAATAGATGTTACTGATTGTGGAGTGTCTGAAATAACACGCCCTTTACTGGTACCAGAGACGATAATACGCTCAACGTTGTTAGCTTTTTTTGCTGTATCTGGTGCAGCTTCTTCTGCTGCATAAGCGCCCTGTGCGAGGCATAAAGATACAATAGAGGCGATCGTTGTTTTATTCACGGGTATTCTCCAATTGTGCTAGTTGTCTGTGTGTATTTACTTAGAGTGTGGCTAAGCAAAGCCGAAATAATCAAGTAAACATGTTAGTTTTTTGTTACTTCGAACAGGATTTAAGCACAGAAAAAAAACATTTACAACCCATAATGAGTGCTTTAATATTATCCAAATCGGAAATAACACACAAAGAGCACCCAATATGACTACTATAAACAGCGGTAAAATTGACTCAGCAACGGCTTCATCGCTTGCAGACCTTGCTACTAAAACACTTATAGCAAACGACTTAGGTGGCTATACAGTACCAACACATGGCCTATACCCGTTTCAGTGGAACTGGGATTCAGCCATTACAGCGCTAGGCTGGATGAAATCAGACGAAAGCCGCGCATGGCAAGAAATTGATGTGTTATTTTCAGGCCAATGGGATGATGGCATGGTGCCGCACATCTTGTTTCATAAAGATTCTGATACTTATTTTCCTGGTCCTGACGTATGGGGTTCGGATAAAAAAATTAAAAGTACGTCTATTTCACAGCCGCCAGTAGTCGCAACCGTAATGAAAGAAATGCTTGCCAGCGCTAAAGATAAAGAACTTGCAGAACAAAAAGTTAAAGCGTTATTTTCACAAGTAGTTGATTATCATTTATGGTGGTACAACGACCGAGATCCTGAAAAAACAGGTTTAGTAGTAACCTACCACCCGTGGGAATCGGGCATGGATAACAGCCCATCGTGGGATGACGCTCTTCATGCTGTGCCATGTGTGGATTGGGAATATACGCGCCGTGATACAAGTCATGTAGATTCTTCTCAGCGCCCACATAAAAGTGAATACGACCGATTTTTATACCTTGTAGACTTTTTCAAACGTAACAACTTTGACAGCAAAGTAATTTACGAAACCTGCCCGTACAAAATGAATGATCTAGGTATTATTGCTATTTTACACCGTGCAACCAAAGATTTACTCAAAATGGGTGAAAAACTTGGCTTAAACGATGCTCGCACTGATTACTTAGCACAGCGCTTACAAATAACAGAGCAAGCCATAAACACTTTATGGTGTGAACAAAGCCAGTACTTTTACTGCAGAGATGTATTAACTAACAGCTTGGCTAAAGTTAAAACATCAGCCGCGCTATTAACTGTATATGCAGGTTTAACAAGCGATGAGCAAACTAAAATAATTAATACAGCCACCGAAGATTTTATTGAGTCGAGCCAGTTTAGTGTGGCTTCTACTCACCCTAAAGAGGAAAAATACGAGCCACAACGCTACTGGCGTGGCCCGATCTGGTTACACATCAACTGGATGATAGCCATAGGCCTTAAAGAAGCAGGCTTTGCAACAACGGCTGACACAATTCAAGATGACACTCGCAACCTAGTTGTTAAGTCTGGCTACTACGAATATTTTAACCCAGAAACAGGTGCAGGCTGTGGTGGTAAAGATTTCTCGTGGACGGCTGCAATAGCATTACATTGGCTACTTGACTAATAACTAAGGCAAGATCATGAAACACACAATATGCTTTGGTGAAGTACTGGTTGATTTACTTTCAAATAAATTGAGCCAAAACAGCAACGAACACGAAGCGTTTACAAAGTTTGCAGGCGGTGCGCCTGCAAACGTAAGCGTTGCCATTGCAAAGCTAGGCGGTAATGCCTACTTTGCAGGAATGCTAAGCACTGATAGCTTTGGCGACTTTTTACATAATGCATTAAAAGAGCAAGGTGTAAAAACCGACTTTATGCGTTTTACCAACCAAGCAAAAACAGCTCTCGCGTTTGTATCACTCGATAACGATGGCGATCGCACGTTTGAGTTTTATCGTGATAACACCGCTGATTTGCACTTTAGTAACGATGACTTTAGTCGCGAATGGTTTGAGCAATGCGATATTTTTCATATTTGTTCAAACACATTAACCGACAAAAACATCAGAAACACCACCGCTTACGGTGTTAAATTTGCAAAACAAAATAACTCAATTGTGAGCTTTGATATTAACTTGCGCCTCAATTTATGGCCAAGCGATGCCAACCCTCGCGAGCATATTTTACCGTTATTAAAAGACTGCTCAATTATTAAAGCCTCAAAAGAAGAGCTTGAATACTTAGCGGGTGAGCAATCGAGCGATGAGTTTATTGCCCAAACACTTAATAACGGTTGTGAGCTATTTGTAGTTACCGATGCAGGCAACCCTATGCATTGGTATACAAAAAATGCCAAGCAAACGCTTCACCCTAAAAAGGTTACTATGGTTGATGCCACCGCTGCAGGAGATGCGTTTGTAGGTGGACTGCTATATCAACTAGGCTTACAAAACCTGACACCCAGCTCTTTTAGCGAGCTTTGCAACACGCCTGAAATACTAACAACTATTTTTGAATTTGCTTCGTTATGTGGTGCCCATGCCGCATCTTACAAAGGGGCATTTAACTCCCTACCTAACCAAAAGTCTCTACACGATTTTAGGAGCGAACTATGAAAAGCACACCTGATAACTTTAAAAGCCGTGAATTTTTAACGCAGCACATTAGCGACACACTAGCGTTTTATGAGCCTAATATTGACGACGAACACGGTGGGTTTTACCAAAACTTTTCTGATAACGGTGAGGTGTTTGATAAACACACGCGCCACTTAGTAAGCTCTACTCGCTTTGTATTTAACTATGCGCGTGCGTACCAAACCTTTAATGACGAAAAGTACCTAAACCGTGTTAAATCGGGGATTAAGTTTATTCGTAAGCATCACCTTGTTGAGCAAACAGGTGGCTACAACTGGTTATTAAAAGTTGAAAACGGCCAAGCCACCGTGCTTGATAACACCAATCATTGCTATGGCTTTGCATTTGTTATTTTAGCGTACAGCTGGGCATACCGTGTGGGCGTTACAGAGGCGCGCGAATACCTAAACGATACATTTCAAACAATGGAAACACATTTTTGGGATGCAAAATCCGGTTTATATAAAGATCAGCATAACAGCGACTTTACAAAATGTGATTCATACCGCGGCCAAAATGCCAACATGCATACTTGTGAAGCACTTATTGCCGCCTATGAAGCCACAAAAGACGAAATATTTTTAAACCGTGCGCTCACACTTGCCGACAATATGGTTAACCGCCAAGCTAATTTAATGGGCGGGTTAATCTGGGAGCATTACGATATAAATTGGCAGGTCGATTTAGAGTACAACAAAGACGATCCTAAAAACTTATTTCGTCCGTGGGGCTTTCAACCTGGCCATCAAACAGAGTGGTCAAAACTGCTTATGTTTTTAAATAAGCATAAGCCACAAAAATGGCTTATTGAACGCGCTCAAGCCTTATTTGATAACTCGATAAATGTAGCCTGGGATAAAAAACACGGCGGTATTTGCTACGGCTTTGCCCCTGATAAAACTATTTGCGATGACGATAAATACTTTTGGGTGCAAGCCGAAACTCTGTGTTGTGCCGCGTATCTTTATCAAGCAACAGGGGATGAAAAATATCAGCAATGGTATGACAAAATTTGGCAGTATTCGTGGCAGCATTTAGTCGATCATAAATACGGCGCTTGGTTTAGAATTTTAACTGCTGACAATAAAAAAATAGACACGATGAAAAGCCCAATAGGTAAAACTGATTACCATACAATGGGCGCCTGTTTTGATGTGCTCGAACTATTAAAGTAACTATGTAGTCATAACTTTTACAGTGTTGTGTAGACCTTTTAACCGCCAGTTTGGCGGTTTTTTTTGCGCTGGATTTAATTCACCTCAAAAAGGGTTATCAACTTAACAAAATAATATTTTTTTACAGCCATTTTTTTAAACCTAATCTTTTGAATACCACACCAATAATAGAAAATTTTGCACGCCAGCAGCGTATAGTAATATTAAAGATATAAAAATAAGAGAACAGGTAATGCCCAACGAGAAAGATCCCCACGCCATATGCACAAGCGAACAAGTTGCTTGGCCACGTATTGCCGCAATTGCTGCAATGCTAAGCTTTTCATTACCCACATTTATAACCGGCTTAGAAATTCATCAAAGTTCAAGTGTGAGTAATACACTTTGGGCGTTAGTCATTGGATCTATCATTTTAACCGTAATTGGCGGTGCCATGGGCACAATAGGTGTAAAAAGCCGCTTAAGCTCTTATCTGTTAGTGAAAATAGCCTTTGGTAATGCAGGTGCTGGCATTGTAAATATAGCTTTTGCTTTGTCATTAATTGGCTGGTTTGGAGTAAATATTGACTTGTTTTCGAATGCAGTAGTACGTCTACTGAGCGCTGAATTTAATATTATTATGCCTGAGTGGCCAATTGATATAGCTGCTGGCTGCGCCATGCTCATAACCACATTATACGGATTTAAAGCTATTAATGTACTGGCCTCTATTATGATCCCCATTTTAGCTGTTGTGACCGCAATGATGCTATTTGGCGCATTAGATAACATGCCATTTATTGATTTTATTAATTTAGAAAAGTCGGCAGACTTATCACTTGAAGATGGTGTAGCCGCTATTGTTGGTGGCGTTATTATTGGCGCAATTATCTTGCCCGATATAACCCGTTTTTCTAAACAAAAACGTGGCGGCATATACACCTCTTTTATTGCTTATATGATTATTGAACTGCTCGTTATTTTTGTAGCTGTATTTGCAGCAGCCGCCATGCAAGAAACCGAAATACTCAGTTTAATGCTTGCGCTCAACCTAGGATTTTCGGCTTTTTTTATTGTGATTGCAGGAAGTTGGATTTTAAATTCACTAAACTTATACAGTACCGCACTCAGTGTAGAAGCAACTTTTCCGCATTGGCATAAAAAGTGGGTTATTGTTTTATTAGGGCTAGTAGGAATTGGCGCGGCATTTATAAATATTTTAGATATGTTTATTAGCTTTTTAGCATTTTTGTCAGATATTTTTGTGCCCGTTGCAGGCGTTATTATTGTTGATGCATTATTTATAAAGCCTGATGCGTACAACGCCAGTACGCTTACCAATAACGCGCGCTTTTCTATACCTGCATTTACAGCTTGGTTTGTAGGTGCGGCATTTGCTGTGTGTAATGGGGCAATATTTAACGTGTCATTGAGTGGCATTACCGTTATTGATGCTATTATTTTAACCGCAATTATTTATACTTTTTTTGTAAAGGTAATTAAACCAAAACCAGTTAATAAGCACTTATAACTAATCAAGGCGCTAATCAGCGCCTTGTTCGTCTTCTTCTATTTTCATTTCGTCTCGCCATCTTAGCTTTTCAAGCGGGTAGCCTAAAAAGAACTTGGCTCGCTCAAGCACGATACGTGTGGTTAATTTTTTAATCGTATAATTACTACTGCCCGTTAACTTATCGCACATTGCGTTAAGCGCCTGAATATCTGCAAAACAACAAAACGAAATGTAATCAATATCACCACTTAACTGCATGCAATCCATTATTTCAGGGATATCGTGTATTTCAGCTAAAAATTTACGCCTAGCAGCTAAATTATTGTCCTCAAGAGTAAATTCCATATAAGCAAACACATGCTCACATATTTGTTCAAGATTAATATCGGCATGAAATGTACGAAAATACCCTGCTTCTTTTAATGCTTTAACGCGTTGAAAACAAGCGCTGGGAGAAAGGTTTACTCGCTCTGCTAACTCTACATTAGTGAGATCGGCAGTAAGATGCACTATTGCTAATATTTTTTGGTTATATCTGTCTATTTTTATCGTTTTTTTCATAACTGGTTTCACATTGAAAAATAATTAATTTTGTAAACCTATTGTCAAAATGTACATAAAACTTAGCGCCTGTTAGGTATTTTCACAATATGTTTGTGCTCATTTGAGGTTTTACAAAATATTATTTTGTCTGAAAAAGCGACAATGTTTGTACGTTAAAAACATTACCTTAGTCGTGACATTAGGACATATAACATGAGCAGATACAATAGAACAAAATTCCATAAAACGCTTTTAGCATCGGCGGTGAGTTTATCGTGCTTGTCACACGTTAATGCACAAGAACAAAATAATACAGCCAACACTATCGAAAAAATTTCTGTTATCTCTCGAGGACGTGTTGAGTCAATTCAAAACGTGCCTGACTCTGTTACCGCCTTTAGCGCCGATACGATTGAAAAATCTCGTATTACCAGCTTTCGTGATGTTGCTAATTTAACGCCTAATCTATCGCAACTTGATAACTTTAGACCCGGCCTTGCGCGCATAACTATTCGAGGGTTAATTACACCGCAAGTAGGCGATCCGCCACTGGCGTTTGTTGTTGATGGTGTAACCGCCCCCGATTTAGAGTTTATTAACCAAGACTTAGTAGATATTGAGCGCATTGAAGTTATGCGTGGCGCGCAGGGCGCGTTATACGGTAGAGGCGCTATTGGTGGTGCGGTCATTGTTACGACAAAAAAACCTATTGAAGACTTTGAAGGTAAAGTTAAAGGCTCAATTGGTAATGGTAATACATATAACCTAAATGCAGTTGTGTCAGGGTCGTTAAATGATGAAAACACGGCTTATTTTAGAGCCGGTGGTTATATAAAAGATACCGATGGCCTTATTAAAAATACTTACACGGGTGATAAAGCCGATCCATTAAAAGAACAATCTGTATTTTCGCAATTAGAATTTGAATTGACTGAAGACACATCAATAAACCTTAAAGGTAAATACACGTCAAGCGAAGCAGGTTTTGCTTACTATCAAAGCGTAAACGATGACACCATTGAAGACTTCTCTATTAATACCTCACAAAATATTATTAACGAAGATGAGCGTGATGTATATGAGCTAAGCGCTAAGCTGACGCAACATTACGATTTAGGTAAATTTGAATTTGTTACCGCTTACAGCAATTCTGAAAATGAACATTTTTACGATGGCGACTACTCAGCTGATGCAACCTTTATTGACGAAGACGGTTTTTTTAGAGCACCGTTTGGTACTGAGGGATTATACGACATTGAATCGTTAACTGTTGAGTCTCGCTTTATATCTCAGTCAGATCAGGAGTTTAGATGGTCTGTGTCGGCATTTTATCAACAGCGCGACCGCGACACTGCGGTACTTTTTTATGATGACTTTACGGATGCACAAATACTCACCCGTAAAGACTTTGCAAACGATGAACCTTACTTATCTATTATCGATAATAACAGCAGTGATGCGTGGGCTCTTGCGGGGCAATTTAACTACGATATTACCTCGCAGTTAGAGCTAACCGGAGCACTACGTTACGATCACGATACTCGCGAGTCGTTTGACCCAACTAATAAAACAGATACTTACGCTAAAAAGTCGTTTAGCCAACTACAGCCAAAAGTAACTTTAGGATACCAAGTTACGGATGACTTTTTACTTTATACGGGTTATTCGCACGGATTTAGAAGTGGCGGCTTTAATGAGCCTGCAGAAGGAATTAGCCGTACCTTTGATCAAGAAGTGTCTGATAGCTACGAAATGGGTTTTAAAACGTCTTTGTTTGATAGCAAATTAACCCTTAATGGAGCTGCGTTTATTATTGACCAAGACGATGCTCAATTTACGCAATTTAATGTAGATACATACACCCTCGAAAATCTATCAATTGATGAAGTGCAAACCAAAGGCCTAGAGCTAGAAGCGGCCTATGCAGCCACCAGCAATTTAAGCATAAACCTAAGCGCCGGTATTATTGATTCAGAAATAAAAAGCTTTGCACTGCGCCCTGAGCTTACTGGCAGACCACAGTTTTGGGTCCCTGAATACAACTACAGCATATCGGCCAATCATAATACGCAATTAAATGGTCAGTGGTCACTGTTTTCCCGCGCGGAGGTATTAATAGAAGGGCCTAAAACCTTCAGCATTGATATTCCAGATGTAGAGTCATCACGCTACACCTACCTTAATGCCGGGGTTGGCATTAAATCTGAGCAATGGACAGTGCAAGTTTACGTAGACAACCTCACTGATGAGCGTGCCATTGAAGATATATTTTTATATGGCGATGGGATTACTGAACTTGCGCGCCAACCTAATAAACCACGTAG
The DNA here is from genome assembly GCF_015864815.1 of Pseudoalteromonas sp. NZS100. NCBI lineage: Bacteria > Pseudomonadati > Pseudomonadota > Gammaproteobacteria > Alteromonadales > Pseudoalteromonadaceae > Pseudoalteromonas > Pseudoalteromonas sp. NZS100. The sequence continues at coordinate 119,350 of NZ_JADYWM010000004.1, forward strand.
TTACGGCGTAGAGCTAAGCTACGACTTTTAATTTCAACTCTCAAATAGCTGCTTTAAACAATCTTAAGGCTGCCTCTTTTTTAGATAACCAATAGCGATACACACATGCAAATTCTTAATCGTGAACAACTAATTGATATTTTATACGGCTGCGCCATTTTAGGTACCGGTGGTGGCGGTGAGCTAAGTGAAGGCATAAATTACATTGACGAAGCCCTTGCACTAGGTAAAACGTTTAAACTTATTAGCGCAGATGAAGTACCCGCAGGCGAACTTGTATGCACACCTTATATTTTAGGGGCAATCTCGCCACTAACAGATACAGAAGAGCGAGCTTACGCTAATCTCCCACGTACAGGTAAGCATTCTATTTTAGCGGCCTACGATCGCGCCCTTGAGTACATGAATAAAGAGTCCATTTACGGAACGATTTGTTGCGAACTAGGTGGCGCTAACACTGCGGTATCGTTTTATTTAGCGGCTATGTTTGACGGCTATATTATTGATGCCGACCCTGCTGGACGAGCTGTTCCTGAAATTACCCACTCAACCTATTATTTAAATAATTTACCCGCAGCACCAATTATTACCGCAAACGAATTTGGCGAATGCTTTATTTGTGAAAACGTTATGGATGACTTACGCGCTGAAACCGTAGTGCGTGCCCTTGCCAAAATAAGCCGTAACGACATCGCAGCCATTGATCATATTCTTCCTATTGAACAGATGAAAGATGCGGTTATTCACGGCACGATAAGTAAAGCATTAAAGCTTGGAAGAGCCATGCGTGAAGCCAACAATTCAAATGAAAACACTATTAATGTAGTTGCCGAGCAAGGTAATGGATTTGTCGCGTTTGAAGGAATTGTTAGTGAGTTTGAATTTAAAACACTTGAAGGCTTTACCATAGGCGAAGTTATGCTTGCTGGCACTGGCGAGTTTGCTGGTAACAGTTATAAAATTACGGTTAAAAACGAAAATATGGCTGCGTTTTTGAATGGAAAAGTACACGTTACCATCCCTGATTTAATTTGTTGCCTAAACACACAAGCGGGTACGCCAATTACCAACCCAAATTATGAAATAGGTATGCCTGTATCCGTTATTATTTTGCCAGCACCTGTTGAATTTACAACATCAAAAGGACTTTCTATATTTGGCCCTAATTACGCAGGCGTTAAGAGTGATTATCGCCCTGCTATAAATAGTTAACTATTCAGCTCTAACCTGAATTATTATAAAGCTTAGCGTGGTTAGCGTTTAACCCGTTAAGCTTTTATATCAATAACTCACTTCCAACCTGCAATACTCTTTTAATCAAAGTTAAAAAGCTATAATAAAAATCTTATATAGGTAATAATCTTTAAATTAATCGACTCAAGGATTATTTGGTATGCTAGGTTTTTGGTATAAGGAGTTTCCGCAATACCCTAAAGATCATAAAGACTTTTGGCGTACTCGTTTAATAGCCCACTCTTTACTAATAACTACGAGTTATTTTTTAGTTTTAACACTCCTCAACCTTTTCTACTTTGAAAGCTATGACATTGCTTTAATTGATGCCTTAGGGCTGACTATATCACTAGGTATCTATACTTGGTTTAATAAAACAGCCAATGTAAATGCAGCAGCATGGGCCGTTGCCCTTATGGTTGTTAGCTTAATAATGATGTTTGTGATTTCTGTAGGCGGACATGCGCATTCTTTATTTTGGGCAACGTTGATCCCGCCTTTTAGCTTTTTTTTAGTTGGAAGAAACTGGGGAAGCCTATTTAGTACAGTCGCTTTTGCTATTTGTGCGTATCTTGTGTATTTACAACAACAGCAAACTGTAACAATTGGCTTAGGCTCTTTATTTAATCTTATAGAGGTAAGCCTTGCTCATATTTTAATTTTTAGGTTTTACGAAAAAACACGGTTTTCGGCATACACTCGATTATCTATCCGTAACTTAGAAATTCAACACTTAGCAGAAACCGATAAGTTAACGGGGCTTTATAACAGGCAAAAATTTGATTTTGAATTATCACAGTTAATTGCTAAAAATGACGTTTTTAAAACCCCACATTGCTTACTTATTTGCGATATAGACCACTTCAAAAATATAAACGATACCTACGGGCATTTGGTTGGTGATAACGTGCTAACTGAATTTGCAAAAATATTAAAAAGCAGTATGGGAAATAACGCACTTATTGCGCGATGGGGTGGAGAAGAATTCACTATTATTTTATCCAACACCTCTTTAAATGATAGCGCTAAAAAAGCCGATGACCTGAGAAAGTATATTGCCGAAAACACAGTTACAAATGTAGCATTTACTATAAGTATTGGGTTAGCAACGATACAAAAAGACGATACAGTGCTAAAACTACTGGAGCGGGCTGATACAGCGCTATATAAGGCTAAAAATAATGGACGCAATAAAGTATGTGTTAGCGATAACGATTCAACCGTTATCGCTCAATCAACTTACTTAAATGGGTTTATAGCCTAAGCTTAAGCGTGCTGCCCACAAGCAAATCCACAGCTCCACGCATATTGGAAGTTGTAGCCTCCAAGCCACCCTGTTACGTCAGTTACTTCGCCTATAAAGTATAGGCCTTTAGCTTTTTTAGCTTCAAAGGTTTTTGAGCTCAACTCGTCGGTATCTACACCGCCCAATGTTACTTCTGCTGTTCTATAACCTTCTGTGCCATTGGGTTTAATTTGCCACGCATGAATGTAATTTACTAACTCATCTATTTGAGCATGGGTAAGCTGATTAATATTACAATCTGGTATCGCTTTGCTTTCGTGCAGTATTTCTATAAAGCGTTTAGGTAAAATAGTTGCAAGGCTATTTTTTAAGGACTTTTGGGCTTGCGTTTCTCGCCAATCAGCAAGTTGCTGCCTTAAATCAATTTCAGGTAATAGGTTTATAGTTACAGCCTGCCCTGCTCGCCAAAATGAGCTTATTTGCAATATTGCAGGGCCCGATAACCCTCGGTGAGTAAAGAGGATGTTTTCTTTAAATACGGTGCCGTCTTCGCTTGAAACTTCACAAGGAATGCTAATTCCCGAGAGCCCTTCAAAACGCTCTTTATCATGCTGATGCAAAGTAAACGGCACAAGTGCAGCCATAGTTGGTAACACGCTTAAGCCAAACTGCTCTGCAATTTTATAACCTATTGGTGTAGCCCCTAGTTTTGGCATAGTTAAGCCACCTGATGCTATAACTAACGACTCACAGCTTAAGGTTTCTTGCTCTGTGGTAACGCTATAGCCGGTTTCGGTTTTTGATACGCTGATCACTTCACTGCGTAGTTTTATATTTACCCCGGCCCACTCACATTCGGTCAGTAAAATATCAACAATGTCTTGTGCATTGTTATCGCAAAAAAGCTGACCTAGTGTTTTATGATGATACGCCAAGCCATGTCTGTCTACCAGCTCAATAAAGTCATGCTGTGTATAGCGACTTAAACATGATTTAACAAAGTGAGCATTTGCGCATAAGTAGTTATCAGGGGTTGCGTTTTCATTTGTAAAATTGCAACGCCCACCACCACTTATTAAAATTTTACGACCTGGTTTTTTGCCCATATCAAGTACTGTAACGCTTCGGCCACGGTATCCAGCTTGCGCTGCACACATTAATCCTGCTGCTCCCGCACCTATTACAATTACATCTACTTGACTCATTATTTTACCCTACTAAAAAATTTTTCCGATTATAGCAAAGTTTAATAGCTAACAACGTAGCATTTAAATTATTAGTAATAACACAACAAAAACGTATCAGTAATAAGTCGGAAATAATTACCCGCACAACAAACCAACCCTTTATACTTATTTTTAATTTATATGACAAATACTAAACAACGAGTAAACCGCTAAAAACCTGAGTTATAACTAAATGAAAGAGGTACATAATAAATTGATATTTTAACCTAGTTAACAGATCGTTTACTTTTGTTCCCGCATCGTGATCTTACATCACGAAATAATAAATAAAAATCTAGGGATAATTATGACAACAAGTAAAACTTTTAAAAGATGCGCAACTGCAATTACAGTTAGTACGCTTTTTGCTGCAACATCTGGCATGGCTCAATCAGTTTCAAGTTCAATGGCTGAAACATCGGCTAAACTACAAAGCCAAGGCGGTTTCGAAACTCAGTTCATTATTAAATATAAAAATAATAACGAAATGGCGAGCCTCTCAACTGCAGACGCAAGCCCAGCTAGCATGAAAAAGCGCGCACAAAGCTTTGTTAAAAACTTCGCTTCTAAAAAAGGCAAAGTAAAAGCAAAATACGTTCGTGCAATGGCACTTAATAATCATCACGTAATGCGTGCTGATAAAAAATTAAGTGCGGCAGAAGCTCAAGAGTTTATGCAAGAAATGATTGATTCTGGCAATGTGGAATACATTGAAGTGGATCAAATGTTAAAGCCGTTTTCAACCCCTAACGATCCACGTTTTGATGACCAATGGCACTACTACGAGCAAGCCGGTGGTTTAAACTTACCGACCGCATGGGATACCGCAACGGGTAGCGGTGTAGTTGTAGCTGTACTAGATACGGGCTACCGCCCTCATGCTGATTTAAACGCTAATATTTTACCGGGTTACGATATGATCTCTAACCTTTCGGTAGCTAATGACGGTGGTGGTCGCGATAGCGATGCACGTGATCCTGGTGATGCAGTTGCTGCGAATGAATGTGGCACTAACGGTGCACAAAACTCTAGCTGGCATGGCACGCACGTAGCCGGCACAGTTGCTGCGGTAACCAATAACGGTGAAGGTGTTGCAGGCGTAGCTTATAACGCAAAAGTAGTGCCTGTTCGTGTACTAGGTAAGTGTGGTGGTTTAACCTCAGATATTGCAGATGGTATTATTTGGGCATCTGGTGGAAGTGTTTCAGGTATTCCTGCTAACTCAAACCCTGCTGATGTAATTAATATGAGTTTAGGTGGCAGCGGTTCATGTAGCTCTTCAACTCAAAATGCAATTAACACAGCACGTAGTAACGGCACTGTGGTAGTTATTGCTGCAGGTAACGATAACGATAACTCAGCAAACTACAACCCAGGTAACTGTAACGGTGTAGTAAATGTAGCCTCAGTGGGCCGTAATGGCGGCAGAGCTTATTACTCAAACTACGGTAGCAATATTGATGTTGCAGCACCAGGCGGCGCACAAAGCTTTGCAAACGACTCTGAAGGCGTTCTATCAACATACAATTCAGGTTCGTCTACACCTTCAAGCGACAGCTATGGCTTTTCACAAGGTACATCAATGGCTGCGCCTCACGTAGCAGGTGTTGCGGCACTTATTAAGCAAGCAAAACCAGATGCAACGCCTGACGAAATAGAAAGTATTTTAAAATCAACTACCCGTTCGTTCCCTGCAACATGTACTAGCTGTGGTACGGGTATTGTTGATGCTGCCGCAGCTGTTGCAGCAGCAAGTGGCGGCACTACTCCACCTACAGGTGGCGATAGCGAGCTTATTAATGGTGAAGCTAAAACAGGTTTAAGTGGGGCTGCAAATGCACAAGCATTTTACACGATGACAGTACCAAGCGGTGCAACTAACGTAACATTCACTATGAGTGGTGGTACTGGCGATGCTGATTTATACGTACGTGCAGGCAGTAAACCTACAACTACTACCTATGATTGTCGTCCATATAAAGGCGGTAATAGCGAAGAGTGTTCTATTGATAACCCTACTGCGGGAACTTACCACGTAATGCTTAACGGCTACTCTGCGTATTCAGCTGTTAGCTTGGTAGGTAATATTACTGGTGGTTCATCATCGGGTGGCGGTTCAGGTACTCCACAAGCAGGCGGCGGCACTATAAGCGATGTGTCAGCCAATACTGGGCAGTGGAAACATTACACGTTAGATGTACCAGCTGGAATGAGTACGTTTACAGTAACAACATCGGGTGGCAGTGGCGATGCTGATTTATTTGTAAAATACGGTAGCCAACCAACAGCAAGCTCATACGATTGCCGCCCTTATAAAAATGGCAATGCAGAAACATGTACATTTACTAATCCACAAGCAGGTACTTGGCACTTAAGCGTTAACGCTTATAGCACTTTCTCTGGTTTAACGCTTAGCGGGCAATACCAACCGTAATTTAAAGTTTGGGCCTTTAATAAAAAAACCGATGTTGTTGCCAACATCGGTTTTTCAATAATAACTAACTGATTAGTTAAAGCTAAAATCTACACTTTATTACTGTTATAGCTTCTCTAGTACTGATTCTGCGCGGCTTACAACAAACTCTTTGTCTTGTTCTACAAATAAACCAGTTACTAGCGCATTTTCAATAATCATAGCGTAACGCGTTGAACGTATACCACCAAAACTAGCAGTATCTTTATCAAGCCCTAACGATTTAGTGAAACTTCCATCGCCATCCCCAAGCATTGTAATTTCTTGCGCGTTTTGTGAGTCACCCCATGCTTTCATAACAAATGCATCATTAACAGATACACAGTAAATAGCATCAACACCTTTTGCTTTAATTTTATCAGCAAGGGTAATAAACTCAGGTAAATGGGCATTTGAACACGTTGGAGTAAACGCACCAGGTACTGCAAATAACACGACTTTTTTACCTTCAAACAATTCTTTATTTGTAAGAGATTGCATACCGTCGTCAGTTAATTGCGTTAACGTCACTGCTGGTAATTCTTGGCCTTGCTCAATCATGGTAATTCCTTGAAAAGATTAATACAGAATAAGTAACAATCGTACTACGTAGCCTACTACTATGTATAAAAAGTACGGCTAACTTAGTAGCTCAAAACAGCCTACCATAGAACGAAGAATACGCGCTGTATTAAGGTAAATTCAAATCATTTATAAAACTTGAAAAATCATTACCTAGCTTTTCATCTCGCAGACTGTACTCAACAATTGCTTTTAAGTAGCCTAACTTATCTCCACAATCGTGAGAGCGACCACTCATATGAAATGCTTCAACGGTTTCTTGTGCCATTAATGCGTCAATAGAATCTGTAAGTTGTATTTCACCGCCAGCACCTACAGACGTTTTTGCGAGTAGAGGCCAAATATTCTTACTCAGTACATATCGCCCTACAACAGCTAGATTAGAAGGCGCTAAATCTGCATCAGGTTTTTCAACCATTGCTTTAATTGCAGCACTTTTACCTGGCATTAACTCAACACCGTTTATATCAGCAATACCATATTTACTAACGTCTTCTTTAGCTACCGGCTCAAGCATTATTTGGCTTGCTTGAGTTTCTTTAAAGCGTTTAATCATGGCCGCTAAGTTTTCAGTTTCTTGATCCGCAGTATAGGCATCAAGTATCACATCAGGCAGGAGCACAACAAAGTTGTTATCACCAACTATTGGTTTTGCGCATAAAATAGCATGCCCTAGCCCTTTAGCTTCACCTTGGCGTACACTCATAATAGTTACATCAGGCGGACAAATAGAGCGAATTTCATCTAATAAAGCTCGTTTAACACGCTTCTCAAGAGTCGCTTCTAGTTCATAACTTGTATCAAAGTGGTTTTCGATTGCATTTTTAGAGCTATGCGTAACTAATACAATATCTTTAATACCAGCGGACACACATTCGCTGACAATATATTGGATTAGAGGCTTATCGACTATTGGGAGCATTTCTTTTGGGATAGCTTTTGTCATAGGGAGCATTCTCGTCCCTAAGCCAGCTACTGGAATTACAGCTTTCATATCTGTCCTTAGTGATTAAGTTTGTAAATAATATCAATTCGCTTAATTAAGTGATCTATTTTGAGGATGGAAAAACGTGTTGATAGCTAAGCAAAAAATTCGCTACTTAGTTGTTCTAAATGAGAATTTTTTAACACAGGTAGCGACACGTTTAGCCCCGCAAAATAATTAAGTATTATTGCGTATTGGTACAAACTAGCAGATACAAAATAGATACCAGCTGAATAAAGTTACCTCTTTGAAGAAGTAAATTTGAAGCTGTTTATTAAACAGAGACTCTACATTTTTGGTTATTTAAAATGAGCAGGTAAGTTATGAAGTTTATTAATGATTTTGTTGTGGGGTAAGATTACATTAGCTAAATGAAAAAAGCCTGGGTTTGCTATAAATAACAAACCCAGACCAATAAATTTCTAACTAAAGGTAGCGTTACAAAACCTTTTTATAATTAAAGACCTGCACGATCTTTGATTACTGCAATAAGCGGTGAGCTGGCAAAATTACCTTCAGCCCAAGCAATATCAGCACCATCTGTTAACGCACTTTTTGATAAGTTTTTAACTATATACTCACCAGTATCTACTGCATTACTAGCAACAGCATGACGTAATAGGTTATTACCATTACATTGTACTGCATCATAAATATTACGAATTTTTACACGAGAGCTTTTAAGCTTGCTGCGTAATCGGTTTTTATCGTCTGCCGCAATATATTCACAAATAGATACTGCTAATTGATCTTCAGCATTTACAGGTGCTGTATACGAAAACGAACTAACAGCTACAACGGCAGTAAGTGCAACTAGCTTTGGTAATTTAAACATGACAAACCCTTTATAATACTTTGTTCTTATATAGACTATCGAATATTATATCAATCTATCAAAATTTACGCAATAATGTTAACGTTCTTTATATAAAGTTACGAATTTATAACTAGATAAATTCTTGTCATCCGGAAGGTTCTCTTGCTCTTCTTTCACGTACCAATTAGCAACTTTATTGTAATCAGGAAACTGTGTATCGCCTTTAACATCTAAATCAATAAAAGTTAGATACAGGCGTTCTGCTTTTGGTAAAAATTGCTCATAGATATTACCACCACCAATAATCATTACTTCTTCAGCAGTAGTAACGAGTTCTAATGCGGCATCTGGCGTAGTTACTACTTCAATACCCTGTGCAGTATATTCGCTGTTTCGAGTAATAATAATATTACGGCGCCCAGGTAATGGACGGCCTATAGACTCAAAAGTTTTACGACCCATGATCACAGGCTTACCCGTAGTGACCTTTTTAAAATGCTGAAGATCTGCAGGTAAATGCCATGGCATTTTATTATCTAGACCAATTACACGGTTATTTGCCATTGCTGCAATCATTGAAATTATCATAATACACACCTAGTACTTTATTCTTAAACAAAGAAAAAGGAGCATAAGCTCCTTTTTAGTAAATTCTATTTAATTAACGCTCGTAGACAACTTCTACGTCGTAATCATCTTCATCCCAGTCATCCCAATCATCATCATTGCCCTTACCTTTAGTGGCTTTTTCATGATAGGTATCCCACTTAAATTCAACTTCTTCATCTTCCACTTGTACAAACTTCTCTTTAGGCATGCTATCAAGTAGTGTCATTATGTTGTGGATTAATGGTTGAGTGTTAAGTTTATTAATTGCTGAAATGTGATAGATATTTTCAGTTTCGCCCAGCTCTTCTGCAATCGATTCGCATAACGCTTTTGCTTCATCCTCTGGTAATAAATCTATTTTATTAAATACTAACCAGCGTGGCTTCTCAGCTAATTTAGGGCTGTATTGGTGCAGCTCGTTAATAATCGAAAACGCATTATCAACAGGGTTTGAACCATCTACCGGCATTACATCAATAATGTGTAATAACACACGACAACGCTCTAAATGTTTCAAAAAGCGAATACCTAGGCCTGCGCCATCAGATGCACCTTCAATTAGACCCGGAATATCGGCTATAACAAATGATTTATTTGCTTCAGGACGTACCACACCTAAATTAGGAATAAGCGTCGTGAATGGGTAATCAGCTACTTTTGGTCTTGCTGCAGATACACTGCGGATAAACGTAGATTTACCGGCATTTGGTAATCCAAGTAAGCCAACATCAGCTAATAATAGTAACTCTAATTTTAAGTTACGTACTTCACCTGGTGTGCCTAATGTTTTTTGACGAGGTGCTCGGTTAGTACTTGATTTAAAACGCGCATTCCCCAAGCCGTGGAAACCACCTTTTGCAACCAAAATTCGTTGACCATGTTGCGTTAAATCGCCAAGTCCCTCTTGGGTATCAACATCCATGATGCGCGTGCCCACAGGCACCATAACAAATAAGTCATCAGCTTTTCTGCCTGTACAGTTACGGCTGCGACCGTTAGTACCACGTTCAGCTCTATGGAAGCGCTCAAACTGATAATCAATTAAGGTATTTAAGTTTTCATCAGCTTGTAGATAAACACTACCACCGTCTCCACCGTCACCGCCGTCTGGTCCACCATCTGGAACATATTTTTCACGACGGAAAGACACGATGCCGCTGCCACCGTCTCCAGCTTCTGCGCGAATTTCTACTTCATCTACAAACTTCATGATTACTCACTTTAGGGATTGGCTTGTTTAATAACTCTATTATATACCCAAGCCAGCACAAATGCAGGCTTGGGTATATATTGGCTGACTACAAAACAAAAAACCCCGCAAAGGCGGGGTTTTTAACTACCTTACTGATTACTCAGTTACGATAGTTACGTATTTACGGTTTAAAGGACCTTTTTGTTCAAACTGAACTTTACCATCTGCTTTTGCGAAGATAGTGTGGTCTTTACCGATACCTACGTTAGTACCAGGGTGGAAACGAGTTCCACGCTGACGAACAATGATGCTACCCGCTAGAACTGATTCGCCACCAAAACGCTTAACACCTAGGCGTTTGCTTTCTGAATCGCGACCGTTACGAGTACTACCAGCTGCTTTTTTATGTGCCATTTCTAAGTACCTCTAATTAAGCGCTAATGCTAGTGATTTTAACTTCAGTGAACCATTGACGATGGCCCATTTGCTTACGAGAATGCTTACGGCGTCTAAATTTAACAACCTTAATCTTCTCACCGCGACCATGTGAAACAACCTCAGCTGTTATCTTGCCACCGTTTACGAACGGTACACCGATCTCGATTTTCTCACCATCAGCAACTAAAAGTACTGAATCAAATTCTACTGCCGCACCAGTTTCAACGTCTAATTTTTCAAGACGAATCGTTTGACCTTCAGTCACACGATGCTGTTTACCACCACTTTGGAAAACCGCGTACATAATTAACTCCGTCTGTGCACCCTCAAATCGGCGCAACTAAAATATTCTTCGATAGGGCGCGAAGTTTACGCTAACGCGAAATAACTAGCAAGCCTATTTTGTAATTAAAATGAATAAAAAGTAGCTGCTTTGAGAGCAATTCAATATTTACCCCATTTTATATTAATTGGCCCTTTTGCCAAGCGCTTTTTAACTCTTAGCCGAAATAAATTAATGTACTCAAATATGACCCTCACAGCTCAATATCTAAGCACACCATAAACTGTATATTGATTATCAATTAATCAGTTATCTTGGCTAATTCAGTCTAAATTAAGTACTTTAATAGTGTTTTTTCAATCAATCGTCACAAAATATCGAGCTAGTGCATTTTTTGTTGTACAATCTGCGCCGTTCACACATAAAAATTGGCTCGGAGATCAATGGATATAAAAGCTATCCAGGCGTTAATCGAAAGCGATATGAATGACGTCAATCAACTTATACATGCGCAAATGCGCTCAGATGTGGCGTTAGTTAATCAGCTTGGTTTATATATAGTTAGCAGTGGCGGCAAACGCGTTCGTCCAATGCTGGCTATTTTAGCAGCCAAAGCGCTCGGTTATCAGGGTAAAGATCACATAACACTTGCAACAATTGTTGAGTTTATCCATACAGCAACGCTATTGCATGATGATGTTGTAGATGAATCAAACTTACGACGTGGCACGCCTACAGCAAATGCTGAATTTGGTAATGCTGCTAGCGTATTGGTTGGTGACTTTATTTACACTCGCTCATTTCAGCTTATGGTTGGCCTTGGAAAAATGCAGATTATGCAAGTACTTGCCGATGCAACAAACATTATTGCTGAAGGTGAAGTATTGCAGCTGATGAACTGCAATGACCCAGATACGACTGAAGCCAGCTATATGCAGGTTATTTACTCTAAAACAGCTAAATTATTTGAAGCAGCTACAGGCCTTGCTGCCATTATCACAGAGCAAGACCAAGCGACACTTGATGCACTAAACCTATACGGTATGCATTTAGGTACTGCGTTTCAACTAGTAGATGACGTACTCGATTACAATGCAGATGCTGAGCAGCTAGGTAAAAACATTGGCGATGATTTAGCTGAAGGCAAACCAACCCTTCCGCTTATTTATGCTATGCAACATGGTAGCGAGCAGCAAACACAGCTTATTCGTGATGCAATAGAGCACAGTAATGGTATGGAGCATTTAGAAGAAATTTTAACTGCACTAAAACAAACTAATGCGCTTGAGTTTACAATGCAAAAAGCAGAGCTTGAGGCCGAAAAAGCCATTGCCTGTTTAGACTTTTTAGCTGAGTCTGACTATAAGCAAGCACTTATAAGCCTTGCCCGTATTGCGGTTGACCGGGACCACTAGTTTTAACTAGTTACACAGTGTGACATTAATTCTGAGCAATAAAAAAGCCTGCAAATGCAGGCTTTTTTGTTGCTTAAACCGGCTATTACGCCATGAAATCAACACCTTCTTTGATGTCTTTTTTCAGAGTTTCAAGCATGTCATTTTTTGCTTTTGTTTCAAATGCGCTTAGTTCGCCGTAAGAAAGAATTTCTTCTACGCCGTTTTTACCTAAACGTACTGGATGTGCAAAGTACTCTGCATCGCCATTTTCAACAGCAACGTAAGCGTAATCTACAACTTCTTCACCTTGTAGGCCTTTAACTAAAGACATACAAAAACGAGCTGCAGCAGCACCCATAGATAGCGTAGCTGAACCACCGCCTGCTTTAGCATTTACAACTTCAGTACCCGCATTTTGGATACGTGGAGTAAGTGCAGCAACTTCTTCATCAGTGAAAGAAACACCTTCAACTTGAGAAAGTAGAGGCAGAATCGTTGTGCCTGAGTGACCACCAATTACTGGTACTTTTACAGTTGCTACATCTACGCCTTTAAGTTCAGCAACAAATGCTTCTGAACGAATAACGTCAAGCGTAGTAATACCGAATACGCGTTTAGCGTCGTAAGTACCTGCTTTTTTGAATACTTCAGCAACAATTGGAACTGTGCCATTTACTGGGTTAGTAATAATACCTACTAACGCTTTAGGACAACTGGCAACAATGCCTTCTGCTAAAGTTTTGATGATGCCAGCATTTACATTGAATAAATCAGCACGATCCATACCTGGTTTACGTGGCATACCCGCTGGGATAAGAACGATGTCAGAACCTTCAAGCGCTTTATTTAAATCGTCTGCGCCAAAGCCTGCAACTTTAACATCTGTTGGGATGTGAGAAAGGTCAACCGCAACACCTGGTACTACTGGTGCAACATCATAAAGTGATAATTCAGAGCCAGCTGGTAAGCCTGTTTTTAATAATAAAGACAACGCTTGGCCGATACCGCCTGCAGCACCTAATACAGCAACTTTCATTGGAATTCTCCGTAATTTGAGGTAGGAAACATTTGTGGCTCTTAAGATAATGAAATTAGCGACTAAAAACAAATTTATCCTGTCTATTTCAAGTATATTTTCGACCATAGTCGTAAACTTATGTGATTTAACGCATCAAACTGGCAAGTTAACTAAACAACTGCTGCATAATTATTCATTTTTGTGTAGAATTTGCGGCATAAATAACAAAAACGAATAAAGACTATGCAACCACAAGATAAACAAGAAGCACTGGTAAAAGCATTTAAATCACTATTAAAAGAAGAAAATTTTGGCTCTCAAGGCGAAATAGTTGATGCATTAAAAGATCAAGGTTTTGACAATATAAGCCAAAGTAAAGTATCACGCATGTTAAGTAAATTTGGCGCTGTACGCACACGCAATGCCAAACAAGAAATGGTTTACTGCTTACCTGCTGAAATGGGTGTACCTACGGCTAAAAGCCCATTACGCCAATTAGTAATCGACATTATGCACAACGAAATGATGATCATCATTCGTACCAGCCCAGGTGCTGCTCAGCTTATTGCACGTTTATTAGATTCATTAGGTAAAGCAGATGGCGTACTAGGAACTATTGCCGGCGATGACACTATTTTTATCGCTCCTGCTAAAATATCTGAAATAGATGTAACACTTGAACGCGTTCGCATTTTATTTGATACGGTTTAATAGCAAATTAAATTTGTTTTAAAAACCCTATTGAAGGTGCAAAGAAAGCAGAGCCCATATCGGCTTGAGTAAAATCAAGCCAGTGGTCGTAGCAATCCCCTTCCCCTAAACGACTATTAAGTACTTTTTCAAATGCGGTGCCCGTACAAGCGCATGTAATTGATAACATTCCCTGCTCATACACGTCGCCATAAGGCATGCTTTGATTTAATAGTAGCGGTTGTCCGTCTTCGTCTTTTAGCTCACTTCGCGAAGCATGGCTGGTTTCGACCGCTGGGGTAATTAGCGTGTTATCAAGACGCGTACGTCCCATTATTTGCTCTTGCTCACTCAATGATAAATGCTGCCACATAGTTAAATCATGTTTATAACGCTGAACATGAATATAACTCCCCTGATCTTCAAAGCTACCAGGGTTGCTGATTAAAGCCGTAGCGCGCTTTTTTCTTCCATGTGCGGTGTCGCCACCATAAATAAAACCGTTAAAATCACGACCATCTAAAAAGCGAAAATTACGAATTTGCTCCACCAGCTCAACATCGGGGGCAAATAATTTTAAAATTTGCAGCGCAAATAAATGGTTAACATCTTCACGGTCAGAGCGAATTTGCACAAATAAATCGCACGGTTGTACGCTCATTTGGTGATCGCTATGGGTTATATTGGGAAAGCTCTGTAATTCGCTTGGAATGTATTCAGGGAGGATATGCGGCCAGTATTGCGCACCAATAGCAACCATACAAGAGAGCATTGATTCTGAAAATTGATCGCTAAACTCTTCTTCTATAGCGCTTACTTGTTTTAACTTTGCGCGAAGTGATTCGTCTTGACCATCAAACACATTAAAAAATAAGTGCAAACCGTGTAAGTTTGCTTCAGCACAAATCCCTGATTGCGCTTGCGCCATTGTTATTCCTTAGTTTTACAGATAAAAACACAGCGAATAACAAATTAATTACGATTCGAAAAAATTCACCGTGTGAGGTTTTATTTTTATTATAACCTGATCATTATTTTCAAATGACTGGCCATATTGTGCAGCAACTTCAATTTCTTGTTCATCAATAACAAGCGAATAAACATACGCCGAACCAATAAAGCGACGACTTATGATTGTAGCTCGCTTGCTGAATTTGTCACTTTGGTTATCTGCCACTAATTCTATTTGATGAGGGCGCACATATATAAGCCCTGCACTTACATTATGCTTACTCTCAACATAAGATTCGACTAAACCAAATGGTGTTTTATATTCAGTTGCGGTTAACACTTCTGCGCTTAAGTATATGCCCTGACCCAGAAACTCTGCAACCTCCTTTGAACATGGAGCTGCAAAAAGCTGCTCAGGCGTGCCTTGTTGCTCAATTTTACCGCGATGCATAATGGCAAGTGTATCTGAAAACGCAAACGCCTCTTCTTTTGAGTGTGTAACAAACACAGCAGATACTTGAGTTGCCTTAATAATTCGACGTATATCGGCAATTAATTCAAAGCGTACTTGTGTGTCGATGTTTGAAAAAGGCTCATCAAGGAGTAATAAACTAGGTTTATAAGCTAATGCACGAGCGATAGCGACGCGTTGCTGTTGGCCACCCGATAACTGGTGTGGGAACCTGTCAGCACAGCCAATTAAATGTACAAGCTTAAGCATTTCATCAACGCGTTGCTGCTTTTGAGCTTTGCTCATATTACTAAGCCCAAATGCGATATTATTTGCCACCGTTAAATGCGGAAACAACGCATAGTCTTGAAACATCATGCCGATGTTACGATGCTCAGGTGAGACAAACGATTGCTCATCACTCACTAATTTACCGTCTATAAAAATAGACCCTTGCTTGGCTTCAATTAAACCTGCAATCGCCTTTAATGTGGTTGTTTTGCCGCATCCACTCGCCCCGAGTAGACAAACAATTTCATCTTTACCCACTGTTAAATCTAAATCGTGAATAACCTTTGTGCCGTTATAGTGATAGCTCACGCCTTGTAAAATTAAACTACTCATTTAACTACGCTGCTCCATAGAACGATTAATAAAATACAAAGGAATAAACCCAACAATAACAATAAATAATGCAGATATTGAAGCGAGCTCTAATTGCTCGTCACTCACATACTGAAATACATGAGTAGCTAAGCTTTCAAAATTAAACGGTCTGAGCAATAACGCAGCCGGCAACTCTTTCATACATTCAATAAATACCAATAAGGCAGCAGTGAGTAATCCTCTTCGCAGTAAAGGTAGATGCACTAAACGCAGCGTTTGCCCTTGGCTTTTACCCATTGATTGGCTTGCCATATCAAGTGATGGGCTAATACGTAAAAAACTCGACTCAATTGCTCCGTGTGCAATGGCGTAAAACCTAACAATATAAGCAATAATAATAGTAATAATGCTACCTGTAAGTAGTAAGCCAATGTCTAAGTTATACTTCTCGAGCGCTGTGTTAATGGTGTTCTCTAATAATGTAAGAGGTAATAAAACCGCAATAGCGAGTACAGTTCCTGGCAACGCATAACCTGTGCTTGCTAAACGCCCAGGAATAAGCGGATACGTTTGCTTTGCCACACGCTGATAAAAAACCACAAAAACACTCAATGTAATGGTTATAACACTTACAACCCCTGCCACTTTTAAACTTTGCCAAGCGTAACTAAAAAACTCTACATCCCATGCTTTATCAAAGTAGGTAATGGCATAATTTATAAGTACTGCAATAGGGATTAAAAAGGCGATAAGTAAAATAAAGCTACAAAATGCCGTTGCGAGCCAAGCAGACTTTCCTTTTAATACATAGAGCGATTCACTATTTACACTTGATTGGCGCTCAAATACCGCTTGATTACGACGACTAAAACGCTCTGCCATTAATGCTAAAAATAACAGCAGTAACATCACACCCGATATTTTAGCGGCCGCTGTAAGTGAGTAATAACCAAACCACGTATCGTATACGGCGGTTGTTAATGTACTTACGGCAAAATAACTCACTGTTGCAAAGTCGGCCATGGTTTCCATACTAATAAGTGCAAGAGCCGCCACAATTGCCCCACGAGAGAGCACTAAGCTGACTTTAAAAAAGCTTTGCCAAGGAGATAGCCCCATTAACTGGCTAGCTTGTACTAATTTGAATGACTGCTCGCGAAGGGCCGTTTTAAAAATTAAAAATAAATACGGGTAAAGTACCAAGGCAATCATAACTATGGCGCCGGGTAATGTTCGTATATCAAAAAACCAATAGTCGTTAGGTGATTGCCAGCCAAACCATTCTCTCAGTGCTATTTGCACCGGGCCCGCATAATCTAATAAGTCAGTGTATACATAGGCAATAATATAGGTAGGCATAGCTAGGGGCAGCATAAGTGCCCATTCAAACTGTTTTTTACCCGGGAAACTACAGTAAGCCGTTAGCCACCCAAGCGGCAAAGCTATGGCGCAGCTCAGGACGCAAACACCTAAAACTAACAATACGGTATTGGTTATGTAATCCCAAAGCACGGTATCCCACAGGTGAGAAAACACCTCAGAGCTACCTTGTAGAGATTCAAAAAGAAGAAAAAACAACGGGGCCGATAGTATTAAGCCAGTCGACCACGCAAAGAGCTGCCATTTAGACAGCTTAAATTTATTAGTCATTAAAGATCGAACTTCACCTCATCAATTAGCTTAAGTGCTAACGGACGATATTTACTAATCTCATCAAGTGGCAAGCTGTCTTCTTTAAAGCTACCCCAAGAGGCAACCAAAGTTGATAATTCAACACCCGACTTAACTGGATACTCCATATTTAATGAGGCATACATGTTTTGTGCTTTACTGTCGGTCATATATTCTATGAGCTTTAATGCATTTCCAGGGTTTTTAGCGTATTTGGTAATAACCGCACCCGATACATTTATGTGTGAGCCACGATTAACTTGATTCGGAAAGTTAATATTTACGGCCTCTGCCCAACCTTTTTGTTCTTTATCTTCTAGCATTTTGCCAAGGTAGTAACTATTACCTAATGCCAAGTTACATAAACCTTCTTTAACAGCTTTAACTTGAGCACGATCGTTACCTTGGGGCTTGCGTGCTAAATTAGCCTTAACACCTTCAAGCCACTCTTTAGTTTGCGCTTCACCATGGTGTGCAATCATAGAAGCTACTAAACCTAAATTATATGGATGTTTGCCAGAGCGCGTACAAATTTGTCCTTTGTATTTAGAGTCTGCTAAATCTTCATAAGTGAGCTTAGGTAACTCACCAACTCGCTCTTTTGATGAATATACATTACGCACTCGCTTAGTAAGCGCAACCCATTGGCCATCACCGTCACGAAAGGCGGCTGGAACATTATTATTTACACTGTCACTTTTTATAGTTTGTGTTAATTTTAAATCTTCTAATTGAATAAGCGCGCTAAAGTTAGAGGTTAATACTAAATCAGCTTTACTGTGCTTGCCTTCGCGTTTAACACGCTCAATTAGCCCTTTTTTAGCAAAAACAACATTGGTTTTTATGCCTGTTTGCTTTGTAAAGTCTTCTAAAATTGGCTGAATTAAAAACGGTTGACGAAAAGAGTAGATGTTAACAACATCGTTTGCAAAGACTGGTGCCGATGCAACTACCCCTAAAACAAGTGCAATTACTTTCTTCATTATTCCACCTAAATAACTGTTATTATCAACGAATTCTACCGTGCTCATTCTAAAAGTGCACACTTTAAATAAATGTAAATATGTAAATAACGCCCAAAAAGGAAATACGGTGTAAGAGATGTCTTACGGATGTGACAGCTAATGAGTAAAAAACAAGATAAAAAACAACCTAAAAACAATTAAACCAATGAATTGTATGAAATTTATTTTTATTACTATTGCAAAAACACTAATTGAATGTAGTTTTATCTCTATTTTAGTTGCTCTATTGCACTATAATTTACGCATCAACCAAGCAATGACGCTTATTGAGTAAAAGGAAATGGACTGCTTACTCAACCAACCAATGATTAGGTTATCAGGACAACACGGATTTTAGGACAGGCTCAGGATGAGTATCACAACGCAATGTTGTAAAAAGGACAGCGTCAGGAAGATGCGAAAAGGATAACAACAAGGCTAAGTTGTTCAACAGGATGTTGAAGGAATAAATGGATAGGCCTTTAAGGCAACACAAGGGATTGGTTAAAACAAGGATACACTAGGAAGTGTAATTAAGGATTTGGTAATAGTATTTACCCTACAGGATGTTTAGGAATTAAAGGATACAGGCCCGGATGGTCTACATTACATAGAACTAAAAAGTAATATAGTAATAAACATGGATTAGTGAAAATTGGAGTTGATTAAGTTCAATTGCAGGATGCAGAAAATTAGAAGATTCCGCAAGCGCGCCTAGAGATAGAGCGCGCTTTTCTTTGCCTAAAATTTGGGTGAGTAAAGCACTGAGCAATTATCACTAATCTTTACTGAGTAATATCGCATCACAGCCAATCAATGCTAAGACCTTAAAATACTTTATTAATATTTTAAATTTCGCTAAGTTTTTTATTAATTGCGCCGATAACTAAATAACGCAAGGATCATAAATACTCAATGGATATGAATTTTAAAACATCTCAAAGTAATACCTTTTTATGTAAAGTATCAGACGCAAGTACAGCAAAACCAATTGGTGTTTTTAGTGCCCGAACTCCCGACGAAAATCCGTATAAAGCTTTATTTAACCCCAAAGGTTATAACTTTTTAAATATGCCAATGAGTGAGTTTAAAAATATACTTAACGAAATTATTCAGTTAGAACGCGACATTCGTATTAGCAAGTGGGGTGAAGGTGCTCGACCTGATGAGTTTAGTTATCAACTTAATAGAATAGCAGACGCAATTGCAACGACTCAATTTAATGGCAAAATAGACATTAGCTGCTACTTTTTAAAACGAGTTGAAGAAGCAAAAGAAATGATTGGTGAAGACTGTATCTCGTTTATTCAAGTGCATAATAGTATAAGTCAATTGTATAATACTGTTTTACAATTAACATCTGAAGAAGGCTTCAGAGCAATTCAAAATAAAGCGCTTGCTCACTTAAAAAATCAGCAAGCATTTGCTTAACTTCGTAAAATTAATCTTCTAGCGGCCGTCCCTTGTTGCGCTTACCCAATAAATACGCATCACGAAACTTAATAAAATGCTGCTCTAATTTTGTCGATGCATCCATTTCGCCCGCAAGTGCTAATACCATAATAGCCACTTCAGCAGTGCCTAGTTGATGTGCATGAGGGGCTACACGTAATCGGTAATCAGATAGTTTATCAGCAGTAACAGAAAGTACAGGCAAGTTATCTAAATAAGGGCTTTTACGAATCATTTTCTTAGCTTCGCGCCACGTACCATCTAAGAATATAAATAGCGGCTTTTTACCTGATTCAATACTCACTTCTGTAATGGCTCTGCCCTCTTCTACATCTTCTGCGGGAAAGACGACCATAGGCTGATACTGCGAATCATTTATTAAAGCTAAAAGAGCGGGGTTAGGATCTGTTCTATCCCATCTAAATGCGTGGTTATCTGGCACTATTTCAGCAATTAAACGCCCTGTATTAGAAGGTTTAAAGCTTTCATTATGATACATCAGTAAGCATACAGCGGCCTTACAATCTGCATGCTCAACACCTTTACAAATACAGTAGTGCTTAGCAATCAGGCATTGTTCACAACGATCTAATTTACCGCCTCGAGCATTAAACTCTCGACGAGATTCACTTATTTGTTGAGCGCGTAATGCTAGAACTGAGTTTTTCACTGTATTTACCTTCAATTAATTAAGCGCGCATTGTAACGACTTCTTGTTATTTAATCTTATATTTATCGAAGTTAAAAATAGACATAAAAAAACCCAACCGAAGTTGGGTTTTTCAAGCAAATACTAAAAAGTTAAATTACTTCTTTTTAGCTGCTTTTTTGTTTGGTAAATCAGTGATTGAACCTTCAAAAATTTCAGCTGCAAGGCCGATTGATTCGTTCAATGTTGGGTGAGCATGAATTGTAAGCGCTAAGTCTTCACCATCAGCACCCATTTCAATACCTAAACCGATTTCGCCAAGCATTTCGCCCGCGTTAATACCGATCATAGCACCACCGATTATACGGCCACTTTCTTTATCAAAGATAAGTTTAGTAGAACCTTCAGTACGAGCAGATGCAATTGCACGACCAGATGCTGCCCACGGGAATACCGCAGTTTCAACTTTTAAGCCTTGCTCTTTTGCTTCTTTCTCAGTAACACCTACCCAAGCGATTTCTGGGTCTGTGTACGCTATTGAAGGAATACATTTAGGGTCGAAGAAATGCTTCTGACCAGAAATAACTTCTGCAGCAACATGACCTTCATGAACCGCTTTATGCGCAAGCATAGGTTGACCAACTAAGTCACCAATTGCAAAAATATGGCTTACGTTAGTACGTAATTGCTTATCAACATTAATAAAGCCACGCTCATCAACGTTTACGCCTGCTTTTTCAGCATCAAGTAAGTTACCGTTTGGAGTACGGCCAACTGCAACAAGTACTTTGTCGTAACGTACTGGTTCTGCTGGTGCGTTTTTACCTTCAAACGTTACGTATAAGCCGTCTTCTTTAGCTTCAACACCAACAACTTTAGTTGAAAGCATTACGTTGAATTTTTTGCTTACGTATTTTTGGTAAATTTTGATAATGTCTTTATCAGCTGCTGGTACTAATTGATCAGCAAATTCTACAACATCAATTGCAGAACCTAGCGCACGGTAAACCGTACCCATTTCAAGACCGATAATACCACCACCAAGTACAAGTAGCTTTTCTGGTACGTCTTTAAGTTCTAATGCACCAGTTGAATCAATTACACGGTCATCTTCTGGGATGAAAGGTAAGTTAACTGGTTTAGAACCTGCTGCAATAATCGCGTTATCAAACGTGATAGTTGTAGCGCCGTCTGCGCCTTCAACTACTAAAGTATTGCTGCCAGTGAATTTGCCGTATCCAGATACAACTTTCACTTTACGCATTTTGGCCATGCCTTCTAGCCCACCAGTTAACTGGCCAACTACAGAATCTTTCCAAGTACGAACTTGGTCAAGATCGATTTTTGGTGCGCCAAAAGTAACACCGTGAGATGACATTTCTGCTGCGTCATCAATCACTTTAGCTACGTGTAAAAGTGCTTTAGAAGGAATACAACCAACATTAAGACATACGCCACCTAATGTTTCGCGAGATTCTACTAATGTAACTTCTAAGCCCAAGTCAGCAGCACGGAAAGCCGCAGAATAACCACCAGGACCACCGCCTAGTACAACAACTTGAGTTTTTAATTCGTTGCTCATGCTTTTACCTTAATTGTTTGAACGGGACACTGCCCTAAAATTTAACTGCCATGTTTCTGCAAGGCAGAAAGAGTGAGCAGCGCACAAAGTGATGCAATTCGTACAAAGATTGTATCATTGCAAATGGTAAAAATCCCAGCTAAAAACAACTGGCTGGGATTTGATTCTATTTATTTTATTGCGTATACCAATTTTACTAAACTGGTTACATCACCAACTGGCGAATATCGCTCATGTAACTTGCAAGAGTCACAGTAAAGCGTGCAGCTAATGCTCCGTCAATAACCCTATGGTCGTATGACATAGACAGCGGAACCATTAGTTTTGGTTCAAACTCTTTGCCATTCCATTTAGGTTTCATTTCAGATTTAGATACACCTAAAATAGCAACTTCTGGCGCATTAACAATCGGCGTAAATGCCGTACCGCCGATACCGCCAAGGCTAGAGATAGTAAAACAGCCGCCTTGCATATCAGACGATGTAAGCTTACCGTCACGTGCTTTAACAGATACTTCCATTAGTTCACGTGATAATTCAATAATGCCTTTTTTATCAACATCTTTAAACACTGGCACTACTAAACCATTTGGCGTATCAACAGCAACACCAATGTTAATGTACTTCTTAAGAATTAAACTTTCGCCGTCGTTAGACAGTGAAGAGTTAAATGTTGGGAAGTCTGCAAGGGCTTTAGCTGCTGCTTTCATCACAAACACAAGTGGTGTGATTTTAACGCCAAGCTTTTTCTTCTCGCTAAGTGCATTTTGCTCTTTACGGAATACTTCAAGACTTGTGATATCAGCTTCATCAAACTGTGTAACATGTGGGATTTGTACCCAGTTACGGTGTAAGTTTTTACCTGATAGCTTTTGAATGCGAGACAGTTTTTTCTCTTCAATTTCGCCAAATTTAGCAAAATCGACTTTAGGCCATGGAATAAGACCAAGCTCACTACCACCTGCGCTACTACCTGCAGATAATTGACCAGATTCAACTTGCTTAACTAGGTTTTTAACGTAGTTTTGCACGTCTTCTTTAACTATACGGGCTTTGCGACCAGTGCCTTTAACGTTAGCTAGGTTAATACCAAACTCACGCGCTAAACGGCGAACAACGGGTGATGCATGAGCATACGCGCTGTTTTCTGTGAAGCTTTCATTACTTGCTTTTGCAGGTGCCGCTTGAGCCGGTGCTGACTCTGTTTTAGCCGCTGCTGCAGGTGCTGATTTTTCAGCTGGTGCAGATGCCGCTGGCGCACTGCCTGCAACTTCAAATACAAAAATTAATGAACCAGTCGATACTTTATCGCCAGCGGCTACTTTAATTTCTTTAACTTTACCTGCAAATGGAGCTGGAACTTCCATTGCAGCTTTGTCGCCTTCAACGTTTAAGATTGATTGATCTTCTGAAACTTCGTCGCCAACGGCAACCATAATTTCAGTTACTTCAACTTCATCGCCACCAATATCAGGTACATTAACTTCTTTAGTGCTTGGTGCTGAACTTGCTGTTGAGCTCTCAGCTGGCGCTTCTACAGGAGCCGACTCTTTAGCCGGTGCTGCAGATTCACTTCCTGCTACTTCAAAAACAAACACTAACGAGCCAGTTTTAACTGTATCGCCAGCGGCTACTTTAATTTCTTTAACTGTACCGGCAAATGGAGCTGGAACTTCCATTGCTGCCTTGTCGCCTTCCACGTTTAAGATAGATTGCTCTTCTTCAACGGTGTCACCAACAGCAACCATGATTTCAGTTACTTCAACTTCATCATCGCCAATATCTGGTACGGTTACTTCTTTAATTGAAGAGCCTGTAGAAGCAGCTGGTGCTGCCTCTTCAGATTTAGCTGGAGCAGCGGCTGATGTATTTTCCTCATCAGTGCCTTCACTCTCGCCTTCAAATAAAAATACTAAAGAGCCTGTTGTAACGGTGTCGCCAACGTTAACTTTAATCTCTTTTACAGTCCCCGCTTGAGAAGCAGGTATTTCCATTGATGCTTTGTCGCCTTCAACATTTAGTAATGATTGGTCAACATCTACTTTATCGCCAACGCTTACTAATATTTCGGTTACTTCTACTTCGTCGTCACCAATATCAGGTACTTTAATTTCAATACTCATTGCAAACCTCTTATGCGTACAGTGGGTTAAGTTTGTTAGTGTCGATGTTGAACTTTTTAAGTGCTTCAACAACTACTGACTTCTCAACTTCACCGCGTTTAGCAAGTTCAGATAACGTAGCAACAACAACGTAGCTTGCGTTAACTTCAAAGTGACGACGTAGGTTTTCACGGCTATCAGAACGACCGTAACCATCTGTACCTAACACTTTGTAGTTGCTGCTTGGAATGAATGAACGCGCTTGTTCTGCGTAGTTTTTCATGTAATCCGTTGCTGCAACAGTCACAGAGTCGTTTAATACGCTTGTGATAAATGCTGTTTTTTGCTCGCTTCCAGGATTAAGCATGTTGAAACGCTCAACATCTTGACCATCACGCGTTAGCTCATTGAAAGATGTTACTGAGTAAACATCTGATGCAATACCATATTCTTCGCTTAAGATTGAAGCAGCTTTGCGCACTTCAGTCATAATAGTACCTGAGCTTAATAGCTGTACGTTGGCTTTTTTACCTTCGTAACTTTCAAGCTTGTAAATACCTTTACGAATACCTTCTTCAGCGCCTTCTGGCATAGCTGGCTGATGGTAGTTTTCGTTCATAAGCGTTAGGTAGTAGTAAATATTTTCTTGGTCGTCACCGTACATACGACGAATACCGTCTTGTACAATAACTGCAACTTCAAACGCGTAAGTTGGGTCATAAGAAACACAGTTAGGAACCGTGTTTGCAAGAATGTGGCTGTGACCATCTTCGTGTTGTAAGCCTTCACCATTTAGCGTTGTACGACCCGCTGTAGCACCTAATAAGAAACCACGTGCTTGTTGATCGCCCGCCATCCATGCCATGTCGCCAACACGTTGGAAACCAAACATAGAGTAGTAAATGTAGAATGGGATCATTGGTAAATCGTTAGTGCTGTATGATGTTGCAGCAGCAACCCATGACGACATAGCACCTAACTCATTGATACCTTCTTGCAATACTTGACCTGAAGTTGCTTCTTTATAGTAAGAAACAATATCACGATCCTGTGGCGTGTAGTTTTGGCCATGCGGGTTGTAAATACCGATTTGACGGAATAAACCTTCCATACCAAATGTACGCGCTTCATCTGCAATAATTGGTACGATATTTTTACCAATGCCTTTATCTTTTAATAAGATATTAAGTGCACGAACAAAGCCCATAGTAGTAGATATATCACGCTTTTGCTCTTCAAGTAGTGGCTTAAATGCATCTACTTCTGGCAATGTAAGTTTTTCACTAAAACGTGGAATACGCTTAGGTGTGTAACCTTTAAGCTCATCACGACGCGCATGTAGGTACTTGTACTCAGGTGAACCTTCTTCAAGCTCTAGGTATGGTAATTCTTTTAATTGCTCTTCAGATACTAAGTCATCAAGACCAAGGCGTGAACGTAAATGTGCAACATGCGACATGTCCATTTTTTTCACTTGGTGTGCAATGTTTTTACCTTCAGCTGCTTCACCCATGCCGTAACCTTTTACAGTTTTAGCAAGAATTACAGTTGGACGACCTTTTGTCTCTTCTGCTTTTTTAAATGCAGCAAATAGTTTTGATGGCTCATGACCACCACGCTTAAGCGCAAAAATTTCATCATCTGTCATATCTGCAACAAGGGCAGCTGTTTCAGGGTAGCGACCAAAGAAATGCTCGCGCACATATGCGCCATCTTTAGCTTTATATGTTTGGTAATCGCCATCAATTGTTTCGTTCATCAATTGTAGTAATTTACCTGTTGTGTCTTTAGCAAGCAGAATATCCCAACCGCTGCCCCACACTAGTTTAATTACGTTCCAGCCAGCGCCTTTAAACAAGCCTTCTAACTCTTGAATAATTTTACCGTTACCCATAACTGGGCCGTCTAAACGCTGTAAGTTACAGTTGATTAAATAACAAAGGTTATCTAGTTTTTCACGTGCAGCGAAAGAAATAGCACCACGTGATTCCGGCTCATCCATTTCACCGTCACCTAAAAACGCATATACACGTTGGTTTTTAGTGTCTTTTAAGCCACGACCATCTAAGTATTTTAAGAAGCGTGCTTGATAAATTGATGAAATAGGACCTAAGCCCATTGATACCGTAGGGAACTGCCAAAACTCAGGCATTAACTTAGGGTGTGGGTACGATGGTAAGCCTTCGCCATCAACTTCTTGGCGGAAGTTATCTAGTTGCGCAGCCGATAAACGACCTTCAACAAATGCACGTGCGTAGATACCTGGAGAAATATGACCTTGGTAATAAACTAAGTCACCACCGTCTACATCATTTGGTGCTTTAAAGAAGTGGTTAAAACACACTTCATAAAATGCAGCAGATGATTGGTAAGACGCCATATGGCCGCCTAAGTCGAGATCTTTTTTAGATGCACGTAGAACGATCATAATCGCGTTCCAACGTATAATTGAACGAATACGACGTTCAAGATTTACATCACCTGGGTAAGCAGGCTCTTGATCTACAGGAATAGTATTAACGTAGTTCGTGGTAATACCCGTTGGCATATCAACGCCGTCTAAACGGGCTTGCTCTAATACTTGCTCAAGTAAAAACTGAGCTCGTTCAACACCTTCTTCGCGCACAACTGATTCAAGAGCTTGTAACCACTCTTGTGTTTCTAGCGCGTCTACGTCAATTTTATTGACTTCAGACATATGGAGGTTTCCTTATGTTTAAAATACGAATATTGTTAATTTAATATCACAGCTACTTAATTTGTGTGTTCAAAGTAGTTATGTACTAACTTAATTTTGTTTAGTGCGTCTTAAACTACGTTCAATTCGCGAATGTTCTTTGCCTGCTTCAAGTAGTGCTTCTTCGATAAATGCTAAGTGCGCATTACTTGCTAAACGGGCTTGTTCTGGATTACCGTCAATAACGGCATCCATTAATAAACGCCTGTGTTGGGCTAACTGACTGCTAATATCTGACTTTTTTAATAGAACAGTTAAATTTTGCAATACATTTTGCTCAAGCAGCGCTTTCATACCTCTAACTAAATGCAGTAACACCACATTGTGCGAGGCTTCTGCCACGCTAAAGTGAAATGCATTAATTGCTTTTGCTTTTTGCTGTAAATCATCATTAACTAAGGCAATTTCATCAAAGCTTTGTTTTACTTTGCTAAAATCGTTGCTGGTCCCGCGCAGTGCTGCGTAGTAAGCAGCAATCCCTTCTAATGCATGACGAAATTCAAGTAAATCAAACTGCGACTCAGGGTGCTTACTAATCAAATCAAAAAGTGGATCAGTAAGCCCTTCTTCGAGCTGATTTTTTACAAACGTGCCGCCACCTTGGCGACGCGTAACTAAACCTTTCGCTTCTAATTTTTGAATTGCCTCACGCAGTGACGGGCGAGACACTTCAAACTGCTTTGCTAGTTCACGCTCTGGTGGCAACTTTTCACCTGGTGCTAACGAGCCTTCAAGAATCATATTCTCAAGTTGCTGTAAAATAACATCAGATAATTTTGCTGCTTTAATCTTTAAAGACATGAATCAACGTCCGCGTTGTATAAATACCAAGAGCCCATAAAACTGGGCTTTAAGTAGTATGATTTACCCAAAAGGTAAATTGGTCATACCAAAAATTTTCAATACGGTATCAAAAACACTATTAGCTGTCAATTTACAGGTAGTTTGAGCAATTAAAGTAGCGTAACGCATTTTGAACGAAGATCAAACAATGCGCAATTTGCAAAAATTGTTATAACGTATTTGGGATGAAAACAATTGGTCTGACCAGAATGAATTAGAATATTAGCTCTATTTTATTGTATTTAAAAACTGCAGGAAGAGATTAAAGCACCTTACATTGCATAAGGTACTTTATTAAAAAGGCATCAACTTAAGACAGCCCGCCAAATAATGTAAGCAACGCTATTAGTACTAGGTAAAATAATACATTACGCTTAACAAGCTTAATCATACACGTAGCTTCGTAGGTACAGCCGTAATAACGCTTTTCAACTTGTTCTGCAGCAAGTGCAGTACATGTTACTACTTCGCGATTTGGAGATTTAAAGTTAAGTACGTAACGTAGCCAACAACTTGTGCCTTTATTAAAGTTACCTATTACTAAATAACCAAAGCTGGTGATACGTGCAGGTAACCAGTCAAGCCAGAACAGTAGTTTATGTATAAGTTTAAAACGCTTAGCAAATATTACTTTATGATCATCTCGTACTAAATCAGCTAAAGTACGTACCAGTGCATATAAAACTGCGCCCGGCGCACCTAAAACAACAAACCAAAAAATCACCGCACAGTAAAATCGAAAGTTTACCCATGCCAATGTTTGCCCAAAGGTTTCACCACCATCTTGGTCATCAGTACGCTTTTGACCTATTTGCAACGCATATAAAGATGCAGCAGTACCGTCATCTCGCGTTAAGGCATTTAAGTACGACTTATATAAAGCGCGCTGCTTAGCACAACCAAAGCAAACCAAAAGCACAGCAATATTAATAGCTAACTGCCATAGTACAAAATCAGATAAACAATAAATAAACGCTATTGCTATTACTGGGAGTAAAAGCCAAATTAAAAAGCCCGGTGCAGAACTAAATAACCCTTTGTCACCTAATAGTTTATTAGAGCGATTTAAATAACCATTTGTGTAGTAGCTTATCTGCCAGTAATTAGACCGAGCCCCTAAACGCTCCAGTATTAATGCAATTATTATAGAAACTAAAATCATGGGAATAACTCTCTTAACTTAGTTGTTCAAGCATATTAAAAAACAATGGCCAATTAAAGCTACTGCCAGGATCGGTTTTACGTCCCGGGGCAATATCGCAATGCCCAACAATACGCGAAGGGGTAATTTTTGGATAGCGTTGTATTATAGATTTACTAAGTGTAGCTAATACTTCGTATTGCGCTAAAGAGTATGGCGTGGTGTCGGTACCTTCAAGCTCAATGCCAATGCTAAAGTTATTACAAGCAGATACGCCCTCAAACTCAGATTGGCCAGCGTGCCAAGCACGCTTTTCAAAAGGCACGTATTGTATAACCTCACCGGTGCGCTTTATAAAGCAATGGGCCGATACACGTAATTTTTTTAAGTCACTAAAACTCGAGTGAGCATTGCAGTCAATGCTACCCATAAATAACTCATCAACAAAAGATGTACCAAACTGCCCGGCTGGCAAAGATATATTGTGAATCACCAATAAAGAAATATCAGCCTCATCAGGGCGCTCATCAAAATGCGAACAAGGCCGCTGCGCTACAGTACTTAAAACACCGTTTAAATCTATTTTCATGATACGTTTATTATATAAATATCAAGATATACATAGCACTGATGCTAAAGGATTTATTAAAACAATGATAGTAACAAACAGGTATAAAGCCCTACCTGCAAATAATTCAAACCCACACGTAGGTGCTAATTTACGCCTGCTCATGTAACGTAACTTTTGAAATTAAAAGCGAGGTATAAAACCTCACCTACAGATAATACAAACCCACACGTAGATACTAATTTACTATACGCGCTTATCTTTATATTGGTGAAAAGGCAATCGCTTCTCTTTCTTTTATAAACATAGTAAAATTTGCTTAATTTATTAACGCTTATGAGCATTCCATGTCTATTTCGCACACTCTTATTACTCAGCTTGTTACTCTAGCACTTGACGAAGATCTAAATTATCAAACAGCACAAGAAGGCGATATTACCGCGCAATTGATCCCCCAAAATGAGCAAGCAAACGCCAAAGTAATTACCCGCGAAGACTGCATTTTTTGTGGAAAAGACATCATCCTTGAAGTATTTAAACAGGTAGACCCAAGCGTTAAGGTTAATGTACTTATAAACGATGGCGTCGCAGTTAAAGCAAACAGCACATTATTTACAGCCACTGGTTCAGCACGTTCAATATTAACAGCCGAGCGAACTGCACTTAACTTTGTACAAACGTTATCGGGCACAGCCACTACTACAGCACATTATGTAAAAGAGCTAAGTGGTACAACTACGCAATTACTCGACACACGCAAAACCATACCAGGTCTGCGAGCTCTTCAAAAATACGCAGTAAAATGTGGTGGGGGTGCAAATCATCGTATTGGTTTATTTGACGCTTTTTTAATTAAAGAAAATCATATAGCGGCTTGTGGCACAATAAACAAAGCCGTTGCTCAAGCTAAACAAAATCACCCAAACAAACCTGTCGAAGTAGAAGTAGAATCACTCCCTGAACTTAAGCAAGCAATTGAAGCTGGCGCCGACATAATTATGCTCGACAACTTTAGCGTAGAGCAAATTAAGCAAGCTGTAATTTTAACCAATAAGCGCGCAAAATTAGAGGTTTCAGGCAATATGACTCTAGAAACGCTCAAAACTTATTCACAAGCGGGTGTCGATTTTATATCAAGCGGAGCATTAACAAAAAACTTACAATCAATCGATTTATCGATGCGTTTTGAGTAATTTTAAAGCAATAATGGGTAATTAATACCGCTAATTAATTGACAAGTTAAGTAAAAAAGCATTAAATAATCCAAAAGGCTTACTTTGTAACAAATTGTTAAATAAAATCGCTTTTTTATAATAAGATACGTGCTAAATACTAAAATAAAATGGTAGACTAATTCTGTTGTACTATTTTATTTAAAAAGGTAGTCATAAATAACTAGTACCTTTAGTTTTTAAAGACATAATTAAAAACTTAAGCAACTAAACTACTTACTTTATGCCTATACTATTTGTTGCTACAACATGTAGTGCACTTAGTAAACTTTTATAATTAGTACTAAACATAATGAATTCACATTCGGCTTTTGTGTTTCATACTCTAAAGCTAAAGTGTAATAAAATTAATTTTAAGTAAAACTGTAAAGTAAATCAGTTAAATTAAGTGAGGCATTTTGCCGCTTAAGTGATTTAAGTTACAAAAATCTATCCTTTAGGAGAGGAAACATGAAAACAATGACTCAAAAACAACAGGGTTTCACCCTAATTGAATTAATGATTGTAGTAGCAATCATCGGTATTCTTGCTGCAGTAGCACTGCCTGCTTATCAAGATTATACAAAACGCGCACATGTTAGTGAAGGTCTTAACTTGGCTGCCGGTGCGAAAGGTGCTGTGACGGAATTTTATGTATCTGAAGGAACATGGCCGACATCTAATACTGACGCAGGGCTGCCTCTTGCTGCAAATATCACTGGTAATGCTGTAGATACTGTAACAGTTAGTGCAAATGGCGTAATAACAGTAGCTTATAATAGCAAGGTTGAAGCTGGTACAACACTCGCTTTAACTCCTAGCATATCTTCAAAAGGTGGATCGATTACTTGGTCGTGTGCTGCAGGAGCAACTAAGCCTGTACAAGCAAATTACTTACCTGCTAACTGTAGGTAATATATTTACCAAGCGCAGATTATAGAATCTGCGCTTTTAAATAATCATCATGTCAATCAACTTACTTATATCTTTCCTCTTGTTCATATTTACCTTTTTTAATTGGTATACTAGTTTAGATTCACAAAGTTTAGGTATTAAATCGGCCGGGAGAAAGCTTTCGAACGCTTTGTCCAACGGTCCTTTTTTATATGAAGTGTCTGTATTTTTTATTGGGGCATTATTATCTATAATACTTATAGGCTTAGTCGCTTATGTTGTATCTAATAATTTGGAAAAAGTAGCTAAAAATAAAATTTCTCCTCTATTCTGTTTAATTTTGACATGGCTACTTTTATCAATAACAATTTTCAGCCTATCTAGCTACTTTTATCATGACTTATTTTTTAGTCACCCTAGCCTAGCAAATAAAACTTTAATAATAATAATGCTACTATTTTTTTCGATATTGTTATTGTCATCTTTTTTCATATCCAAAAACATCAAGATTACTTCATTCATAATTTTAATACTACTGGTTCCTGAAATAGCCTCCATTAATGTAAACAATGAGATACAAACGACTAGCAAACCGAATGTATTTATCATTGGTATTGATTCTTTAAATCAAGATGAAATAAATGAAAAACAAACTCCTTTTTTGCAAAGTTTTATTGATGAATCAATATATCTACCAAATACCTACACACACGTAGCAAGGACATTCCCCTCATGGGTAAGTATTTTAACAGGTGACTACCCTTTAACTAATAAAGCTCGTTTAAATCTTACTAATTTTAACCAAATAGATTTAACTAAAGCATTGCCTTACTATTTAAAAAATGCCGGCTATACAAATTATTACATACAAGATGAAAGACGTTTTAATAATATAGATGAAAGATTTTTTTTCGACAAAGTAATTGGTCCTCCAGCTACAGCTGCAGAATTTATCTTGTCTAAATTTGTTGACCTCCCTTTACTCGCTCTTACATCTAAATTGAAATTTTTTAACTATTTTATGCCACATTTACAGAATAACAGGGCTGTATGGGTTACTTATGATCCTACAAGGTTTAATAAAATAATAAACGTAAGCTTACATCCTTTTGAAAAACCTGTATTTGTGGCTAGTCACTTCACATTGCCACATTGGCCTTACAAGACAAACAATAAAACTAATCACTTAAAAGATAACTACCACAAATATTTAGAATCAATAAAAATGGTAGATGATCAAGTTGCAAGCTATATGTTCAATTTAAAAAGTAAAGGGTTATTAAAAAACGCTCTGATTTTTATCATTTCAGATCATGGTGAGAGCTTTTCTAGAGATATAGATACTCCAAAGCATAATGAAAATTCACAAATAATAAATTTAGCAGGTCATGGAACATCAATCGTTTCAAATTCCCAATATAAAACCTTACTCAGCTTTAAGTACTTTACAAACAACGAACTATCAGAATTTGGGGGCGTAAGAACTAAACTAAACTATGCAATGTCAGACATTACACCAACAATTATTGATATTTTAAAGTTAGACGTAAAAAAAGAATTTGATGGTCAAAGTATTTTAAAAGTTAAGAAGCAAAGAGATATTCCTTTAGAAAGTTCATTACAGCCAATGTTTAATAGTAAAGGCACAGTCGATATAAATGGGACTATTGAACAAAATGCTAACTTATTTGAAATAGACCCTTTAGGTAAAGTTATTATTAGAAAAAGCCTATATCAAAAAGCTGTAAACTCGAAACAAAGGGGAATTATTTTTGATAAATGGCAATTATCTATTTATCCAGAACATGCTAATCAGATTTACATCACTGACTTAGAAAGTAATATTTTATATAAATACATTGATTTTCCAAACGCAAGGTTAAAGGTAGAACTATTAGATAAACTGTGTAGCCTTTATCTTGAAGAAGTAACAGTTGCGCAAGTAGAACCATGTAGTAATTTAAGCTATGTGTACAATCAATCCATAAAGGAACTATAATGGCTAAGCAAGTAAATAAAAAAAGTTTAGATACTTTCCAGTGGATCGGGGTTAGTGCTAGAGGGAAGCGTCTTGAAGGGGAGCTGGCTGGGAATAGCATTGCATTAGTAAAAGCACAGCTTCGAAAGCAAGGCATTACGCCCTCAAAAGTAAAGCGAAAAGCAAAACCGTTATTTGGCATTCAAAGTGTTCAAAAAATAACGCCAAAAGATATAGCACTTGTTACCCGCCAAATAGCAACTATGTTATTAGCTGGCGTACCGCTAATACAATCAATAGAGATGATTGGCACAGGTTCAACTAATAAAAGTATCGCCAAGTTAATGGATACTATTGCGGATGAAGTAAAAGCAGGCCAGCCACTATCAACAGCACTTAAAAAACACCCCCGCTATTTTGATGATTTATACTGCGATTTAGTGGCATCAGGCGAACAATCAGGTTCACTTGATAAGATATTTGACCGCGTTGCACTTTATAAAGAAAAGTCAGAAGCACTAAAATCTAAAATTAAAAAAGCGATGTTTTACCCTATAGCTGTTTTAGTTGTAGCTTTAATAGTTACCTCAATACTCCTTATATTTGTAGTACCGCAGTTTCAAGATATTTTTGCTGGCTTTGGTGCAGAACTTCCCGCGTTTACATTGTTTGTAATTGGTATATCAGAGTTTATGCAAGAGTATTGGTGGGTTGCACTAATTACTGTAATTGCAGCTGGATGGATATTTAAAGAGGCTAAATTAAGAAGTTTAAAACTCAGAGATGCTACAGACAGAGCCATACTAAAACTGCCTGTTATTGGCATGATTTTAAATAAAGCAGCTGTTGCTCGCTATGCACGAACTCTTTCGACTACGTTTGCTGCTGGTGTGCCGCTGGTTGATGCGCTTGACTCTGCTGCAGGCGCTTCCGGCAATGCAGTTTACCGTTACGCCATTTTAGACATAAAACTCGAGGTTAGCTCTGGTAATCAAATGAACTGGGCAATGCGTAACTCAAAAATATTCCCTGATATGGTAATACAAATGGTTGCGATTGGTGAAGAATCTGGCTCACTAGACGGCATGCTTGCTAAAGTAGCGACTATTTATGAGCAAGAAGTTGATGATGCAGTAGACGGCCTTTCAAGCTTGCTTGAGCCACTTATTATGGCCGTACTAGGTGTACTTGTTGGTGGCTTGATTGTTGCGATGTACTTGCCTATTTTCCAACTTGGCTCTGTTATTTAATTACTAAAGATAACAATTTACAGGAAATAAAAGAGAGGCTTACTTTTTGGTAAGGCGTAGCTATTAATGTCTTCTCATTTACTCTCTTTTATTTCTCTTTGTGATAAATACTTCACTTAATTTTTAAACGCTTAATTTTAAAATAATTTTCAGGTAATATGATGCAAAGTATTATTGAAGTAATGCAAAGCCAATTGTGGTTTTATTTAACCACCGTTGGCTTAGTCAGTTTGTGTATTGGTAGTTTTTTAAATGTGGTTATTTATCGCTTACCGTTGATGATGCAACGTGAGTGGCAAAGCGAATGCAGACTACTGTTGGAAGATGAACTTACAGCTAATAAATCTAAACAAGCCAATATCAATGAGCCTTTTAACTTAGTCAAACCTAACTCTACCTGCCCTAAATGTAAAACAGCCATAAAGCCTTGGCAGAATATTCCTATTATTAGTTGGTTAATACTTAAAGGTAAATGCGCAAGTTGCAGTAACCCTATTTCGGCCCGATACCCTGCAGTAGAGCTAATTACTGCCCTATTAAGTTTAATTGTTGCCTATAGCTTTGGTGCGACCGAGCAAGCACTTTTATATATTTTTGTAACGTGGGTTTTTGTAGCACTGACCTTTATTGATATTGACCACATGCTACTGCCAGATCAGCTTACACTTCCGCTTGTTTGGCTTGCACTTATTGCCTCGGTAATGGGTTACACAATTGCACCAACCGATGCAATTATTGGTGCGGCTTGTGGTTATTTAAGCTTATGGAGCGTGTTTTGGCTATTTAAGTTATTAACCGGAAAAGAAGGCATGGGCTATGGCGACTTTAAGCTACTTGCTGTATTTGGGGCATTACTTGGCTGGCAGTCATTGCTTACTATTATTCTGCTTTCGAGCGTGGTAGGTGCCATTATAGGTATTGCGCTGTTGAGCATACAAGGTAAAGACAAAGCGACCCCTATCCCTTTTGGGCCTTATCTAGCGATAGCAGGCTGGATCACTATGCTTTGGGGCAACCAAATTCAAGGCACTTATTTTAATTTAATTGGTTATTAAAATGAGTGAGCAAATTACTAAAGTTAATAGCTGGGTATTAGGTTTAACAGGCGGTATTGGCTGTGGCAAAACGGCCGTAAGCAATATGTTTGAAGAGCTTGGTATTACAATAGTTGATGCCGATATAATTGCGCGCGAAGTAGTACTCCCAAATAGCAAAGGGCTAAAAGCGATTACAGCCCGCTTTGGCAAAGATATTTTATTGCCAGATGGCACATTAAATAGAGCAGCGCTGCGCGCAAAAATATTTACTAACAACAGTGACAAAGAATGGCTTAATGCGTTGCTACACCCTCTTATTCGCGCAAAAATACTAAACGATTTAAATAATGCAACTAGCCCTTATGTTGTTTTAGTAGCGCCTTTATTGTTTGAAAACAACCTTGATAAATATTGCGACCATACCTTACTTATTGACGTACCAACCTCTGTACAAGTAGCGCGTACAGCAAAACGTGACAACACAAGTAGTGAGCAAGTTAAAAGTATTATTGCCTCGCAAATGTCACGTGATGATAAGCAACAAAAAGCGGATGATATTTTAAATAACGACCGTAGTTTAAACCTAGTGAATATAGAACTTGTTGATCTTCATAAAAAGTACCTACAATATGCATTACACAACAAAACTAACTCACAATAACACTGTCCTAACTCACACAAACTCGTATTTTAGTTAGTAAAATCACAACAATGAATGAAAGGTGATGTAATCCCCTTCTTTTTTCTGATAAATTGCTTACTATTGAAGGAATAAAACAGGTGCGCAATGAATATTAACTCACCGTTATTGAGAAAATTTATAACCCTTGGCCGCATTGATGCCGACACGGTTAAAAACAAACAAAATGAATTTGCCTCAACAGCTGAGCTTATTTCTAAATGTGGAAAAATCGATAGTAAAGATTTAGCTGAACAATGTATTGATTTGTTTCGCGTACCTTATTTTGATTTAAAAGACTTTGACCCTACAAGAATCCCGGCCGATCTCGTAAAAGAAA
This sequence comes from Pseudoalteromonas sp. NZS100, assembly GCF_015864815.1. Classification (NCBI taxonomy): domain Bacteria; kingdom Pseudomonadati; phylum Pseudomonadota; class Gammaproteobacteria; order Alteromonadales; family Pseudoalteromonadaceae; genus Pseudoalteromonas; species Pseudoalteromonas sp. NZS100. The sequence goes on from NZ_JADYWM010000004.1 coordinate 156,663, forward strand.
AACTTATACGTAAACATCATATTTTGCCGCTTGTTCAAAAAGATCGAAAAGTTTATATAGCAGCATCAGACCCAACAGATTACGGCGCATTCGAAAACTTTGAGTTTAGTACAGGTCTTTCATGCGAAGTTGTTGTTGTTGATTATATTCAACTCGATAACAAAATTGAGCAGTTGCTAGATGCCACTGGCAGCTTAAATCTAACTGATGACGAGTTTCAAGAATTTGCTGACTTAGACTCAGAAAGCCAAAGAGATACAGCACCACAAGATGACGATAAAGATGATGCGCCTATCATCGTATATATCAACAAAATTTTAATGGATGCCATTAAAAAAGGCGCCTCTGATTTACATTTTGAACCGTATGAGCACAAGTACCGTATTCGCTTTCGTATTGATGGTATTTTGCATGAAGTTGCAAGCCCACCCAATACATTAGCCACCAAGCTTTCTGCACGTATTAAGGTTATGTCGAGACTCGATATTGCCGAAAAACGCAAACCACAAGATGGTCGTATTAAGCTAAAAATTACTGAACGCAAAAGTATCGATTTTCGTGTAAGTACCATGCCTACCTTGTGGGGCGAAAAAATAGTAATGCGTATTCTTGATTCATCAAGCGCTATGTTAGGCATTGATGTATTAGGCTATGAGCCTGAGCAGAAAAAGCTCTACATGGATGCGCTTGCCCAGCCTCAAGGGATGATACTTGTAACAGGGCCAACGGGTTCTGGTAAAACAGTATCGCTATACACAGGTTTAAATATATTAAACCAACCTGAGCGTAATATTAGTACTGCGGAAGATCCGGTTGAGATTAACCTTGAAGGTGTAAACCAAGTACAAATAAATATTAAAGCCGACATGACTTTTGCCAACGCACTGCGCGCATTTTTACGTCAAGATCCTGATGTAGTTATGGTAGGTGAAATACGTGACTTAGAGACCGCAGAAATATCAATAAAAGCGGCGCAAACAGGTCACTTGGTTTTATCAACATTGCATACAAACTCAGCGCCGGAAACAATCACTCGTTTATTAAATATGGGTGTACCCGCTTATAACGTAGCAAGTTCGATCAGCTTAATTATAGCCCAGCGTTTAGCACGTCGTTTATGCCCTAAATGTAAAACGCCAGAACAACTTCCGAGTGAAGAACTTGCTCGCCAAGGATTTAGCGCCGAGCAAATTGAAGAAATGACGTTATATATGCCTAAAGGGTGTGATAGCTGTACTGATGGTTACAAAGGGCGTGTGGGTATTTACGAAGTAATGCAAATTACTCCTGAAATTGCCCAAATTATTATGCGCGGTGGTAATTCGCTTGAAATAGCAGAGGTATCACTTAAAGCCGGTTTTAATAATTTACGTTTATCAGGTTTACGCAAAGCAGCCGATGGCCTTACATCCCTTGGTGAAATTAACCGCGTAACTAATTTTTAAAGGCCCACAGTAAAAGATATAAGGCTCTAAGCTTTAAGCTCAGAGCCTTATAGCTAGAGACTCATATCTAAGTAATGTAATATGCACCAAAAATTTGTAGAGAGTAATTTATGCCTACTGTTGTAAACTGCCCAACCTGTAAAACTAAAGTTGAATGGTCAGAGCAAAGCCCATTTCGCCCTTTTTGCTCAAAGCGCTGCCAACTAATTGATTTAGGTGAATGGTCATTCGAAAATAATAAAATTTCTGCACCAATCACCTCGGCTGAAGAGTTTAGCCAAGACATGATTGAAGATATTGAGGCAATGATGGCTAAAAATGAAGATGATTTTTTTAAATAATTTATCTTCATAATGCCCTAAATACAAAAACCAGCATTACGCTGGTTTTTTAGTATTTACAAAAAAGTAAAATTAACTTTTTTGTTTACGGTGCTTTTTATTCATACGCTTTTGCATTTTAGCAAACTTCTCTTTTTGCTCAGCGTTAAGCACTTGCATTACTTGGTGTTGTGTTTTTAGTTTAATTAAACCAAATTGCTCACCTTTTTCATGACGTTCATTTAATAGCTCTTTTGCTGCATTTTCGTCAAATGTTGCAGCCGAAAGTAATGCATCCATTTTAGCTTTATGCGCTTCACGCATCACTTTACGGGCTTCTTTATCGTCGCCACGCAGTGCTTTCATTTGTGTTTTTTGCGCTTCAAAAATAGCCTTTAGCTTAGTTTGCTGCTCATCTGTTAGATTTAATTTTTCAACGCCGCGCTCAGAAAGTAAAAAACGAGCTTGAGAATGGCCTTGCTTATGTCCGTCGCCTTTAGCTAATACGCTACCAGCACCAAGCGTTGCTGTTGCTAAGCCACAGATAAGTACTAATTTTGAAAGTGTGTTTAATTTAGTCATAATCATTACCTTAATATTGGGTTGGTTGTGGCTAACATACCCAATCAACCGCAAGAAACGAGTTTCAGTTGGAATTAAAAACTATTTAGGCAAGGCATTGATTGTAACCAATGGTTGCTCCCTTGTTAAAATCGATAACGCAGAATAAATCGTTTTAAAACCAACCCTTTGGGCGTTTCACAGCAACTAGCTCTCGGTGTTGTGACTTTTTAAAAGGGAATGCCATTCTTGCAAAGTCACGCCTTGATAGCCAGCTGCTGTGAAACGCTGAATTCTGTATCTTGAGGCTGACTGGGTATACGCCAGTGAGTTAACTATACCTAACTCAACGCAAAGTAACGCAAAGCAGTGTAAAGGTTGTGTAAAGATTCACCTTTGCACTATTTAGCGGGTAAAATAACGCTATAAACAACTCTAAGGGTTTGTAAATGAAACTATTAATGATTGATGACGACACTGGCCTTTGTGAGCTATTAAGTGAATATTTAACTGCCCAAGGCTTTGAAATACAAAGCGTACACGACGGTGAACAAGGCCTTAAACTAGCACAAGCAAATGACTACGCCCTTATATTGCTAGATGTAATGCTACCAACGCTTGATGGTTTTGAAGTACTTAAACAACTTAGGCAAACAAAACTCACACCGGTAATAATGCTTACAGCAAAAGGTGAAGACTTTGACCGTATTTTTGGTCTAGAGCTAGGCGCTGACGATTACATTCCAAAGCCTTTTAATCATCGTGAATTACTAGCCCGCGTAAAAGCGATAACTCGCCGTATAGAGCACATTAATAGTTTAAATATAGCTACAACGAGTAAGTTATTGGTTAATGGCATTACTGTTAACCTTGCAGCTCGAGAAGCCTCAATAGACGGCTCTACACTAACGCTTACTGGTACAGAGTACGAAATACTCACGCTATTGTGTAAAAATGCAGGTGAAGTGGTTAGTAAAGAGCAAATTAGTGAAGAAGTACTAGGTAGGCGTTTAGCTTCTTTCGATCGCTCTATCGATATGCATGTAAGTAATATCCGCAAAAAAATAGCAGAGCATATTCCAGGTGAGCGAATTAAAACAATGAGAGGTACGGGTTATGTCTTTATCCAAGGCGAATAAAAGCACTTACTTTGCTTGGTTAAAACACCCTGGGCACTACCTGTTTTTTAAAATATTTATTTGGTTTTGGTTAACTATAATCGGCACCGTTGCAGCGCTTATATTTTTAAGTAACATTACCGCTATTAACGCGGTAACTAACGAGCCGCTTTATGGCCCTATGAAAAAAAACCTAATATATACCGCCAAAAGTATTGAGCGCACTGCTATTAAACATAAGCGCAGCCTAAGCGATGTATTAGTACACCCTCGCCTATCAAAGCGTAAACTTTTATACTTAAGCGCAGCTCAAAGCGAAGACTCTCTTAGCAGTAAAGAGGTGCCAGAGAGCATCGACTTAAGTTTATTAAACTTTACTCAAAATATGTCACCACAAATTATTTTCACTGAAAAATATCAAGCCTTCGGCCCTGTTAACATAAACGTGCCTGAAGGGAGTTTTTATCTTTATGAAATAGATATTAACCATCAACCGCCGCTATTAATGCGCTTTAAGCTTATGCCTAATTGGATGAAAATAGTCATCGCAATTGTTGCCTCTCTTATTTTAAGTTTTGTATTTAGCCGTAACTTAATAGCCCCTATAAATAGTCTTAAAAAAGCAGCTATTAAACTATCAGCGGGCAACCTAAGCGCAAGAGCCGACATTTCTGTAAACCGAAAAGATGAGCTGGGAATACTTGGGCGAGACTTTAACAGTATGGCCAATCAGTTAGAGCTTTTAATTAGTTCACAAAAACGCTTATTAGCCGACATATCACATGAGTTACGCTCGCCCCTTACGCGTTTAAAAATGGCTACAGGTCTTGCACAAATGCAAGCTAACGACGCTAGCCAATCGTATTTATTACGCATAGAAAAAGAAGCAAACCAACTTGATAAGATGATTGCCGACGTGCTGCAAGTTTCTCGCTTAGAAGCAAAAAGCCAAGCGCTTTCACTCCAAAAACAATCATTACAAATAATTGTAGATCACGTTATTAACGATGCGCAGTTTGAAGCAAAACAAAATAATAAGCAGCTAAATATAGTGGGCGCTGTAGACGTAAATATTAATTGCGACGAAACACTTATTGCCAGTGCGCTTGAAAACCTACTTCGCAACGCTATTAAATACGCAAACAATACAATTAGCATTACTCTAAAGCACACAGATGCCATTTATATAGAAATATGTGATGATGGCTCTGGTGTGCCCGACGACCAACTGAGCAAGCTTTGTGAGCCCTTTTTTAGGCAATCAGATGCGCGGGATCGCGTAAGTGGCGGCACGGGTTTAGGGCTGGCGATTGCTAAAAATGCTATTACTGCGCATGGCGGCAGTTTAGTATTATCAAATAAAGAACTAGGTGGCTTGTGTGCTAATATAACCTTGCCATTAATAAAAGAGTAAAGCATGTTTTATAGTTCAGAAGCCCAGCTTGAGAGCAATCAAGAGGCCATTAATGTTTTTTATACTGAAAATTTAATTAAAAGCTACTTAGATACGCCATCAGGAAAGCTATTTTACGCATACGCAATCCCTAAAAACGCGACAACCGCAATAGTAGTAAGTACAGGGCGTATTGAAGGCCTCGAAAAATATAAAGAACTACTCTGGGAGCTGTATTGTAATAATTTTGCTGTGTTTATTATGGATCATCAAGGTCAGGGCCGCTCTTACAGGCACCTTAAAAATAAACATAAAGGCTTTGTAAAACATTATAATAACTACAGCAGTGACCTAAATAACTTTGATCAGCAAATAGTTTCAAAACATTGGCAAGGTAAAAAAGTCATGCTGGCTCATTCAATGGGTGGCGCCATTGCTATTGATTATTTAGCAAAATTTGAAAATAGCTATAAAGGCGTGTTTTTGTCTGCTCCTATGTTTGATATTTTTACAAAAGACGTACCAAAAATACCAACGAAGTTTATTGTTAAATTAGCCACTTTACTTGGTTTACACTCTTGCTATGCATTTGGACAAGGCAACTACAACCCAATTCCATTTACCGAAAACGTACTTACTAGCAGCGAGAAGCGTTACACCTACTTTAGGCAAACCTATAAATTAGAACCTAACATACAATTAGGTGGCGTTACGTTTGGCTGGCTAGCAGCTACAATATCGTTTTTAAAGTCTGTTGATAACCTAAACGTACCAATCCCTTTGTTTATAGCAAGCGCAGCTAGCGATACAGTGGTAAACAACGAAGCACAGTACAGTCTTGCAAAAAGGCATGCTCATGCAGCGATTGAGAGTTTTGAAGGGGCTAAACACGAGCTACTTTTTGAACGTGACGAAATTCGAAAGCCGCTATTAACTAACTTTTATCAATTTTGTGAGTCGGTGACGGCTTAACAAGTACTGACAAAGGGTCGAGGTGGATCAGTATATCTACCTCCGACTCAAAACGTTCTTTGAGCATTGCCTCTACTTCATCAGCCACATTGTGCGCGCGAATCAAGCTTAAATGATCATCAAGCTCTAAGTGCATTTGAATAAACTTAACTTTTCCGCCTTGGCGAGTACGAATATCATGCACGCCATGCACATCAGCATGGGCTCTGGCAATGTCAAATATGCTTTGCTTTTCATCATCAGGAAGTTCTTTATCCATTAAGTGTTCGGCACTATCGCGAGCTATATCCCAACTGTTATAAAGCAAGTAACCCGCTACACCTATTGCAAAAATAGGATCTGCATACAACACGCCATAATAAGCTAACAAAATAGCTAACAGCACCGCAGCGTTTAATATTAAATCGCCTTTGTAATGTACTGAGTCGGCTTTTATAGCAATTGAATCGGTATACTTAACCACTTTGTTTTGTACGAATACAATGACGAGCGTACACGCAATAGCAAAAATACTTACCCACACACCTAATAAAGAATGGCTTAACTGTATAGGGTTAAATAATCGCTCAATACCATGAAAAGCAAGTAGGCAACCTGAGCCTGCAATAAATGCGGCTTGGCCAAGTCCTGCAAGTGCTTCAGCTTTTCCGTGCCCAAACCTATGGTCATCATCCGCTGGGCGCAGTGCGTAACCCAACACTAAAAAGCTCATAGCGGTGGCAGTAATATCCATTAACGAATCAGTTAACGAGCCAAGCATTGAAGCCGAGCCAGAAGCCAGCCAGGCCCATGTTTTTGCGCCAATCATTAAACTAACCATGACCATGGTAACAATGCTGGAAGTTTTAACCCAAAATTCGTAGCTACGGTTATGCACGCGTGTATCCATTAATCACTGTATTGAATGTGTTGAGTATATCATTTTTTTAAAAGGTTTCGTGTATACTGCCCTTCGTCAAACTACAGATTATTTTATAAGGCTCATTATGCTGGATATTGTTTTATACCAACCTGAAATACCGCCTAACACAGGTAATATTATTCGCCTATGTGCCAATACTGGCTATGCATTACATTTAATTGAGCCATTAGGTTTTGAATGGGACGATAAACGCGTGAAACGTGCGGGCCTTGATTACCATGAATTTAGCCATGTTCAACGCCATGCCTCATTTGAGGACTACCTTGAAAAATGCAAACCTAAAAAAGTGTATGCCTGTACAACTAAAGGCAGTCAATTTCATCATGAAGCAAGTTACGAAGCTGGCGACTGTTTAGTGTTTGGCCCTGAAACACGCGGCCTGCCTGATGAAATGATTCAAGCATTACCAAACGATCAGCGTGTACGTATTCCTATGCAAGCAAATAGCCGTAGTATGAACCTGTCAAATGCAGTCGCCGTGTTTGTCTACGAGTCGTGGCGTCAGTTGGGCTTCCCTAACGCCCAGTAAATATAATCCGTTAGGCAATAAAAAACCGACATAGTGTCGGTTTTTTAGTTAAGGCCTAGCTCAAGCGCTTATTCAGCGCGTTGTTCTCGTCCTAAAAGAGCCATAGCGGCTTCTTTCATGTCTTTATTTTCATAAAGTACTTTATAAATTTGCTCAGTGATTGGCATTTCTACGCCAGCACGCTGCGCTAGTAAATACACTTCTTTAGTGTTTCTAAAGCCTTCAACTACTTGGCCAATAGACTCAATAGCAGCATCAACACTCTCGCCTTTACCTAACGCCAAACCAAATCGACGATTACGTGATTGGTTATCTGTACAGGTTAGTATTAAATCACCAAGGCCTGCCATTCCCATAAAGGTTTCTGGCTTAGCACCCAGAGCACAACCTAAACGAGTGAGCTCTGCAAGGCCTCGCGTAATGAGCGCGGTACGCGCATTAGCACCAAAACCTACACCGTCCGAAATACCGGCACCAATTGCAATTACATTTTTAACCGCACCACCGAGCTGTATACCAATAAAGTCATCATTGTTATACACACGGAATGAGCGACCACAATGAAGTAAATCGGCCAGCTGCTGAGCAAATTCAGGTGACGTTGAAGACACTGAAATAGCTGTAGGTGACCCCATCGCCATTTCTTTTGCAAACGTAGGACCCGAAAGTACCGCAAGTGGAATGTCATCACCCAATTCTTGCAAAGCAACTTCTTGTAACAAACGTCCAGTATTAGGCTCAAGCCCTTTAGTTGCCCACGCTACTTTAGCACCCTCTTGCAATGCAGGTTTTATCTGCGCAAGCGTGTCGCCAAAAGCATGGCTTGGCACAACAACAAGTACAATAGCACTGCTAGCAACGGCATGTTGTAAGTTAGCTTCAAGAGTAAGAGTATCTGGGAAAGGAGCATCAGGTAAGTAACGTTGATTTTTCCGCTCAGCTGCAAGCGTGGCAACGTCGTCGCTATTTCTTCCCCAAAGTGTCACCTGGTGACCATTTCGGGCTAAACAAATAGCAAGGGCGGTGCCGTAAGACCCCGCCCCTAATACAGTAACAGCTGTAGTTGCTGTACTCATAAGTTATGCGTCTGCTGAAGCCTGGTCAGCTTGCGCAGTACGTTGTTGCATGTATTGTGCAAATAACGCATCAAAATTAACTGGCGCAAGGTTAAGCTGTGGGAACGTACCACGATTAACAAGGTTTGAAACAGCTTCACGTGCATATGGGAATAATACGTTAGGACAAAATGCACCTAGCATGTGCGCAAGTTGCACTTCTTCAACTTCAGCAATAGTAAAAATACCTGCCTGTTGAATTTCACATAAGAACGCAGTTTCTTCACCAATAGATGCAGTTACAGTTAGCGCTAAAACAACTTCAAATACACCTTCGTCCAACTTGTTTGAGCGTGTATCTAGGTCTAGCTTAACTTCTGGTGTCCATTCTTTTTGAAAGATGGCCGGAGAGTTTGGCGTTTCAAACGATACATCTTTAGTGTAAATGCGTTGAATAGTAAATTGTGCGCCAGCTTCTGCAGCTGCTACGTTTTGATTTTCTTCGTTCATTGTTATTCCTAACTTGTTCGTTATTATAATTAAATTAAGCGTTTAGCTTAGCGTCAAGTTTACCTTGCGCTTCAATAGCCATCATGTCGTCGCAGCCACCGATATGTTCATCATTAATAAAAATTTGCGGTACTGTGCTTGCACCACCTGCTTTGGCAATCATTTCATCGCGTAGCTCAGGCTGCACACCAATATCATAATTTGTGTATTCAACGCCTTTGCTGTTTAAAAGCGAAAGAGCACGCTGACAAAATGGACAATACGCCTTGGTGTATAAAACAACATTACTCATAATAAATCCTCTATCGGCCTAGCTAAACTGATTAGCGACCTGTTGTAGTTGGTAAGCTGGCAGATTGCCACGCACCCATGCCACCTGCTAATAAGTAAACTCGTTCAAAACCAGCTTTACTCATAGCGGCTGCAGTACCTTGGGCAGTCATACCTGTAGTACATACAACTATAATGGGTTTAGTCTTGTACTTTTCAAGGCTTGAAAAGTCAGATTTTTTCGCATTCTCTGGGCTTAAGTGCTCAGCACCAGAAATACGCCCTGCATTAAACTCTTTTTGCGCACGTATATCGATTACTTGACCGTCATCACGGTTAATAAGTAACGTAAGCTGCTGGGGATTTATTTGACGAACAGCTGAAAGCTTACTTTTTATCCAGCCACTAACAATAAGGAAAACAATACCAACCCAAGCAAGGCTTAAAATGGGATGATTTGTAATAAATTCAATATATTGATCCATTCTACTTCCACTATGAAATTATGTTTTAAACCTAGGGCGTGTTGGCCTTTGTGGATTGAAATTTGTTCAATCTAGGGGCGATTAAATCGCGGCGCGAGATTTGTAACCTAGTGGGCTAAGTAAAAACCGAGCAACAAAGAGGTAATAGTCCCTAGAAAGAACCCAACGGGCAGCGTATGTTTGGTATTTATGCTACGTTATCGCCTATTTATGGGGAGTAACCACACTTCATAGGCTCTGCCTTGCCTAAAAACCAAACATACTGCTGCAAATTCAACCACCAAAGTGCAACACGCCCTAATATTTTAAGGATTTTGTACTTTAGCCACGCAAGTATACCCAAACCAACCTAAAATGCGAGTTTAGGAGCACTTAGAGACGTTTAAAAAACGATAAAGCCCCCCATATATAGTTAACAGAACTCTGGATAATAAATCTATCTCAAGCAGAGTTCATGTTAGTCAATAAGGTATAAGTAAAAATATTTAATATCTTGTTTTCAATGCTGATCCTAGCTTAAAAACACGGTATGCTAAAACCACGCTAATAAACCTTTTTAGGTGCACAGTATCCATCAACAGATACTAATTTTCAGGAGCTATTATGACAGAGCATAAAAAACCACTGGTATTAATGATTTTAGACGGTTGGGGACACCGCGAAGATACGCAAAGTAATGCTATTCTTGCAGCTAACACACCTGTATTAGACAACTTATGGGCCACCCGCCCACACACATTAATATCTGCTTCGGGTTTAGATGTTGGTCTTCCTGATGGTCAAATGGGTAACTCAGAAGTTGGCCATGTAAACTTAGGTGCTGGGCGCATTGTGTATCAAGATTTTACCCGTATCACCAAGGCAATTAACGATGGCGAGTTTGATTCAACCCCAGCCTTAGTTGAAAACATAGACAAAGCAGTAAGTGCTGGTAAAGCGGTTCACATAATGGGTCTTTTAAGCCCAGGTGGTGTGCATAGCCATGAAGATCATATAGTTGCAAGTATTGAGCTGGCGGCAAAACGTGGTGCTAAAGAAGTCTATTTCCATGCATTTTTAGATGGCCGTGACACACCCCCACGTAGCGCAAAAGCATCAATAGAACGAATTGAAGCGTTATTTAGTAAACTTAAGTGCGGACGTTTAGCATCACTTATTGGCCGTTACTACGCAATGGACAGAGACAACCGTTGGAACCGTGTAGAAAAAGCTTACAACGTAATGACGCTCGCCGAAGGCGACTTTAACTTTGATAATGGTGTTGAAGCACTTAATGCAGCGTACGAGCGCGACGAAAACGACGAGTTTGTAGCAGCTACGACTATTACGCCAACAGGTGCCACTCCGGCTTCAATAAACGATGGCGACACCGTTATTTTTGCTAACTTTAGAGCAGATAGAGCCCGCGAAATTACCCGCGCTTTTGTTGAGCCTGAATTTGATGGTTTTACTAAAAAAAGAACGCCAGAGCTTAGCGCATTTGTAATGATGACAGAGTATGCAGCCGATATAGACGCACCTGTTGCATTTGGACCTACACCACTAATAAACGTACTTGGTGAATGGTTTGAAAAAAATAATAAAACACAGCTTCGTATTTCAGAAACCGAAAAATACGCACACGTTACGTTTTTCTTTAGTGGCGGACGTGAAAGTGAATTTAAAGGTGAAACACGCGAGCTAATTCCTTCGCCGCAAGTAGCAACCTACGACCTACAACCTGAAATGAACTCAGAAATGCTAACCGACAAACTAGTAGAAGCAATTAAAAGCGGTAAATACGATGCTATTATTTGTAACTACCCTAATGGCGATATGGTTGGTCACTCAGGTGTATTTGAAGCCGCTGTTAAAGCTTGTGAAGCTGTAGATAGCTGTATCGGACGTGTCGTTGATGCACTAGAAGAGTTTGGTGGTGAAGCACTAATTACAGCCGATCATGGTAATGCTGAGCAAATGGCTGATCTCAAAACTGGCCAAGCACATACTGCCCACACTAGCGAACCGGTGCATTTTATTTATGTAGGTCGCGATGCAGAGCCAATGCAAGGTAAAGCCTTAAGTGATGTAGCCCCAACAATGCTTCACTTAATGGGTATGGAGCAACCAAAAGAAATGACTGGTACGCCTATCATGATGTTGAAATAACACATGAATAAACGTATTAACCGGTTAATTAAGTGCGGTTTGATACTAACTTCATTAGTGGCTGCATCTGCAGTTGCTAATGAAGATCGTACTAAAAAAGATTTATCAGAGGTTCAAAATGCACTTGAGCAAAGCCAAGCTGAATATAACGCCCAAAGAAAAAAAATAGCGTCGCTACAAAAAAATCTAAAAAGCCATGAACTCGATATAGCTAAAAATGCTAAAGCACTTAACATGGCAGAGCAATCCGTAAAAGAGACCAAAACACAGCAAAAAGAGTTACAAAGTAAAGCCGATGAGCTTGATAAAAAGCACACTCAGTTTCAGAAAATTTTAGCCGCGCAACTCAAAAGTGCCTATATGGCCGGTGGCGACGACTACTCTAAAATGCTGTTGAATCAAGAAGACACAGCCAAGTTTGAGCGCACACTTAGCTATTACAATTACTTAAATAAAGCCCGTATTGAACAAATCGAAGATCTAAAAGATCTTCAACAGCAAATAGTACAAAACCAAGAAGAGCTCGTTAAAACACAAGAAAAACTAGAGCTTTTATTTGATGAACAAAAAAGGCGCCAAACTGCATTACTTAATGCACAAAGTGAACGCCAAGCTAATCTTAAAAACTTACAAGCTCAGCTCAACAGCACTAAAAGCTCAATAAATTATTTAAAAGAAAACCAACAAACTTTAGTAACAACGATTAAAGAGCTCGAAAAAGAAAAAACACAAAAAATAGAATTACTTGGCCTAAATAAGAGCAAGGGAAAATTAGACTGGCCGAGCAAAGGCAAGTTAGAGCACACATTCGGCCAACGTAAGCATGGTGGTATTGATTGGAAAGGCGTATTAATTGGTGCAAAAGAAGGTACTAATATTAATAGCGTGCACAACGGCCAAGTTGTATTTGCCGATTGGCTAAAAGGCTATGGGTGGGTAATTGTTGTAGACCATGGTGAAGGTTTTATGAGCCTATATGGCCACGCTCAAACGCTACTAAGAGATGTAGGGGATATGGTACGTGAAGGCGAAACCCTCGCTTTGGTAGGCCAAAGCGGCGGACAGGCAAGTTCTAGTCTATACTTTGAAATACGCCACAAAGGACGCGCAGTAAATCCTGTAAAATGGTGCAAACGTATTTAATTAGATAAATCGCTGCACCGCCCTGGAGCAGCTGATGACAACTAAAAAACACACAATAAATACCGTTAATAAAAAAAGTGCAGACTTTTATATAAGTCTGTACTTGCTTGTATTACTAACCCTAATTACCTTTACTAGTAATGCACTAGCAAGCTCAATTAAAGATCTTAAAAGACAACAAATAGACGAAATACTCTTTAACATTCATACCTATTACGTTGAAGATCTCACCTTACAAAATAGCCACCATATTAAATATAACAACCAGCAGTTTGAGCGTTTATATTCAAAACTCGACTCCTATTCTAAGTACTTAAATGAGTATGAATTAGCCTCATTATTTGATAACACAAATGGTCGTTACACAGGTATTGGTATAGAAGTTAAAAACATAGACGAGAATATGACTATTGTTAACGTGGTTAATAATTCGCCCGCAAAAGCGGCAGGTATTTTACCAGGCGATATTATTGTAAGTGTAAACAACAACGCAGCTCAAAACCGTACTATCGACGAAGTAGCAACACTAATAAGAGACAGTGAATTTTCGAATATAGATATAATTGTAAATCGCGATAACAATAAAAACCCACTCACTTTTCATGTCACACGTCGCCAAATAAACCTCGAAAGTGTAACAAGCGAACGTTTAGATTTTGGAACTGGTTACATAGCTATCAATAACTTCTCTAACCACACATTACATGAAGTTGCACTACAAGTTGCCGCCCTGCAAAGCCATTTTGGCTACCCACTTAAAGGCTTAGTAATTGATTTACGTGATAACCCAGGGGGGACATTACAAAGCGCAGTGGCTGTATCAGACCTATTTTTACAAAGTGGCACTATAGTGACGACTAAAGGACGCTTTTACGATGCTAACCAAGCATTTTATGCAAAGCGTGGAGACATTCTAAAAAATGCGCCCATAGTTGTGCTTATAAACGAAAATTCAGCCTCTGCAGCCGAAATACTCGCAGCAGCACTTAAAGATAATAAACGAGCAACCATTGTTGGCAGCCAATCTTTTGGGAAAGGCTCTGTACAATCACTCATTCCACTCGGTGATGGCAATACCGCATTAAAGCTCACCACAGCGAAATACTTCACACCGTTAGGTAAATCGATTGATGGAATAGGAATAACCCCAGATGTGGCGGTTAATCAAACAAACCTTTCACAAAGTAATAAAGCCGTTATAATAAAAAATGAACACACTAACAATAATGCGCAATTACTTACTGGTAATCTAACCGATTTACAGTTGGTTAAAGCCAAACAATTACTCAGCATGCAATAGCTTGTATAAGCTGTTAAACAAAGCTAAAAAGATAATAAAAACTATAAACGTGAAAATAATAAAATGGCTAACATTAGTTATTTGTTTTAGCTCTGCAACAATTAGCGCCAAGCAAATAGCAATAGTGATAGACGATATAGGCTATCATCAACGGGACTTAGAGTTCCTTTCCTTACCTGGGCAATTGTCGTATTCAATTTTGCCCCATACCCCTTATTCGCAAATTTTTGCAACACTTGCCAGTCAATCAAATAAAGAGTTATTGCTTCATATACCTATGCAAGCACTTAACGGTAAAGAACTAGGGCCTGGTGCGCTTACTTTAAATATGAATAAAGAGCAGCTTCAGCAAACTCTTGGAACAGCTCTCGCTAGTTTACCGCAAGTTAAAGGCGTTAATAACCACATGGGCTCAGCGCTTACGCAAAAAAGCCAAGCTATGAAGTGGACAATGGAAGTACTTAAAAAGCGTCATTTATATTTTTTAGATAGTCGCACAACCGATTTGAGCCAGGCACAAAATGCCGCTAACTTTTTGGGTGTTGCTAATATTAGTCGCCAAGTGTTTTTAGACAACATAACTACACCAGAACAACTGCCGCTAAGGCTTGAAGAGTTAAAACAATTAGCCATTTCCCATAGCTTTGCCATTGCAATTGCTCATCCCTACCCTGAAACCATCGAATTTTTACGCCATGCCTTACCAGAGCTAACTAAGCAAGGTTTTGAACTCGTACCGGTTTCGCAATTAGTTGAACGTAAGTACATTCAGTTAGCGCATGCTGAGGGAAAAGGAGTGAGTGCTCGGTAATATAAGCTTTAAATAATGCTATATCCGAATAATAAACTAATACCAATTCGCTTAATTAAGTGGTCTATTTTGAGGGCGGAAAAACGTGTTGATAGCTAGGTAAAAAATTCACTATTTATTTGATCTAAATGAGAATTTTTTAACGCAGGTAGCGACACGTTTAGCCCCGCAAAATGATTAAGTATTATTGCGGATTGGTATAACCATTTAATAATGCAGAGTATCGGTATAACTTGATTAGATATTTTATCGTTGGGTTTCGCTTCGCTCACTCCAACCTACTCAAAAGCAAAAAGCCCCGCATTTTCATGCAGGGCTTTTTAAATTTTGCTGCTTGAGCAATATTAACTCATAGCGCTTTGTAACTTTTTCATCGCTGTTTTTTCAAGCTGACGAACACGCTCAGCAGATACACTGTACTTTTGTGCAAGCTCCTGAAGGGTTGCTTTATCATCAGACAACCAACGTGCGCTAACAATATCTTGTGAACGTTCATCTAGTGTTTTAAGTGCGCTAAATAAACGAGTATGCGCTTGCTCTTTCCACTGCTCTTGCTCAACGTCGTCAGCTAAGTCTGCTGCGCCATCTGTTAAATACTGTACTGGAGAGTATGTACTTGTTGGTGCATCGTCGTTATCGTCACCAGTTAGGTCAAAGCCCATGTCTTGGCCGCTCATGCGCGATTCCATTTCACGTACTTCTTTTTCACTCACACCTAGCTCGCTAGCAACAGTGCTAACCTCAGCTTGGTTGAACCAGCCTAAACGTTTTTTGTTTTTACGAAGATTAAAAAACAATTTACGTTGCGCTTTAGTGGTTGCAACTTTAACTATGCGCCAGTTTTTAAGAACAAACTCGTGAATTTCGGCTTTAATCCAATGCACTGCAAACGACACTAAACGTACACCCACTGTAGGGTCAAAACGTTTAACCGCTTTCATCAGGCCTATATTACCTTCTTGAATAAGGTCAGCTTGTGGTAAGCCGTATCCCGAGTAGCTTTTAGCAATATGTGCTACAAAGCGTAAATGCGACATAATGAGTTGCTTGGCAGCACTAAGATCGCCTTCTTCCTGAAGTCTTTTAGCAAGTTCTTGCTCTTGTTCAACTTTAAGCATAGGAATAGTGCTTACCGCTTGAAGGTAACCGTCCATGCTTGCGCTTTGTTGTCCGACTGTAAGTGCCATTGCGTATAAATCTTTACTCATTTTTCACCTCGGTGATAAACATTTGAAACTATCTTAGCACTCTTTCTCTAAGAGTGCTAACCCCAATTTAAAACTTTTTAAAAGTATAAATCAAGCAGTTTTTAGTATGTGTTTAGTCTACTACAAGCGACTGAATAAGTGATGAATTGAGGGATTGCAGCCAATTAACCTAACCGCATCACCTTATTTACAACTCATTACTTTATGGGAGGATAGTACACAAATATGACAGTTTTAATAACGGGAGGTACAACCCAGTCCGATACGATACGCATATCAAGCTGGGTTGGTTCACTTATAGTTTGCAGGGTTTTTTATACTTTATCGGGTTCTATTTCTTTAATATATCGATTTACAGAAAGGTACGAGCCTACAAATCCTAAGCTTGTTGCAAGTAACACTAAAAAGCCGAGTTCATTAAGCGATAATCCTATTAACGAAAAGCTTGTTTGATACACCCCCGCCACACTGCTCACAGCGCTTGAAAGCCACCACATCATCAGTCCTACGCATATAAAGGCAAACAAACCACCTATTACACCATACCAAATACCGGTCCACAAAAATGGGGCATGTATAAAGGTGTTCGTTGCGCCTACTAGCTTCATTACTTGTATTTCTTCTTTTTTATCCATGATCGACAAACGAATGGTGTTACCAATAATAAGTGTCACTGAGGTAAGTAGTAATAATGCGATGGTTATTACACTTTCTTTGAGTAAATCTAGTAATGCATTTAAACGCTCTAACCAAGCTATATCGAGCTTACCAAAATCAACTTCACGTTCACTTTCTAATTTAGTTAGCAGTACTTTAGCGGCATTTGGGTGTCTGTGACGTTTTGTTGGGGTAACGAGTACCACATCCGGTAATGGATTCTTATCTAAATACTCCAAAGCTTGCCCAAAGCCAGATACATCTTTAAATTCAGTTAATGCCTGTTGTTTTGAAATAAACTCAACACTTTCCACTTCTGGGTAAAGTGCTAAACGCTTTACTAATGTTTGCGTTTCTTGCTCGTTCATACTTTCTTTAACGAACAACGATATTTCACTCGCTTCTTCAAAACCACTACTTACTTGCTGTACGTTTTTAACGACTAAGTAAAGTGTTGCAGGTAACGTTAGGCTCAAACCAAGTACAGCGATAGTCATCATAGACGCAAGCGGCGTGCGCCACATTTCACCTAAGCTATGCACACCTTGGCGAAAAATATTAATAATAAAAAAGTAACCGCCAGCTAATACTGATTTTTTTTGCTTGTCGTTACTATTTTGGCGACCTTTAAAAAGTAAACTCATAGTGCCCCCTCAGCAAGCGGGTCTTGAAGCATACGGCCATCTTTTAAGGTTAAACTACGGTACTTCATACGTGCAACCAAACCCAAATCATGCGTTGCGATAAGAACAGTGGTACCGTGTTTATTAAAGTCTTCAAACAACTTTAGTATTTCCATTGAAAGCTCTGGGTCAAGATTACCTGTTGGTTCATCAGCTAGTAAAATTGGTGGGGAGTTTACAATAGCTCTGGCAATACCAACACGTTGTTGTTCGCCTCCAGAGAGCATTGAAGGATGACATTTCACTTTGTCAATTAGGCCTACCTTGTCAAGCGCACCATGAACCCGTTTAGCTATTTGCTTATGGTGAGTCCCCTCAATAATGAGAGGTAATGCCACATTATCAAAAATAGTATAGCGCTCTAATAACCTATGGTTTTGAAAAATAATACCTATATCACGACGAGCATAAGGAATTTGACGCGAGTTTACTTTGTTTAAATCAACACCGTTGATAAATACACTACCTGCTGAAGGACGTTCCATTAAGCTAATTAACTTAAGCAACGTACTTTTACCCGCACCACTGTGGCCAGTTAAAAAGGCAAGTTCACCCGGTTTAATATGAAAATTAACTTTTTCGAGGGCGCGGTGCCCTCCAGGATAGGTCTTACTTACTTGCTGAAAATTTATCATCTTTTTATTATGCCAACTCCATTAACACATTAATGAAATTAGTATTCCTCGCAATTAAAAAGGGAGCTAGCTCCCTTTTTTGGTAAATTAAACGTCGTCCTCATCTTGGCTAAATAACGCATCAATAAAGTCATCGCTTTTAAAAGCGCGTAAATCATCAATACCTTCACCAACACCAATGTAACGAATTGGAATATTAAACTTATCTGCAACTGCAAAAATTACACCACCCTTTGCAGTTCCATCAAGTTTTGAAAGCGTAATACCAGTTAAACCAACACATTGATTAAACAGGTTTACTTGGCTAATTGCATTTTGCCCTGTGCCTGCATCGATAGTTAGCATCACCTCGTGCGGCGCATCAGGATCAATCTTTTTCATTACACGAGCTATCTTTTCAAGCTCTTGCATTAAGTTATCTTTATTTTGCAAGCGCCCAGCTGTATCAGCAATTAACACATCTACATTACGTGCTTTAGCCGCTTGGAATGCATCAAACACAACTGATGCACTATCTGCACCTGTATGCTGTGCAATAACGGGAATGCTGTTACGTTCACCCCAAACCTGAAGCTGCTCAACAGCTGCCGCTCTAAACGTATCACCAGCAGCCAGCATAACCGACTTACCTTCGTTTTGAAATTGCTTAGCCATTTTACCAATAGTCGTTGTTTTACCAACACCATTTACGCCTACCATTAAAATAACAAACGGCTTTTTATCTTCGCTTATGACTAAAGGCTGTTCTGCCGTTTTAAGCATCGCAGCCATTTCTTGTTTCATTAACTCATAAAGCGCATCACCATCTTTTAACTGTTTACGGTTCGCTGCATCAGTTAAACGATCAATCAACTTCATGGTGGTATCAACGCCTAAATCGGCGGTGAGTAATTGAGTTTCAAGATCTTCAAATAATTCGTCGTCTATTTTTTTTCCACTAAAAATAGACGCAAAACCAGAACCTATATTAACGCGAGTCTTTAACAAGCCTTTTTTAAGACGAGAGAAAAACCCTTCTTTTTTTGGCTTTTCGGCTTTTTTAGCTTCTTCAATTGCAAGTTCTGCTGTGATACGTTCTTGTTCTAAACGTTCATTTTCTGCTTCTTCAGCTGCAATACGTTCTTGCTCTAAACGTTCATTCTCTGCTTTTTCAGCTGCAAGGCGTTCTTGCTCTAATCGTTCATTCTCTGCTTTTTCAGCTGCAAGGCGTTCTTGCTCTAAACGTTCATTCTCTGCTTTTTCAGCAACAAGGCGTTCTTGCTCTAAACGTTCATTCTCTGCTTTTTCAGCTGCAATACGTTCTTGCTCTAATCGTTCATTCTCTGCTTTTTCAGCTACAAGGCGTTCTTGCTCTAATCGTTCATTCTCTGCTTTTTCAGCAACAAGGCGTTCTTGCTCTAAGCGCTCATTTTCTGCTTTTTCAGCTGCAATACGCACTTGCTCTAAGCGCTCATTTTCTGCTTTTTCAGCCGCAATGCGTTCTTGCTCTAAAAGCATCTGCGCTTCTTGTTCTGCTAAGCGCTTCGCTTGCTCTTGCCTTTGAGCTTCAGCATCCGCTTGTTCTTTTGCTAATAACTCAGCATTCGCTTGCTCTATTGCAAGCTTTTCGGCTTTGATTGCCTCATCTTGTTTTTCAAGGCGTATTTGCTCTAGTCGCTCAGCCTCTACTTTTTCTGCCGCTAATCGTTCTTGCTCTAAGCGCATCTCTTTTTCTTGATCGGCTAAACGTTGCGCATGTTCTTGTCTTTGCGCCTCGGCATCTGCTTGCTGTTTTGCAAGCAATTCAGCATTGGCCTGCTCAATGGCAATCTTTTCCGCGTTTTCAGCACGCTGGCGTTCTTGTTCTAAACGATCTGTTTCAGCCTCTGCTTTTAACCGTTCAGCTTGCTCTTGCGCTAGTTTTTCTTGCTCTAAACGTGTTGCTTCAATTTTTTCAGCAGCGATACGCTCTTGCTCTAAGCGCTCTGTTTCAGCCTCTGCTTTTAACCGTTCAGCTTCAGCTTGCTGCGCTAGTTTTTCTTGCTCTAGCTTCTGCGCCTCTTCTTGCGCTAATACTTGTTGTTTATCAGCTGCTGCTTTTTGCTCTGCTTCTTTTTTATCTGACTTGCCAAAACCGAGCCACGACATGAATTTACTTTTTTTTGTCATACTTGCTAATAACCACTTATAAAAATCTGATAAACTAAAATTTGAAATAGCTTGGCAATGCCCAGCAATAGTTGCTAATAAATACAACCATTCAAAACGTAAGTGTTCAATAGTAACACTTTTAATGCGGTTGAAAAATGAAGCTACACGTAATCGCCCATAATATTATCTGAGCTAGATACCATATACCATTTTTTAGTGAGCTAAATGAGAAAAAAAACAACGCAAAATAAAGCTACTAACAAGCCCAGTGATGGCTTTATTAGAGTGATTAGTGGTCAGTTTCGAGGCCGTAAACTCCCTGTTAAAAACGTAGAAGGCTTGAGACCTACTACCGATCGAATTAAAGAAACTGTATTTAATTGGCTAATGCAGGATACGCGTGACGCAAATGTACTTGATTGTTTTGCCGGTTCTGGTGGATTGGGATTTGAAGCACTATCTCGATTTGCTAAAAGCGCTACATTTATCGAGCTCGACTCATTAGCTGCTAAGCAATTAGAACAAAATATTAGCACTTTAAAGCTCGACAACGCATACGTTAAACATACCAATTCGCTCTCCTTTTTAGAGCAAAAAAACACAAACGAAGCCTTTAATCTTGTATTTGTTGACCCACCATTTCGTAAAGATTTAGCGCAAACAACCTGCGATTTATTAGAAAAAAACCAATGGTTAAGCAACGACGCATTAATTTATGTTGAAGTAGAGGCAGAGCTAGCCGCCTTAGAAACATCAAGCAACTGGTTGTTAATTAAAGAAAAAAAGGCGGGACAAGTACTTTGCCAACTGTACCAGCGACAAGCAAATTAATACTGTTTAACGTAATGTGTTTCTGTTAATATTGTCCTTTACATGTGGTGTTGCTTCGGATTACAATACCGCACCATTTTTGAACCACTTGATCAATATTTGATCAACTTGAGCAACGCTCATAATTTAGGTAGGTGAATTTTTAATGCCAGTAATTAAAGTAAGAGAGAACGAACCGTTTGACGTAGCACTTCGTCGCTTCAAGCGTTCATGTGAAAAAGCAGGAATCCTTTCAGAAGTTCGTCGTCGCGAGCACTATGAAAAACCAACAGCTGAGCGTAAGCGTAAAAAAGCTGCTGCAGTTAAACGTCACATGAAAAAACTTTCTCGTGATAACGCTCGTCGCGTTAAATTATACTAATATATTAGGTCTTGTATAAATGAGCCTTTTAATAACGCTAAAAGATGCGCAAAAAGATGCGATGAGAGCTAAAGACAAGCAACGTCTTAACCCTATTCGTATGGTACTTGCTGCAATCAAGCAACGTGAAATTGACGAGCAAATAACGCTAGACGACGCAGGTATTACCTCCGTTATAGTGAAGCTTGTTAAACAACGTCGTGACTCTTACACTCAGTACAAAGATGCTGGGCGTGATGATTTAGCTGATATTGAAGCCAATGAAATAGTAGCGCTTGAAACTTTTTTACCTCAACAATTGAGTGAAGAAGAAATAATTGCTCTCATTGACGCGGCTATTGCTGATACTAATGCAGCAGGTATGCAAGACATGGGTAAAGTAATGGGTATAATCAAAAGCAAAGCTGAAGGTCGAGCCGATATGGGTAAGATTTCTGGTTTAATTAAGCAAAGATTAACTGCCTAATACTCCCACATACATTAAAGTATGATTGAAGTAAACCGAGCCTAGCGCTCGGTTTCTTTGTTTTTAACTTTAATAAAAAGTACACCGATTAGGTTACTTTAAAATGAAATTTTTTATAGCTTCCCTATTTATTTCGCTGTCATTTTGGTAAGTTAAAGCACACTATATTTTGCATCAAGCAAGTATAAAAAAGTAAATTTCATATTCGTTCTTCTTCTTATTATTTCAGGACTGTATTTTACTAATGGCCGGAAAGATCCCACGTAACTTTATAGACGATTTACTTGCCAGAACCGATATTGTCGACCTGATAGACTCAAAAGTAGGTCTAAAAAAAGCAGGTAAGGATTATCAAGCTTGCTGCCCATTTCATAACGAAAAATCTCCCTCATTTACTGTATCGCAAGACAAACAGTTTTATCACTGCTTTGGGTGTGGCGCTAATGGTAATGCTATTTCGTTTGTAATGGAGTACGAAAAGCTAGAGTTTGTAGATGCTATTGAAGAAATAGCCAGCATGCTTAATTTAGAAGTACCTCGAGAACAAGGCGCAAATTCAGCACCAGAACGTACGGCTGCGCAAAAGCGCTCCGATTACGACTTAATGCTTCATACTGCTCGCTTTTATCAGCACCAATTAAAACACCATAGTAATTCTGCTGCTGTTATTGAGTATGTTAAAGGCCGTGGTTTAAGCGGTGAAACTGTTAAAAAATTTATGATTGGCTACGCTCCCAGTGAATGGGATGGGCTATGCCTACAGCTTGGTCGTAATAAAGAACAAAAAGAGCAATTGGTTGAGCTAAAGCTAGCTTCAGAAAAAACACCAGGCAGACAATTTGATTTTTTCCGCGATCGCCTAATGTTCCCTATTCGCGATAAACGCGGACGCGTTATTGCATTTGGTGGGCGTGTAATGCAAGCCGACCAAGGGCCAAAATATCTAAACTCGCCAGAAACCCGAATTTTCCATAAAGGCTTTGAGCTTTATGGACTTTACGAAGCAAAGCAAGCCCATAAAAAACTTGATCATGTAATGATTGTTGAAGGTTATATGGATGTTGTTGCCTTAGCTGAACAAGGGATTGAATATGCAGTTGCATCACTGGGGACAGCAACAACAAGCGAGCACATGCACACTTTATTTAGAACTACTGATAAAGTAATCTGTTGTTACGATGGCGACAGGGCTGGCCGTGATGCTGCTTGGCGGGCACTTGAAAATGCACTCCCTTATTTAAACGATGGTAAAGCACTACAATTTGCATTTTTACCAGATGGCGAAGACCCTGACTCGCTTGTACAAAAAGAAGGTAAGGAGCAATTCGAATTGCGCCTAAGCCAAGCAGATGACTTTACCAAAGTATTGTTTAATAAATTAAGCCAAGAAGTTGATTTAACACTCGATTCAGGAAAAGCTAAACTTCTTAGTGCAGCACTTCCACTAATTGAAAAAATTCCAAGTGAGTTTTATCAAGAAAACATTCTTGAACAATTAGGACGCTTAATTGGCAGAACGCGTGAGCAGTTGAATAGCCGTTTAAAAACGCCTAAACAGCAACACTCTATTGAACGTAAATTTAAAATAACACCTATGCGCCAAGCTATCGGTATATTGATCCAGCACCCTAATTTAGCTAAAAGTGTGCCGTATTTACCTGAGCTTGCACAAATGAACATTGCTGGCATAGGGCTGTTATTACGATTACAAGAACAAGCTTTAGAAAAAGAAAATGTGACCACAGCGCAACTGCTCGAGTTTTTTCGAGGAACTGAAGATTACGAGCCATTAATCAAGCTTGCAACGTGGCAACATGAGATAAATGAAGAACGTTTAGAGACGGTTTTTAAAAATACTTTCAAGTTTATTGAAGATCAGTGTTTAAATTATCGACTCGAGACCCTATTAATAAAGGACAAGACGCAAGGCCTTAGTAGCGATGAAAGGCTTGAGTGTCATTTGTTAATGACAGCGTTAAAAGCGACTAACAGTTAGGGTCTGTTTATCTTTCGAGGTTAAGTTTACAGCAGTGTGTTTGGTATTTAGACAAGACATAGCCTATGTAGTGTGGTTATTCCACATAAATAGGCGATAACGCAGCATAAATGCCAAACACTCGCTGCCCTTTGGGTTCGACCCAAGGGAGGTTTACTCTTTGTTGCTCGGTTTTTACTTAGCCCACTAGGTTACAAACCTCGCGCCGCGATTAAACCACCCTTGGATAGAACAAACTTTAATCCTGAAAGGCCAACAGACCCTAGTCAAAATTGATTTAAACTGTTATACTGTGCTATTCACTGCGTCACATTATTCTAGTTAGCTTTAATGCAAACTACATGATGGCGCCTGTTGTATCAACTTATCAGAGTGGAAGAAACAATCTCTATGGATCCAACTCCTCAGTCACAATTAAAACTTCTGATTCAGAAAGGTAAAGAGCAAGGCTACTTAACTTTTGCAGAAGTAAATGATCACCTTCCACAAGACATTATAGACTCAGATCAAGTAGAAGATATCATAAGCATGATTAATGACATGGGTATCAAGGTTAGCGAAAACGCGCCTGATGCTGATGAATTAATGATGCAAGAAACAACGACAGACGAAGACGCAGCTGAAGCTGCCGCAGCAGCCCTTGCGACTGTAGAAAAAGAAATCGGCCGTACAACGGATCCAGTTCGCATGTACATGCGTGAAATGGGTACTGTTGAACTTCTTACACGTGAAGGCGAAATTGTAATCGCTAAACGTATTGAAGAAGGCATTAATCAAGTACAGATTTCTGTTGCAGAGTACCCTGAAGCAATCACTTACCTACTAGAGCAGTGGGATAAGTTTGAAGCTGAAGAAATGCGTTTAAGCGATATTATCGTTGGCTTTATCGATCCTAATGAAGATACAGCGCCAATTTCAGCAACTAACATCGGTTCAGAATTAAGTGCTAAGCAACTTGAGGACGACGATAAAGATGACAAAGATGATGCTGATAGCGATGATGAAGATGAAGAAGAGATAGACACAGGACCAGATCCTGAAGAAGCTCGTATTCATTTTGAAAATTTACGTGATTTATATAATAAAGCACGTGATACGTTTGAAGCTAAAGGTCGTTCGCATCCTGAATCACAAGCAGCCATTTTTGAAATTGGTGAGCTTTTCAGAACATTTAAATTAATACCTAAACAGTTTGACCGCATGGTAAATAACATGCGTGAAATGATGGATCGTGTTCGTGTTCAAGAACGCCTAATCATGAAGCAAGCTGTTCAAATTGCTAAATTACCAAAGAAAACATTCGTTAAGCATTTTGCTAATAACGAAACTGACGCTTCTTGGGTTGATTTAGAAATTTCAGGTAACGAAAAGTATTCAGCTAAACTTGAAGAAGTTAAGCCAGAAATCATTCGTAGCATTAATAAATTATCTGTTATTGAACAAACAACAGGTTTAAGCATTGAGCGTATTAAAGACATCAACCGTCGAATGAGCATAGGTGAAGCGAAAGCACGCCGTGCGAAAAAAGAAATGGTTGAAGCTAACTTACGTCTTGTAATCTCAATTGCTAAAAAATACACAAACCGTGGCTTACAATTCTTAGATTTAATCCAAGAAGGTAACATTGGTCTGATGAAAGCGGTTGATAAGTTTGAATATCGCCGTGGTTATAAGTTCTCTACTTATGCTACGTGGTGGATACGTCAAGCAATCACACGCTCTATTGCTGACCAAGCAAGAACAATCCGTATTCCTGTACATATGATTGAAACGATTAATAAACTTAACCGTATCTCTCGTCAAATGTTACAAGAAATGGGTCGTGAGCCAAATCCAGAAGAATTAGCAGAACGCATGATGATGCCTGAGGATAAAATCCGTAAGGTACTTAAGATTGCTAAAGAGCCAATTTCAATGGAAACACCAATCGGTGATGATGAAGATTCTCACTTAGGTGACTTTATCGAAGATACAACTATTGATTCGCCAATCGATTCGGCAACAATGGAATCTCTTCGTGGCGCAACTAACGATGTACTTGCAGGCTTAACAGCTCGTGAAGCTAAAGTACTACGTATGCGTTTTGGTATTGATATGAATACCGACCACACCTTAGAAGAAGTAGGTAAACAGTTTGACGTAACACGTGAACGTATTCGTCAAATAGAAGCGAAAGCGCTGCGTAAATTACGCCACCCTTCTCGCTCAGATTTACTGAAAAGCTTTTTAGACGCTAAATAATTTAGCGCTACTATATAAACTAAAAAGGCCGCTATAGCGGCCTTTTTTCTATTTGAAGGAAATAACCATGGCTTGGATCCAAATTCGTATTAATGCCAATGCTGCAACAGCTGATGCCGTAAGCGATCTATTAATGGAAGCGGGTAGCGCTTCAGTAACCTTTATTGACGCAAAAGACACCCCTATCTACGAGCCTAAAATTGGCACCGTTGTGTTCTGGGCTGATACCACGGTTATTGGCTTGTTCGAAGCTAATCATGATATGAACGCAGTCGTTGCGTTATTAAAGCGCCATGATGAGCTAAAAGACAATTTAGTATACAAAATCGAGCAACTTGAAGATAAAGACTGGGAACGTGAATGGATGGATAACTTCCACCCTATTCAATTTGGCGAAAAACTATGGATTTGCCCAAGCTGGCGCGATATTCCTGACCCTGATGCTGTAAATGTATTGCTAGACCCTGGCCTTGCTTTTGGCACGGGCACACATGCAACAACGGCCTTGTGCCTTAAATGGTTAGAAAGCCAAGATCTGACGGGTAAAACGGTTGTTGATTTTGGTTGTGGTTCAGGCATTTTAGGTATTGCAGCTATAAAACTAGGTGCAGAGCGTATGATTGGGATAGATATTGACCCTCAAGCGCTTGAAGCTAGCCTTGATAACGCGAACCGAAATGGTGTTGCAGACAAACTCGAAGTATACCTTCCAGAAAACCAACCTGAGTTTAGTGCAGATATAGTAGTGGCCAATATTTTAGCCCAGCCACTTCGCGAATTACATAGTGTGATTTTAGGGTTATTAAAGCCAGGTGGTAAAATTGCCATGTCAGGTATTTTAGAAGAACAAGCGCAATCGGTTGCTGACATTTATGCACCGTTTATTGAACTAGATGACATTGCCGTTGAAGGTGATTGGACTCGAGTAAGTGGCACTAAAAAAGCGTAATAAATCGAACAATCAAATCTAGAGCATTAACTCAAAACATGCATGTAAAGCCTGTATTTAACAGGCTTTACTATTTTTTTACATATCAAAAAATTTTCTAGTTATCTTGTAAAAAATAAAATCTGTATGAATTTCAAACAAATCAACCTACTTGTCATGTGGTTATCAAATGTCAATACGAAAAGGGCAAAAAAAAGTTACTTTTGTTCAATTTATAGCCTTTGATTTTTGTGAAAAAAACCGTAAACTTAGCGCCCCTTGAAAAGAGGCCTATTGAATATAGTGCGTATCGGTAAATACCAACTTGAGAATAATGTAATTGTCGCGCCAATGGCAGGCATTACAGACAGACCATTTAGACAACTTTGTCGACGCTTAGGTGCGGGCTTAGCTGTGTCTGAAATGCTATCGTCAAATCCTAAGGTTTGGAAAACAGAAAAGTCGATGAACCGTATGGATCACAGCGGTGAGTCGGGTATACGCGCGGTGCAAATTGCAGGAGCAGATCCTGAGCTTATGGCGCAGGCCGCACAATTCAATGTTGCTAATGGTGCACAGATCATAGATATCAATATGGGGTGCCCAGCAAAAAAAGTGAACAAGAAACTCGCAGGCTCTGCCTTATTACAGTTTCCTGAACTTGTGGAAGAGATTATTGATGCAGTCGTTAATGCTGTTGATATACCTGTGACACTTAAAATCCGTACAGGATGGGATCCGGATAACCGTAATGGTGTAGAGATTGCGAGAATAGCTGAACGTTATGGCATTGCATCACTTGCTGTACATGGGCGTACGCGTGCATGTATGTACAAAGGTGATGCTGAGTACGCCACGATTAGGGATATAAAACGTTCAGTGTCGATTCCTGTTGTTGCCAATGGTGATATTACATCACCAGAAAAAGCAAAACAGGTTTTAGACTATACGGGTGCAGATGCCATTATGATTGGCCGAGCCGCCCAAGGTCGCCCTTGGATATTTAGGGAGATAGACCACTATTTGCGAACTGGGGAACATTTACAGCCACCTGCTATTGCAGAGGTGCGCAGTATATTAATGGAGCATTTAACAAACCTCCATATGTTTTACGGTGAGCCAATGGGAGCGCGAATTGCTCGCAAACATGTATCTTGGTATTTGCAAACCCATGACAGTGATGGTCAGTTTAGGCGAGTATTTAATGCGCTCGACAACCCACAGGCACAGGTCGTCGCATTAGAGCAATACTTTAAAACACTAGCAGCTAACTAAGAAAGAAAGAGACTTAATAATGTTCGAACAAAACGTGACTTCTCCATTTATCACTAACCCTCATGTTCAGTCACACGAGAAACCGCAGCCATTGCGTGATGCAGTAAAAAAAGCTGTTCACCACTATTTAAAGCAGCTTAACGGTCAAGATGTGCAAGACGTTTACGACCTTGTTCTTTCAGAGCTAGAAGCGCCATTACTTGAAGAAGTAATGACATATACACGTGGTAACCAAACTCGTGCAGCAATTTTACTAGGTATCAACCGTGGTACTTTACGTAAAAAGCTTAAAAAATACGGCATGAACTAATACCAATTATATTGAAAGCGTAAGTATTCTAACGAGCTAAACAAGCCGATAACGTCGTCAAAAGTTTTTTATGTAGAATAACTACACTGCAAAATTTTTGCCTTGTTATAGACTTGTTTTTCTATTGTTATTACTACTTACTAATCCAATACAACTGGTATTATGCAAAAAAAGCACCTTAGGGTGCTTTTTTTATGCCTACAGTTTATTAACTAAATTGCAAAATGCTCACGCTTATTGAGCCTTTATAAGTCGTTTTTTGAGTAGTAATCAGTTAAAATGCCCGCTTCTAAGCTAGCTCATTAACTGAGGAAATCAAACTACAATGGATACTCATCGTCCCATTCGTCGCGCACTATTAAGTGTGTCTGATAAAACCGGTATTGTTGAATTTGCCCGCGCACTTGAAGCGCAAGGCGTTGATATTTTATCAACTGGCGGCACATGTAAACTACTTGCTGATAACGCCATAAAAGTGACTGAAGTATCAGATCACACAGGCCACCCTGAAATCATGGATGGTCGCGTAAAAACTCTTCACCCAAAAATTCACGGCGGCATATTAGCCCGTCGCGGACAAGATGAAAGCGTAATGGCAGATAACAACATTTCTGCTATCGACATAGTTGTAGTTAACTTATACCCCTTTGCGAATACAGTCGCTCAAGAAAACTGCAGCCTTGAAGATGCCATTGAAAACATTGATATTGGCGGCCCTACAATGGTTCGTGCAGCAGCTAAAAACCACAAAGATGTAACAATCGTGGTAAACGCGAGCGACTACGACCGTGTTATTAGCGAAATGCAAAACAACAATGGTTCAACAACGTACAAAACACGTTTTGATTTAGCGATTGCCGCCTACGAGCACACTGCACAATACGATGGCATGATTGCTAACTACTTCGGTAAAATGGTGCCTGATTACACCGAGGAAGCTGCTGTAGAGACTAAATTCCCACGTACTATCAATATGCAGTTCACTAAAAAGCAAGATATGCGTTACGGTGAAAACTCACATCAAGATGCTGCTTTTTATGTTGAAAATGACATTGCTGAAGCATCAGTTGCAACAGCAACTCAATTGCAAGGTAAGGCCCTTTCGTTTAACAACATTGCAGATACCGATGCAGCACTTGAATGTGTTAAAGAATTTGACGTACCTGCGTGCGTAATTGTAAAACATGCTAATCCGTGTGGTGTTTCAATTGGGGACAATATTCTACAAGCATACGAGCGCGCTTTTAAAACAGACCCTACATCAGCATTTGGTGGCATTATTGCCTTTAACCGAGAGCTAGATGCAGCAACTGCACAAGCAATTGTTGACCGTCAGTTTGTTGAAGTAATTATTGCACCTAGTATTTCGAGCGACGCTGCAAAAATTGTTGAAGCTAAAAAGAACGTGCGCCTATTAGAGTGTGGACAGTGGACAGGTAAAGCCGCAGGCCAAGATATTAAACGCGTTAACGGCGGTATTTTAGTTCAAGACCGCGACTTAGGCATGGTAACGCAAGGCGACTTAAAAGTTGTTTCTAAGCGCCAGCCTTCTGAGCAAGAACTTAAAGATTTACTGTTTTGCTGGAAAGTAGCTAAGTTTGTTAAATCAAACGCAATTGTTTATGCCCGTGACGGTATGACCATTGGTGTGGGCGCAGGCCAAATGAGTCGCGTATACTCAGCTAAAATTGCAGGTATAAAAGCCGCCGACGAAAACCTTGAAGTTAAAGGTTCAGTTATGGCGTCTGACGCATTCTTCCCATTCCGTGATGGCATTGACGCAGCAGCAGCCGCTGGCATTACTGCGGTAATTCAGCCTGGAGGCTCAATGCGTGATGAAGAAGTGATTGCAGCTGCTGATGAAGCTGGCATGGCAATGGTACTAACTGGTATGCGCCATTTCCGCCACTAATCACACAAAGGGTTAAACGTTGGTTTAACCCTTTTTGTTTGCTATAAATTCACGTATTCTGATTATTCAATAACCTATTTAAAATTATAATGTGAAGGAACAAACAATGAAATTTGCGCTAAAATCGCTACTTGTAGCCACACTAACAATGACATCGACTATGGCGCTTAGCCATAACCACGAATCAAGCCTTGAACATGCACTTCAATCAAGCGAACGCAATGCTAAAAACAGCGCTCGTGATGAATATCGTCATCCAGCTCAAACACTTGCATTTTTTGGCTTTAAACCAACCATGACAGTTGTTGAAATTGCACCCGGTGGTGGTTGGTATAGTGAAATTTTAGCGCCAGCATTAAAAGAGCAAGGCACTTATTATGCCGCGCACTTTCCTGCTGATTCATCAGTTGGCTACTACCAACGCTCTCTTGCAGGCTTTAAACAAAAAGTAGCTGAAGATGAGCGCTTTAGTAGCGTTAAAATTACTGAGTTTGCACCTGTAACACATTTAGATATTGCGCCAGCTGGCAGTGCCGATATGGTTTTAACATTTCGTAATGTACATAACTGGTATATGGGCAAAGATAAAAGCGGTGCATTAAGTGCATTCCAAGCTTTTTATAAAGCCCTTAAACCAGGCGGTACATTAGGTTTAGTTGAACACCGTTTAGCTGAAGAGCGTGCTGATGAAGATCAAAAAACATCAGGTTATATGAAGCAGAGCTACGTAGTAGACCTTGCTAAACAAGCCGGGTTTGAATTAGTAGCAAGCAGTGAAATAAATGCAAATCCAAAAGATACAGCCGATCACCCTAAAGGTGTATGGACGCTACCACCAAGCTTAAGACTCGGCGAACAAGATGCTGACAAATATAAAGCCATTGGTGAAAGCGACCGCATGACGCTGAAATTTAAGAAACCGCTTTAAATAGGAATTTTCGCCATGAATGTTTTAGTCATTGGCAGCGGCGGCCGCGAACACGCACTTGCGTTTAAAGCCGCTCAAAACACCAAAGTAAATACTGTATTTGTAGCCCCTGGTAATGCAGGTACTGCACTTGAACCAAAACTTGAAAACGTAGCAATAAACGTTGACGACTTAGATGGTTTACTTAGTTTTGCACAGCAAAATAAGGTAGAGCTTACTATTGTAGGTCCAGAAATACCGTTAGTACTGGGTGTTGTTGATAAGTTTCGTGAACATAACATGGCTATTTTTGGACCAACGGCGGGCGCAGCTCAGCTTGAAGGTTCGAAATCGTTTACTAAAGACTTTTTAGCACGTCATAAAATCCCTACGGGCGACTACCAAACGTTTGAACAGATTGAGCCTGCCCTTGCTTATTTAAAAGAGAAAGGCGCGCCAATTGTTGTAAAAGCAGATGGTTTGGCTGCGGGTAAAGGCGTAATTGTAGCCATGACGGAGGCCGATGCCGAAGAAGCTATTCGCGATATGCTTGCGGGTAATGCTTTTGGCGATGCGGGAAGTCGTGTTGTTATTGAAGAGTTTTTAGACGGTGAAGAAGCGTCTTTCATCGTAATGGTTGATGGTAAAAACGTATTACCATTTGCAACAAGCCAAGATCATAAACGCGCTTACAATGGCGATGCGGGTCCTAACACGGGTGGCATGGGTGCATACTCACCTGCGCCAGTTGTTACTGATGAAATCCACCAGCGTATTATGAACGAAGTGATCTACCCTACGGTAGAAGGCATGGCAAGCGAAGGCCATCCGTACACCGGCTTTTTATATGCAGGTTTAATGATTGACGAAACAGGTACCCCTAAAGTAATTGAGTATAACTGTCGCTTTGGCGACCCTGAAACTCAACCAATGATGCTACGTTTGCAATCAGATTTGGTTGAATTGATTGAAGCTGCTAACCGTGTAGAACTTGATAAAACAACAATTGAGTTTGACCCACGCGCAGCCGTTGGTGTTGTACTTGCCGCTAAAGGCTACCCTGGTGATTACCCTAAAGGTGACGCTATTTCGGGGCTAAAAGTGGATTACCCTGCAGGTGAAAAAGTGTTTCATGCGGGTACTAAACAAAGTGGCAATGACGTTGTAACCGCAGGCGGTCGCGTATTATGCGCAACAGCACTTGGTAACACTGTTACGCAAGCGCAGCAACGCGCCTATGAGCTTGTTAAACAAATTAGCTGGGATGGTATGGAATATCGTACAGATATAGCTTACCGTGCTATTGCACGCGAGCAATAGCCTATAATACCTATTCATTGGTATAACCAATTAATTTAACTAAAAAAGCGCAGTTTCCCTGCGCTTTTTTAGTGCTACACTAATTAAAAGGTTTTTTAAAAGTAAATTAACGTTGGAACTAAGAACTTTACGTTACCATGCAATTGCTGTTGCCATACTGATTTTTATATTTTTTATAATCAGTACATTGGCATCAAACTTAGTCGTGCCTACACGATATACAATTGATAAAACGGCTCCAATGTACCTCGATTACGCCTACTATATTGACAAAACCAAAACTAAAACATTCGATACCATCATTAACCAACCTGAATTACTTACTCATCAACCATTTTCAGATGTTCCATGGAGCTTTAGCCAACAAAATTATTGGTTGTTTCTTGATTTAGAAAATAAAAGCCTTAACAAGCAAAATGTTGTGGCACATTTTGACAACCCTATGGTCGATCACCTTACGGTTTATCGCCTCGATAAAAATAACAAACTAGTTGAAACATACAAACTCGGCGATAAAGAAGAAGCCCTCTCTTTGTTTGAATACAGCGTACCGCATATTCGCTTTTTAGTAGAAAGAAAATCATCACAACGCCTAGTAATAAAAATAGACACAATAGGCATAAGTAAAACACCTGTAAACTTGTATCGTGATAAAGAGTTTATTGACTTAGTGCGATCTCAAACTGGGATCTGGGGTATTTTTGTAGGCGTGCTATTGATGGCTGCGCTTTATAACTTGGTGCTTTATTTTGGTATAAAAGACCGTGTTTATTTAATTTATATTGGCTACATCGTCAGCGCTATTACACTAATGGGTGCTGTACTGGGCTTTGGTTTTTATTTATGGCCTAAGCAATGGCAGCTCTTTATTCACGAACAAATTGTGTTTAGTAATTATGGGGTCGCCTTTTTCACCCTTGCTTTTTGCACCATGTTTTTGCGCTATCATAAAGATAAGTGTTGGCGTTACAAAATGAGCATAGCTCTACTTTGGCTTATGTTTACTCTTGCTGTATGTAGCTTGTTTATTCCTGAAAATATAGCGGCTCCTATATTTTTTGGTGTAATGGTACTGCTTTATATTACTTGTATTATTTTAATATATAACAAGTTACGCAGTGGTTTTAGGTGGGCTAAGTTTTATGTTTTATCATGGATACCGCTAATTTTTGGTGCGGCAATTCAACCTATGGAACTCACTGGTGTTTTACCGTATACCTTTGCAACCCGCCATGCCTTTTTAGTCGCTATTTTGTGTGAAGTTATTTTAATGGCGATGGCATTAGCAGACAGGGTAAGGTATCAGCGCGAACGTGCGCTTTATCATGCCACGCATACACAACAAACACGATTACTTAATAGCTCCAAGCTAAAACAAGCATTTATGGCACTACAAAGCCAAAATCGCTCAACAACGTTGTGTTTAATAAAAATACGTCACTTTAATTCACTCAATACGATTATTACCTCTTCTCAGGGCTACACACTTATAAAGCATATAGCCAAAGAGCTTGAATTAGAACTCAGCCATGAACGTGAATTTACAAACCTCGAAACAGATTTAAACACCAGTCCTCGCTTAGCCGATTTAAGCAGTGGTGTATTTGCCTGTATTTCTACAAAAACACAAAACCAAGAAATGCTAGAAGCACTACTGACTAAAATAATTAGTAGCCTACCAAAACAATATGAAATTAAAGGGCTAAACCTGCAGCTTAGTTACAGTATAGGTATTAGTAGTGCAGGCAAGAGTAACGACTTTGAATATTGGTTAAAGCGTGGTTATTTAGCGCTTAAAAAAGCAAAAGGTAGCGTTAATCAAGTTGGGTCATCGTCAAACGGTAATAATCTGATGATGGACGTTGCTCTAGCCGCTAAGCTGCAACAAGCCATAAAAACAAATCAACTGGCGCTTTACTACCAACCTCAAATAAACTTATTAAGTAACCACGTAAGTGGTGCTGAAGCTTTATTACGTTGGCCCGACCCAACTTACAGCAACTTATCAATTGAAGAGCTAATAATACTTGCTGAACACACAGGTATTATTAACGAGCTAACACTGTGGGTAATAGAGCAAGCTTGTAAAGACATAGTTGAGCTTACAAAAAATGGCTATAACGAGCACACAATTAGCGTAAATTTAAGTGCTAAAAACTTAACCATAAATAATTTAGCCGAAAAAGTAGAAAATATTTTAATTAAATACCAAGTGCCGGCACACTTACTTAAATTTGAACTAACCGAATCGGCCTTCGTAGATAGTCAAGATGCACTTATAAAGTTAGTTGATGAGCTAACCGCATTAGGTATTAAAGTGGTACTGGATGACTTTGGGACAGGCTATGCGTCACTTAGCTACTTAGTTAATTATCACTTTAGTGAGCTTAAAATAGATAAGTCATTTGTTTTTGATTTGCCTAATAACCCAACTCACCAAGTTATTGTACAAACAGCCATTGATATGGCGCATAACCTCAATTTATCAATAACAATTGAGGGGGTAGAAACCCAAGAAATCCATCACTTGCTCAAAGATATGAACGCTGATTGCGCCCAAGGTTATTTATACGCAAAAGCACTGCCTTACACCGACTATTTACACTTCTTAAAAAGCCAATATAGCTTAAAAATGTTAGACTCCTCTTTTTAACATCTTTAGGGGCCAAGTAAAGATGCAAGGCACACTGCGTAAACTAAAATCGAGCTTAACCGAACCAGTACAATATCACTTACCTGTAGGTGAACACTTAGTAGACTTAAATGCATTTATAGGTAAGGAGCTTACGCTTACCTTTAGTGGCACTATTTTATGTTCTAACTGCGGTAAAAAAACAAAAAAAAGCTATTCTCAAGGTCACTGTTTTGTATGCATGCGCAAGCTTGCTAGTTGCGATATGTGCATAATGAAACCAGAAACCTGCCACTACGATCAAGGCACTTGCCGAGAGCCGCAATGGGGCGAAGAAAACTGCATGATCCCACACTATGTGTATCTCGCTAATACCTCAGGTTTAAAGGTAGGTATTACCCGCCACACACAAATACCAACTCGCTGGGTTGATCAAGGCGCTACTCAGGCATTACCTATTTTTAAAGTGCAAACTCGCCTGCAATCCGGTTTAGTAGAAGTTGCATTGGCTGAATTTATTGCCGACAAAACTAATTGGCGCAATATGCTAAAAGGTCAAAACGACGCAATTGACTTAAAGGCAGCGGCAGCCGAGCTGATCCCACAAATTAGCGAAAAGCTAAACGAGCTCAGTGAATTATTTGGCGCAACAGCCATAGAGCAACTTGATGAAGATGTGGTTGATTTAAACTTTCCAGTAACCGAATACCCAACAAAAATCAGCTCATTTAACTTTGATAAAGACCCTGTTGTAAGTGGTGTTTTACAAGGTATTAAAGGTCAGTACTTAATCTTTGAAAAAGGCGTTATTAATATACGTAAATTTACGTCTTATGAAGTAACCGTAGGCTAACGGGCTATGTTAAACAGCTACCCACAATTATTGGTTATTTATAATGAGCTTGAGATAGCCCATAACCAACAAGAGCAACAAGAGTGCTTACACAGCGTTACGCAAAGTGAGCTAAGCGATGTGCGAGTACTTAACAAGCAAGGTGACTACCTTAATTTACAAGGCACTGTTTGCCCTAAATTGAATGGCGAGCAACTAGCACAGCTTGTTACAGCTTACTTATTAAATGAAGGACAATGCTGCCTTGGTAAAATCAAAACCCTAAGCACAGCGCAGGCGTTTGATTTACTAGGGCTATAAACACTCTCTTTATTTAAACCTCAGTAAGCACTTTTATATGCGCTACAGCACTGCGACCTAAAGCTGATAGCGCATAGCCACCTTCTAAATACGAAATAACCCCTTTGCAACCGCCCTCTTTAGCAACACCACATAGTTGCTCGGTAAGCCAAATATAGTCATCTTCAACAAATTTTAAGCTTGCCATATCATCTTCTAGGTGAGCATCGAACCCTGCGCTTATAAAAAGTAATTCAGGTTTAAACGCTTTTAATTTTGGTAGCCATTGCCCAGTAAACACCTCTTTTAAATCGTCGCCATTACTGGCAATTAGCAGAGGTGAATTAACTATATGGCTATTATTTTTAACCGCTGTATTTGGATAAAACGGATACTGAAATAACGAACAAAGCAGTACATTTTCGTCATCAATAAAAATATCTTGCGTGCCATTACCGTGGTGTACATCAAAATCCGCAATAGCAATGCGCTTAACCCCTTTGCTTTGTGCGTACTTAACAGCAATAGCTAAGTTATTAAACACACAAAACCCAGATGATGTGTTTTTATTAGCGTGATGCCCTGGCGGGCGTACTGAGCAAAAAGCAGCATCGAGTTTATCGGCAAGTATTTCATCAACCGCTAACAATCCTGCACCTACTGCCCGCTCAATCGCTTTAAACGAATCGGGGCACAGCCACGTATCGCCATCTAAAT
Source organism: Pseudoalteromonas sp. NZS100 (assembly GCF_015864815.1). Lineage (NCBI taxonomy): Bacteria > Pseudomonadati > Pseudomonadota > Gammaproteobacteria > Alteromonadales > Pseudoalteromonadaceae > Pseudoalteromonas > Pseudoalteromonas sp. NZS100. The sequence goes on from NZ_JADYWM010000004.1 coordinate 193,986, forward strand.
TAGCGAGCCCTTCTGTTGGTAGCGTATTTTCTACGTGTTTAAGTAAAGCTTCATCGTGAGCAAGTAAATAATGCTCACGCTCGGCCTTGGGTGCTTGTAGGTGTGTTAAGCCAACATCTACGCCGCTGGCAAGTAATCTATCGGTTATGGCATCTAGACGCTCTGGGCACTCGGGGTGGTCGTCTATCATTTTATGCTTACGGCAATGAGGATGAGAAATAACAGCGGTACGCATAAAAAGTCCCTTACAAGGTGTAAAAACTTAATATAGCAAAGCCACCGATGGGTGGCTTTGCGACTTTGGTTTATATCAATACTTTAAATATCAATATTAGCTATTTTGCTTTTAAATGTAGGTTTCTAAAGTCAAAGCTAAAGTCGGTCACTTGTGTTGATACCGCGCGCATTTTGGCACTGTTTACACGGTTTTGTGAGCTCATTTCAAAACGAATAAACGCATCTGCTTCTAGTAGCTTTTCATCCCACTTAACAATAAATGTATTGCCAGTGTAATGCTCCAGAGTGCCTTTCAAGCGTTTAGTGTGGGTAAAATCAATGCGTAATTTACCATCTAACTGCTCAATAATTACATCGCCATACCAATCATCGTGCAATGTACCAGTATAATTAATATTTGGTAATTGTGGTTGGTAGTCAGCGGGGGCTTCTGGTTTTGCATTAGCATACGCTTGTTGTTTGCCTTCAAAATGACTTTTAGCTAAATCTTCTACCCAGTCTTTATCTTCAAGTTCAAGCGCATCTTCAAGTACTTCATGGGTTACCGCCGAAAGCGCACCAAAAGCTTGTTGATTAGATAAAATAACAATACCGAGTTTTTTCTCAGGCAATAAAGTAACTTGCGATACCATTCCCAAAATACCACCGCCGTGACCTAACTTTTTAAAGCCGTGGTAGTCTTCAATACTCCAGCCTAACCCATAACCCCTAAACTGCTGATGATACGATTCAAACGCACTTCTAGACGCCATAGACGTAATATGTGGGTGCCACATTTGCGCTTGTTGCTTTTCGCTAAACAGCTGCTCGCCATTAGGCATTTTACCGCCTGCTAATTGCGTACGAAGCCATTGGCTCATGTCGCTTACACTTGAAGCAATGGCGCCTGCGCCTCTAAAGTCCTCAAGGTAGTTCACAAAAAATGGATGAAGCGTGCCATCCATAGGAATATGACCTGTCGCCCAGTTTTTATTACTTTTAGGAATACGTGAAAAGCCCGCGCGTGAGTTATCCATGTGCAGCGGCTGTAATATATTTTTTTCGATGTAATCGTTCCAGCTCATACCCGACACACGTGCAACCACTTCACCAGCGGTAACAAACATCAAGTTGTTATAAGCGTACTTACTACGAAAGCTGCTCGCTGGTTTTAAATACTGTAATCCCGCTAAAATTTCATCAACTGATTTATCGGTACTTGGCCAAATCATTAAATCGCCTTGCCCAAGCCCAAGCCCACTGCGATGGCTTAATAAGTCACGAATACGCATTTCGCGTGTTACGTACGAGTCGTACAATCTAAACTCTGGTAAATGATCAATTACGCGGTCATCCCAGCTTAATTTACCTTCATCAACCAACTTTGCCAGTGCCGCAGTAGTGAATGCTTTTGTGTTTGAAGCAATACCAAATAAAGTGTCTTTGTTTACTTTTTTGTTGGTATCGAGATTAGTTACACCAAAGCCTTTAGCAAATATTACTTTATCGTTTTCAACAATGGCAACTGCCATACCGGGTACATCAAAACGTGCCATTGACGCTTTAATTACGTCGTCAATTTTGTTGGTATCAACTTGTGCCCAGCTGCTAAACGTAGTGCCTGCTAATAGTGCAATTGCGGCAAGTTTGGTTAATTTCATATCAATCCTATTTTATTATTTTTGATGAACTGCAAATTCAATTGCTGCGCGCTCTTGATTGGTGTCGCTTTTTTGTGCGCGATTTAATATGGCATCACTGTATTCTTTTGGTACGCCCGCTTCAAGTGAACCGCGATGAACGTGTTTTATATACCAATCATATGGGAGTACATCGCTGTCATGGGTATTAGCTATATAACAATGTGCGGCTACAGTCTCACCCGTTAAAAGCGTTGGGGCTATATCTACACAATCGTAACCTACGCCCTCAATACCATCTAAAATAGCTTTTTCTTCTTCATTGAGCTCATAAATAACGCCGTAAACCAATGCATCTTCTTTATCGCTTGGACAAATACTGCATTTACCTGAGCCATCTTTAAATAGCATATCAAAAGTAAGCTCGTAGCCTTTAAGTATCGCAGTTCCTACACGCTTTACATTGGGCAAGCGCGCTAACAAACGGTTAGATGACATATTAGAACCAAACGAAAAATTATATAGCGGCATTTTTATCTCCTGCGCTTTTTGAATAAGTTAAATAACAACACGTACTGCAAGTGCAATTAAAATAATGCCAATTCCACGGTCAAACCAATAACCGCGTTGTTGGAAAAAGCCCCTTACATTATCGCGAGAAAGCATCATTGAAAGCATTGAAAACCACGCCCAAGTAGCCAATGCCATGTACACGCCGTAGCCGACCTGTATGCTAGTAGGTGTTGTTGGGCTAATCACGAGTGTAAATAACGACATAAAAAATAACGTGGCTTTTGGGTTTAATGCATTGGTGAAAAAGCCGCGCCTAAAAGCCACCCAAACGGGTTCCTCTTGAACGGTTTTGTTTTCAACATCTTTTACAGCCTCGCCTTCATTACTTGCAGGCGGCTTTGCAGTTCTAAGAGCTTGTACGCCTAAGTAAGCTAAATATGCACCAGCAAGGTACTTGAGCGCCATAAATAAACTAGGCGATTGCGTTAAAATAAGCGCAACACCTAAAACGCAATAGGCAACGTGCAGTAAAATAGCAGCGCCAACACCGGCGCTTGTCCACAATGCATTGCGCCTACCTTGTTGCACACTTTGCTTGAGCACAACGGCAAAGTCGGGCCCTGGGCTTGCTACTGCAAAAAAATGAGCAATAACAATCAGTAAAAATTCATCTAAGTATTCCACGCAAATCCTTGCTAGTTTGGCGAATAAGCTAATAACAGCGGGTTGGCCGAGTTATTTACCAATGCTTTAATTTCTTTTTGTGCTTTTTTAAACTGGCCACGTAAATGCGGCTTTAAATGCTTTTTAGACACTTTATCGTTTTTAAAGTAACTAATTAGGGCATGCATAAATACCGTATGCGTTTCACTTAACTTAGCTTCACGGTTAGCGTATGGGTTATAGCAAGAGCCACACCCGCCTTTAAACTGATACACCGTATTGCTCATCATCACACCAAACCCTAAAAAACAAGCAAGCGCATCAGCAGCTTGTGGTAAATACTCCCTACCACCAGGCGGCAGCACCCCAGCGTGATGTATAAGTATGGTAGCTAAAGTACCTGCATAACTTGCCACCAAATCTTGTGGCTGATTAATCTGATTAGGATTAAAAGAAATATTAATCGTATGGCTTGGCGGCACAATTAAATGGCTGCCTTCGCCACGTATTTCATTGCTAAATTCAAAGTGTGGAAAAACTTGCGGTTGTAATTGCTGCGGTGCAACTAGTTGGATAGGCCATGCGTTCATACCCGCGTAATTAGTAACGCGGTTAAAAACATTACTCGCCATTTCTTCAATGCTCGATACCGAATCAGGGAAAAAAGTGGCCGTTGGCAGTATTATTTGAGTGTGCTTTGTAAAAAACTCAGCATCAAAGTTTTCTACAGCCCAAATAAATGTATCAATAAGCCATTGCTGCTCTTGCTGCTCTAATAATGGCTTTGATTTAAATAAAGCTAACATAGTGTGCTCTTTTAGGTTTTAGTTTAGGTGCTTACGTAGGTGCTAACTTAGTCTTTTTGTGTAAGCGCCCAGTCCCACGCTTGAGTATTGTATAGCGGCACTGTTGATAGCGCATGGTGGTGGCTTCCACTGGACTCTTTAGTTGAGTACGATAAGTACAATAAAGTACGATTTTCAGCATCGTAAATACGACGCACTTTTAGTGATTTAAATAATATACTTTTAGATGATTTAAAGATCACCTCGCCCGACTTGCTACGGTCTATTTTTTGTAGCTGCTGCGCTGTAATTGGCCCCGTTTGACGACACGCTATAGACATATCAGAGGGATCAGAAAAGTCCAAATTAGCCTCTATATGACTAATATGACAAGTAACGCCCTCAACAATAGGATCTTGCTGCGAATTCACCACAACATCTTTAGTTGTAAATAACCCAAGGCTTACCGACGCAACATCGTCAGAGCAAGCACTTAACGTAACAATTGCACCTGCAAGTAAAGCTAAACGTTTAAATTTTTGTGGTAATTTCATACTTATCCTTAATCAATATATAGGTAACTTAGTAGATGAGTTACTAAGCGAAGGTTCACCTGTTTGTTTTTATACTAACATCAAAAATAAATACGACTAAATTAGTTTAAAGTAAAGATTTTAGATAGCTCAGGGTTTAGTGACCCCTCTTGTATTTGGTACAATTACCTCTCGCTCATGTAGTAACTCATAATAGGAAACGCCTAAATGCCGCACATTATTATTGAACACTCAGAAGACCTCCCCGTTTTACCTCAAGTACTGGTAGAAAAAATTCATACAACCGCTTTTGAAAGTAACTTGTTTGAATTAGAAACCATCAAAACACGTGCTATTGCTTATCAGCAGTATCAACTTGGCGCAGGAAAATCAGGGTTTATACATATCGCGGTACATATTTTGGCAGGACGCTCAATTGAACAAAAACAAATGTTAAGCGAACTGCTACTTTCATGTTTAAAAACATATTGCAGAGCATCAGACAGTCTAAGCGTAAATATTTACGATATTGAGCATGAGATATACCGTAAAAACTAATCTCTCAGCAAACCAATTCAGTGGTCTATAAATACTTTATGTAGTCGTAGGCCACTCATCAATAGTTAAAGTTCCCTCAGCAATTAATTGCTCCCTTAATTCATTAATTGTTTGTTTTAGCTCATCGCGAATTAGCCTAATAGCGGGTGAAATTAACTGCCGACTAGGCAGTACTAACCACATTTCAGTTAAAGGGATTTTATACTCCGGCATTAATCTTTGAAGCCTTCCACTTAGTAAATCTTGAGCGACATCAATTGCTGATTTTTTGGCAACACCGGTTCCATCAATACACCAACGCCTTACAATATCACCATCGTTAACTGCACGGTCGCTATTCATTTTAATTTTGAATTTTTGATCATCATTATAAAGTACCCAATCATCGTGAACTACTTCATATAACTTATATAAAAGAGCATTATGATTAAGTAAGTCATCTGGCGTTAACGGCTCACCGTACTTAGTTATGTAACTTGGCGATGCGCACAACACGTGAGGAATATTACAAATTTTAAAACCATATAAATTGAGCTCTTTTGCTGCATCTTTAGTGATTGCCCTTAGAGCAACATCAACACCATCACGATAAAAGTCGGCACGGCTATCACTAGCTTGTAAGCGCAAAGTTACTTCGCTGTATTTATCCATAATGTTATTAAGTAAAACACGCATTAAATTACGGCCCATTTCTGAGGAAACCGCCATGCGCACTTCACCACTTATAGACTGCTGCTCTTCGTGAATAAGTACTTGGCCTTGCTGCAGTAATTCGAGTGCTTGCTGGCATAACGGTAAATAACGCTCACCCTCAGACGTAAGACGTATTTGCCTTGTGGTACGTACAAAAATCTGAGCGTTAAGTGCTTTTTCAATGCGTTTTATAGATACGCTTGCAGCCGATGAACTCATATCTAATTGGTTTGCAGCTGCCGTAATAGATTGCAGCTCTGCTACTTTAAGCAATACTTGAAAGTCAGCAATTTTCATCAAAACCTCTTACTGTTTAACTACGGGATTAAATATTAACTATAAAGTTATTATCCACGTTTTTGCGAAAGTGTATTGAATATTTGCCCGTTTATTGGGTGAGTTTTAAACCGTACTATACACACATACCAACTTAACGGAGCATTCCTATGAAACTATTATTAAACGCATCAACACTTGCACTTGTAGCAACACTTAGCCCATCGCCTGCTTTTGCGCAGCAAAGCACATCAAAAGTAGTTGCCGCTAGCAATATTGATTGGGGCTACCTAAATCCACTCCGTGGCGATAAAAGCCCAGGCGCAGCCGATCTTTGGGGTAACCGTACAACAGATACTGCAACAGGTATGCTAGTTCGCTTTAAGAAAGGATTTGAATCTCCACCACATATTCATAACATCACCTATCGCGGTATTGTCATTGAAGGCAAAATGCATAATGATGACCCAGCCGCTGAAAAAATGTGGATGCCAGCAGGCTCATTTTGGACACAGCCAGCAGGTGAAAACCACACCACAGCCGCAAATGGCAAGTCTAACTTAATATACCTCGAAATAGACTCAGGCCCTTACTTAGTAAAGCCACCAAAGGAGCTGTTTGATAATGGCGAACGCCCATTAAACTTACATAAAGACAATATTGTATGGTTAAGCGATAGTGATTTAGACGACATAAACGTAGTTGGCGTTAAATCTACTTACTTGTGGGGAAGCACAGCCGATATGAATGGCTCAATGATAAAATTACCCGCAGGCTTCAAAGGTGAAATAAGCACTGAGGCTAGTGAGTTTCGCGCTGTGGTTATTGCAGGTGCTATTAATTACAACTCAATCGAGCAAAATAAAGCACAAAACCTAAGTGCAGGAAGCTATGTAGAATCAAATGGTCGCTTTACTCACTCGCTTGAAAATAACCGCGATAAGCCTGTAACTATCTACATTCGTACCAACAGTAAGTACCAAGTTAATTAAATACTTAACGCCTCTAGCTTAAGCTTTTCGTAAGAAAACTCAAAATAGAAAAGTAACGAATATAAAAAAGCGCACTGCTTAGTGCGCTCACATATAATTAATGTATTACTACTTAAAAGCTGTATCGAGCAGTTAAGCTAACCAAATCTAGCTCATCAATTGTCGTGTAATTAGCACCAATAGAAAAGTTCTTATTCATGTAATAACGCGCACCCAAAGTGATAGATGTTTCACTCTCATCTTCAATATCGATGTAGCCTAAACGGCCATCTAGTTCAATGCTATCGCTCAGCATTGATCGAACGCCTATGGATAGGCCATAACCATTTTCATCTTCTGAAGCACTATTTCCACGATACGATGCCTCAGCTTCTACGTTTTCGTATGTTAATAAACCATAAAAGTCCGTGCTCGCGCTAATAGCAGTTCGATAACCTACTCCAGCACTAAGCCAGTTTAAGTCTACATCTAAACCATCATCTGAATTACCAACAGTCTGATATTGGCCAGATAGGAAAAAATTCTCGCCTAGTAGCGTGCTTCCATCAAGAGTCCAACCATCGGCATCATCGCCATCAATATCACCATCAAGGTAACCAGCAGAAACATAGTTAAAGTTTGGAGATTCTGCCAATACAGCGGGGCTCGCAACAGCAGCAGTAAACAGTAAGATTGCAATTTTATTCGTTTTCATAATACTTCCTTATAAATTTATTTGAACAACCCTAAATTGTCCCCAGGAAAGTACACAACTATATTATTGATTGCAAATAATAAATAATTTTAAAGTAAAGTTCTGATAGTTCCTATTAATTACAAGATTGAGAATAAAAACCAAATGGCTGAAACAAATAATTTAAGCGGGAAACTATATAACTATATAACTATATAACTATATAACTATATAGACGAGTGTACTGCTAAGCTAAAATAAGATGAGGCAATTTAAACTCTGAAAAAATAGAAAAGTGGTGGCCCCTCCCAGACTCGAACTGGGGACCTAACGATTATGAGTCGTGTGCTCTAACCAACTGAGCTAAGGGGCCAACTTTATATAACTGCCAGGCAGTTAATTTTTGAAGCGTTCAGTCACAGAGCGACTAAAGCGGGTTGCAGTATAAAAACTTTTTAGGTGCTTGTCACTACCAAAAACCTTTATTTTAACAATCAACAAGCTAACTGCTTAAATAGTAATCTTTTAAGTGGGAATAAACATAAAATGTAAGATATTTCCCGTGCTATTCACTGCATTAAATTATAAAAAACCCTATCCCATATAGTCTTTTATATTTAACCCTCTACTTTTTAAGCAAAGCTAACATATATGTATAGGCATACAAGGCTGTAAAAAATATGCTTGGGGCTACTGTCAGTGCCAAATTAGGTGTCTGATTAACTACATTCACCATAATCACTAAGCTCGATTGAACAGTAATCGGAATAATAGGCGCCAAAAGTACGCCTGCTATTTTTTTATTACTTAAATACGAAGCGCTAGAGTTAATTGCATTATTAAAACTTTGTCGTATTGCTACGTTTTGTGGTGTTTTAGAATGAAACATACAAATAATTGGAGTTACGAACGCAAGCGTTACATAACTAAACTTATACTTGTTGACGACCTTTTCTAAAATAAAGGTAAAAAACAGCGTTACAAATCCACTATACAAACCTTGCACTAATGCAGCTTGAAGAGTGACCGATTTAGCAATGTCTGCCGCACTATTTGCCCAGTAGGCCCAACTAAAATAAAAAACGAAAGACACAACGCCTGACATTATAAGTCGAATATTCAATTAACTACCTCAATATGCCTAGAACCTAGTTTAATGATAACACTAGAAGTGAAGGTAATATTGTCACTAAATAATAAAGTATTTGATTGTATATTGTAGATGTATAAACACGCTAATGTTGAAGATTTCCTAAATGGCATCAAGTCAGAATCTGAGCGCGACTGTTAGCTGGAAAGCTTATTAGTAAACAATAAGTATAGTTTTAAAATAATATTGGGAGTGAGTTAAGGAAGTGAATTAATGGGTTGAAGAGTTTTAAAAATTGGATTTAATCTAAAAACGCTCTAAAAACTAATATTGTGAGCCGATCGGTACTAAAGTATTTAGCTAAACCTCAGTAGTCGGCTTACACAATATATAATCTGTCATTATTTTTTCGCAATAATGTAGATTGCATGTATTAACCCTGGGAAATAACCTAGCAGTGTTAATAGAATATTTAACCAAAAATGCATACCTAAGCCAACATGCAAAAACACACCTAATGGCGGTAATAAAACCGAAAGTATTATACGAATAATATCCATGATCAAACTCCATTTAAATTAAGCATTAAAAAGACTTAAAGCCCAGTATTACTGGGCCTTAACTATACTGTATTATTCAGCAACAATAGCTAGTTTATCAACTACGTCGCGAACATCTTCAGCATTTTTAGCAATTTTAACTGCTAGTTGCTTTTCAGCTTCAGACTCTACAGAGCCATTCAGAGTTACCACACCGTTGTCGGTATCAACATCAATGTCTGTACCACCTACTTCTGAGTCAAACAGGAAGCGAGTTGTGATTACAGTGGTGATTTTAGCGTCCGTTAGGTCGTTATCATCATCGTCCATCATGTCGTTGCTTTTATCTTCGGTGTCCATGCTTTTAACAACAGTAAGGCTGTTATCAACATCAGTTACACCATCTAGGCTAAGTACAAGCTCTTCTGCTAGCTCTTTATCGAGTTCGCTATTAACTTTACCTGTAAGTACTACCTTGCCATTTTTTACATCAGTGTTAATGTCAAAGTTGTTTAGATTAGTGTTCATAAGTAGAACGGTTTCTGCCTTACCATCAATCCAAGCATCTTTACTTTCGTTTTCCCAGCTGTTTGCTTGGGCACCCATAGCCGTAGTACCAAGAACTAGAGCTGCGATAATAGATTTGTTAAATGTTTTCATAATCTTTCTCCTTTTGATTAAAGACACTTTAACTAATGCGAACTTCAGGCCAACTTTATTTATACTTAAAATTCAAAGACTTGAATTAATTAAAAGATAAAACCTTATCTATGTTTGTGTAACTATTTACAGGCTACTCGGTAAAACTTTCTCAAATAGTGAAAATAGCTAGATAATTGCTCTTTTGGTTAATCTATCGTTAATATAACAAAACAAAAAACACCGTTAAAAAATAACCAATTGATAATTAATGAAATTATATTTGGTACGCGGTTTGCAGCCTAACTACGAGAGCAGTATCAATAGTAAATATAAGAAGGAATAACTCATGTCTGTAAAAGTTGAAGACCGCCCAATAGAGCAAGTACGCGAACAAGTGATTGATCAATTAATTTATAATTACAGTCATGGTGTTATTTCTGTTGATGCATTTGAAAGACGTTTAGATAATGCGATGGATGCACCTAATAACGAAGCACTGCTAGCCTTAGTAGAAGACTTAACACTTAATACCGATCAGCAATATAAAGCAGAAAAACAATCGCAATTTACACCACATTATAGTGCACAGCAAAACAGTGATGATGATTTTACATTACGCAGTATTTTAGGATCTAACGAGCGAAGTGGTCAGTGGGTTGTGCCAAAAAATATATATTTGAGTAACTTTATGGGATCGGTGGTGCTTGATTTTACTGATGCTATTTTTGCGCATCAAAATGTAACTATTCACGTTAACTGTATTTTTGGTAGCGATGAAATTTACGTACCAGAGCATGTCAATGTAGTGTCTAAAATGTTTTGTATTTTAAGTAGCCTTGAAAATAAATCTGTGTCGCTTAACAAACGCCAAGGCCCTACGATTCATATTGAAGGAAAGGCAGTAATGGGCTCGGTTGAAGTGAAAATAAAGCGCACAATTAAAGAAAAATTTATAAGCTTTGCAAATGAGCTAAAAACCCAGTTTGGCACGGGTAATAATAACCGCTCACTATAATTGAGTAGCAGCACTTTAACGTGCTGCTTGGTATTTTATTATAAATCGTTATTTCGCTCGCTTGGTATATCACTTAAATACTCTACAAACTCAACTTCAAACCCTGCAGGATCAATAAAGTAGACATTCTTTCTGAAAGGATTCTCGCTACCTTGCTTGCTTAGAGTAAAACCCGCTTTATTTAAGCGCATTACTACTGCGCTTAAATTATTAGTTACATAAGCAAAGTGTGCAAAACCAATTTGATGGCCCGATAAGTTTCTGTTTTCACCCTCCCCATGACTGCTTATCGCAATGTAATGCGTGTCATCTCCAAAGTGTACCCAGCGTCTTGGTTTTCCATGCCAGTCACCTCTGCCTTCACTTCTAATCGACCAATGTGGAAATACAGCGCGATAAAATGTAAGCATACTATCTATATCACTCGCGACTAAGTTTACGTGCTCTAAATACATAATTTTATCCTATCAGTTAAGTTAGGAGTACGATAAAACCTCAAGTTAACTTTAGGTAAAGTGTTATTTAAAATTAATTTATTTAAATGCAGATAATTATTTTTTAAAAATATTTAAACTTTTCAATCTTGTATAAAAAACAAACACAAGTATTTGGGGTTTATTGTTTACTTTATGGCAAAAGTCGCTAAAATACGCCGGCTGAAATATATAAACGTTCTTTTACAACCCAAAGGTAATACCATGCATCCAATGTTAAACATTGCGGTTCGCGCTGCGCGCAACGCAGGCAAAATTTTACTTCGCGCAAGTGAAGATTTATCAAAAGTTGAAGTGCAACAAAAAGGCGCTAACGACTTAGTAACTAACATTGATAAAGAAGCCGAAGCCGTAATTCGTGACACTATTTTACAGTCTTACCCTACTCACTCAATTGTTGGTGAAGAACTAGGTGAGCATAAAGGCAAGGATGATGATTACCAATGGATTGTAGATCCTATTGATGGAACAACTAACTTCATCAAAGGTATCCCTCATTACGCGGTTTCTATCGCACTTAAAGTTAAAGGTCGTTTAGACCAAGCTGTTATTTATGATCCAATTCGTGGTGAGCTTTTCACTGCATCTCGCGGTCAAGGCACTCAGTTAAACAGTAAACGTCTACGCGTTAGCAAAACTACGGTTCTTGCAGGCACTGTACTTGCTACTGGTTTCCCTTTCAAAAATAAAAACCACATGGATGCATACACTGAAGCGTTTAAAGCATTGTTTGTACACACTGCTGATATTCGCCGTGCAGGTTGTTCTGCTTTAGATATGGCATACGTTGCAGCTGGCCGTGTTGATGGATTTTTTGAAATTGGTTTAAAACCTTGGAACTCTGCTGCGGGCGAACTAATGGTTAAAGAAGCGGGCGGTATGGTTGTAGATTTCGCCGGTGGTAATAACTATAACCACAGCGGCAATATTATCTGTGGTTCACCAAAACTGACTCAAGCAATTATTCGTGAAATTCGTCCAGTATTAACTGAGTCGTTACTTCGCTAATTAAATGCTATTAATAGCATACTAAAAAGGAGCCCAGGCTCCTTTTTTTGTGCCTAAAAATAAGGGTTATCTAGCTTCAACTCTACTGTTTTACCTTTTTCGTAAGGTAACGAGTTTAAATCTTTTGCGAAATATTCATCAAATAAAGCATCAAACTCGCCGTTTGTCTGCATTAATATTAAGCCCTCCTCTACAGCCTTTGCCAATTCGGGTTTACTCTTAGTCACAAAATAATATATACCCGTTGGGTAGCTTATATATAAATTAGGCACAACGACTAAGTTACTTTGTTTGTTTTCAATAAGCTCAGAATTAATCTCAATAAACGAGCGAGGAAAGTAATCTATTCGCCCACGGCTCGTTAAAGTGAACATGGCTTGGTAATTGGTAAGCGGCCTTACACGTAAGCCGTTATAGGACATTATTCTTGTATCTGGCCAGTTGTGACCCTGCACTGCTGAAAACTCTCCTAGCTGCTCTAGGGTTTTTACGTCTTTAAAGCGTGCTACGTTTTGTTTATTAGTGAGTAAAGCCCGCTTTCCTATGTAACCTTTAAATAGTGGTATTTTAATAGCTAAAGCAAGTGCCTCTCGCTCTGGACTACTCATACTCCAATACATATCTAGTTCGTTATCATTTAGGTTTATGAGCTTACGTTTTTGCTGTTCTGATATGGGAGTCATCCTAATAACCCCAGGATAGTTAACACTCTCAAGTGCACGTACCAGTAACTCACTTAAGTACTCTTCTCGTGCGTTTTGAGTATCTTGCTTTTGGGCTACATTAATTATTTGCTCTTGCGCCATAAGTGCAAAACTTGCAAGCAGACCAAGTACACTGGTCGAGATTTTTATTGGCAACATAATAATTACCTATTTTTATTTAAATTACCTGCTTATTGCTTGCTAGGCGCACCACTGCGGGCGCAGGCCCTTTACGTTTGCAAATAAACAAATAACTATGGCGATAACGTTTGGCTTCTTTTTTAGCATCAGTTGCGAGTGCTGCAACTTGGTGACTGTTTTTACATTGTTGTAAATCAGGCTCAACTAAGCCAATCGATAACGTTAGTAGAGGCACAAATTGCTTTTCTCCTTCACGATTTGTGGCCCAATACCCTTCGCTCTTTATGTGCTCAGGTGTAAAAAATATACGAGACTGGAGTTGAAATCGCTCAATAATGGTATTGCATATATCAACCGCGTTGTGCTGATCAAACACCACCATAAAGTCATCGCCACCTATATGTCCTACAAAGTTAGCACTATTTTTACACGCTTGCACTGTTACATCAGCTAATAGTTTAATTACACTGTCGCCGCTAGCGTAGCCGTATAAGTCATTAAATTGCTTAAAATGATTTAAGTCTATATACGCGAGTGAAAACGGATTACTACCTTTTAATCGCTGCTCTATAGCTTCATTAATTGCCACATTACCAGGGAGCATAGTCAGTGGATTAGCGTGTTGTGCATGGCGTATTTTTTCTTCGGTTATGTGTTTTAAAATATCGCGAAGCGGCGCTAAACCTAAATAAGCGTTTTCTCTGGTTATCACTATATGGCGGCGTATATCAAAGTCTTGCTCAGTTATTTGTTTACTTACGGTATCGAGTAATTGGTTTTCGTCAACGACTAAGGGCTGCTTATCCATCAGTGCAGTAACGGGGCGTTTATCGTAAAGAGCATGCCCATAGGGCGCTGCAAAAACTTCTGTTAATTGATCTCTGTGAAGTAACCCTACTGGCTGGTTTTCAGTATTTAACACTGCAATGCTTATGAGTGATTTATCTTGCTCAAAGAGCTTATGCGCATCTTTACAGCGAGTGTCGCTGCTTATTGCAAGTTGCGTAATCGATAAGCGACCTATGGCCATAGATTGATCAAACAATGTGTTTGATTGCGTAAATGAAATAGCTTTTAGTTGCTCTGAGCTGAAATCTTCACTTGGCTTTATGCTTGGCTTTTCGAGTAAAAACCCTTGTACATTACTAATGCCTAAGTTTTCTACAAATGTAAGCTCTTCTGGACGTTCGATGCCTTCGGCAATAACCTGAGTATTAGTAGCTCTGGCCAAAATAGTAATAGATTTCAAAAACTCTTTTTTAACTTCGCTTTCATCACAATGATCAATAAAATAGCGGTCAATTTTTACAAAATCAGGGCATAGTTCAGACCATTGCTTTAACCCTGAATACCCAGCGCCTAAATCATCTATTGCTATAGTAAAACCGAGATCTCGATAATGGGCTATCGTTTTTAATAACAAGAAGCCATCATCTACTTTTTCTTGCTCAGTAACCTCTATAACTACACGGTTAGCAGCTAAGCCAAATTGCTCTATTAGGTGCAATGTTTCCCCTTTAGGGTGGCAAGGGTCTAGTAGTGTTTTAGGGCTTACATTTAAAAATAATTTACCTTGTAGGTTAAGCCTTACAAAGTTTTCAATCGCTTTAGAGCGACATAGTAATTCAAGCTCAGAAATTAAACATTCCTCATGGGCAACTTTAAATAACGTATTAGGCATTTCTAACGGGCTATTTTTAGGTCCTCGACTAAGTGCTTCGTAACCTAAAATAACTTGATTACTAATATCAAAAATAGGCTGAAACAGCGTTGTTATTTCACCGCTTTTTAAAATGTACTCTAATACTTTGCGCTGAATCGTCACGTATTTGCCTTACAACTATTTTGATTGGAGCAATAAAGTACCAAGTGTGTATGACATTTTTATTGCGCAAAAAAATGCGCTCATAAAAAAACCGCTCATAAGAGCGGTTTTTATTAAGTACAAACCTAGTTACGGCATAGCGTCTTGGTCTGCGCCTTCTTTTTCTATCACTTCAGGTATTAAATCTTCTTTGCTTACGCCCATTGCTATAGCAACAGAGCTTGCAACATAAATCGAAGAATAAGTACCAATAAACACACCAAACAGTAATGCAGTTGCAAAACCATGAATGGTTTGTCCGCCCCATGCAAACAAGGCAATCAATACTAAAATAGTCGTGATTGATGTTACAAGTGTACGGTTAAGTGTTTGCGTAAGTGAAATATCAATAATTTCTATCGTATCGTCAATGCGTACCTTACGGAAGTTTTCACGTATACGGTCTGATACAACAATCGTATCATTGAGTGAATAACCAATTACCGCAAGAATTGCCGCTAATATAGTTAAATCAAACTCTAAACCTAATACCGAAAATAAACCCACAGTAATGATAACATCGTGTAGTAGTGCACCTACCGCACCTACTGCAAAGCGCCATTCAAAACGAAACGCAACGTAGATTAAGATACAAATAAGCGCAGTTAACATGGCAAGGCCACCCTGCTCTTTTAAGTCTTCACCTACACTTGGGCCTACAAATTCAATACGGCGCATTACTACGCTGTCGTCTGCTTTTTTAAGTGCATCGATTACTTGGTTACCAATCACCTCAGCTTTTACATCGCTACCGCGTGGTGCTAAGCGAACTAAAATTTCTTGGCTTGAACCAAATAGCTGCACTGATGCATCAGCAAAACCATTATCAGCTAGTGCATCACGTACTTTTTTAAGGTCAGCCGGTTGTGAAAAACCCACTTCTACCGCAGTACCGCCGGTAAAATCTAAACCAAAGTTTAGGCCTTTGATAAAAATTGATGCAAACGACGCTAAAATTAGTAGCGTCGAGAAACCCATAGCCACTTTTCGAAGAGACATGAAACGAAGGGTTCTACTACCCAAACTTAAAATTTGCATGTCTGCTCCTTAAATCGAAAGTTTATCAATGCGTTTACCACCAACAAATAAGTTGATTACCGCACGGGTACCAACGATGGCTGTAAACATTGAAGTTAAAATACCAATCGCAAGTGTCACTGCAAAGCCCGCAATCGGACCTGTGCCCACTGCAAACAGTATAATGGCAGCAATTAGTGTCGTGATGTTGGCATCAAATATAGTACTAAATGCGCTATCGTAACCAAAATGAATCGCTTGTTGAGGGCTACGGCCATCGGCCAGCTCTTCACGAATACGTTCAAAAATAAGTACGTTAGCATCAACCGCCATACCTACCGTTAATACAATACCGGCAATACCAGGTAGCGTAAGTGTAGCGCCCGGAATTAAAGACATAACACCTACAATTAGTACTAAGTTAGCCGCAAGCGCAAGGTTTGCAACCATACCAAAACCTTTGTAGTACACAAGCATAAACACAAGTACAAACGCAAAGCCAAGTGCAACCGCAGTCATACCCGCTTCAATATTTTCTTGTCCTAAGCTTGGACCTACTGTGCGCTCTTCAACAATTTGAATTGGCGCTACAAGTGCACCAGCACGAAGTAGTAAGCTTAAGTTATGTGCTTCTGCTGGGTTATCAATGCCGGTAATACGGAACGAGCGATCAAGACGGGCTTGAATCGTTGCTACGTTAATAACTTCTTCAACCTTAATAGGCGGAAGCGCTTTACCGTCTGCATCTTTTTTACCTGATGGCTTGTACTCAATAAATACCGTTGCCATACGCTTACCAATAGCACGCTTGGTAAAGGCATTCATTTTTGCCCCACCTTTGCTATCTAACGTAATACTTACTTGCGGACGTTGGTATTCATCAGCGCCAGATTGCGCGCCCGTAATATGGCTGCCCTCTAAAATAATACGCTTTTTAAGTACAACAGGGTAACCGTCGCGGCTCATGATCATTTCAGTACCCGCTGGGATACGACCTTGGGCAGCAGCGCTAATATCTGCGTTTTCGTCTACTTCACGAAATTTAAGTGTTGCTGTCGCGCCTAAAATTTCTTTAGCACGTGCAGTATCTTGAATGCCTGGTAGTTGAACAATAATACGCTCAGCGCCTTGGCGTTGTACGTTAGGCTCTGCAACACCAATTTGGTTGATACGGTTACGAATAATCGTTTCATTTTGCTTGATAGCGTAGTCACGAATCTCTTTGAGTTTTTGCTCACTCATTGTCGCAAAAAATGCTTTATCGTTACTGCTGTCATCAATGTAGACATTTAGCGGGTAGCGAGTTTCTAAGAAACTCTCTGCAGCATTTTTGTCTTCTTCGGTACGCATTTCTACACGCATACGATCGGAGCCTGCTACGCGGCGAACACTACGATAACGTAGTTTTTCTTCGCGCAGGTCACTGCGAAAATCTTGTTCCATTTGCTCAAGCTGGTTATCAACCGCTGTTGCCATGTCGATTTCCATGGTGAAATGTACGCCACCACTTAAATCAAGACCTAGCTTCATAGGGTTACCACCAACCGCTTTTAACCAAGCTGGTTGAGCAGGTGCCATATTAATAGCAGAAATGTAATCGTCGCTCAGCGAATCACGCAGTAAATCATGCGCTTTGAGCTGTTCTTCAACATTTTTTAAACGAACTAAAATTTGTCCATCTTCAAGTATTGTCGATTTAGCGGTTACATTATTTTTTTCAAGGATTGCGTTTACTTTGTCTACAACACTGAGATCGACATCAGCGCCTTTAGCACCTGAAACTTGTATGGCCGGATCACGACCATACAAGTTTGGAGAGGCATATAAAAGGCCAATGGCTACCACAGCTAAAACAAGTAAATACTTCCAAACTGGAAACTTGTTTAACACGGGGTCGTCCTTATTATTTTTATAGCGACTTCATTGTGCCTTTTGGCAATACTGCAGATACTGCAGATTTTTGTACTGTAACTTCTGCTTGCTCGTTTAAAGAGATAACGATGAAATCTTTCTCTTCAGAAATTTTCACAATTTTACCCACTAAACCGCCTTGGGTAAGTACTTCATCACCTTTAGCCATCATACTCATTAAGCTTTTGTGCTCTTTAACGCGCTTAGCTTGTGGGCGGTAGATTAAAAAGTAAAAAACCAAACCGAAAATAGCTAACATTATTAGCATTTCCCAACCACCGCCTGCCGCAGGTTGACCAGCTGCTGCGTGTGCATTTGAAATAAATAAACTCATGATACTTCCTCTTTAATTTTAAAGTTTAATTTTTTATATCTGCTAACTCTGGCACATCTTGGCCTCGGCGAGCATAAAAATCTTGTACAAATTCTTCTAATTTACCTTCGCTAATTGCATTACGTAAACCTTCCATAACACGTTGATAGTAACGTAAGTTATGAATTGTGTTTAGTCGCGCACCTAAAATTTCGTTACATTTATCAAGGTGATGCAAATAAGCTCGTGAATAGTTTTTACACGTATGGCAATCACACTCAGGGTCAAGTGGCCCTGTATCTGTTTTATGCACTGCGTTACGTATTTTTACTACACCCGTGGTAATAAATAAATGGCCGTTACGCGCATTACGTGTTGGCATAACACAGTCAAACATATCAATACCACGGCGAACCGACTCAACTAAGTCTTCTGGCTTGCCTACACCCATAAGGTAACGAGGCTTGTCTTCTGGCATTTTAAACGCACAATGATCAAGGATATTCATCATTTCGTTTTTAGGCTCACCTACTGATAGGCCGCCTAATGCATAACCGTCAAAACCAATTTCTTCAAGACCAGCTTGTGATTGTGCACGTAATTCTGGGTACATACCACCTTGGATAATACCAAATAAAGCAGATGGATTATCGCCATGCCCTTCTTTTGAGCGCTTAGCCCAACGAAGAGATAACTCCATAGAATCTTTAGCTTCTTTTTCAGTCGCTGGGTATGGCGTACACTCGTCAAAAATCATAACGATGTCTGAGCCTAAGTCACGCTGTACTTCCATCGACTTTTCAGGCGACATCATAATTTCATCACCATTTACTGGAGATTGAAATAAAACGCCTTCTTCAGTGATTTTGCGCATTGCGCCTAAGCTAAATACTTGAAAACCGCCTGAGTCAGTTAAAATTGGGAAGTCCCAATTCATAAAGTCGTGTAAATCACCATGTTGTTTAATGATCTCAGTACCTGGGCGAAGCATTAAATGGAAGGTATTACCTAAACATATTTGCGCACCAGTGGCTTTAACTTCATCTGGCGTCATACCTTTTACAGTACCGTAAGTACCAACAGGCATAAAAGCAGGTGTTTCTATTACACCTCGGTCAAAAATTAAGCGGCCGCGGCGCGCTTTTCCGTCAGTACAATCTAATTCAAATTTCATATCATCCTCAATGTCGGAAAAACAGTCCAACAAGCTATAATTTAACCGCCTGATTCTACCCTTTTTGCCTCACTAATACTATTAGCTGCGATAAATTCAGTTTTGCCAATTGCCGCAAACAAAAACCCCAGCAACTAAGCTGGGGGTTTTAATATATTCTACTGAGTATTAAACAATATTTTGTTACTTACGTGTTAAAAACATGGCGTCGCCATAACTAAAAAAGCGGTACTGCTGCTCTATTGCAGTATTGTAAGCGCCCATAATATTGTCTTGGCCGCTAAATGCGCTGACTAACATTATAAGCGTTGATTCTGGTAAGTGAAAATTTGTGACCATGGCATCAACAACATTAAATTGATAACCCGGAAAAATAAATATATCGGTATCACCAAAATACGTATCTAACTTGCCGCCGTGAACTTTAGCAGCCGACTCTAATGAGCGAACTGAAGTTGTGCCTACCGCAATTACACGCCCACCATTTGCTTTAGTTTGCGCAACAGCTGCAACTACGTCATCAGGTACTTCTATGTACTCTGAGTGCATTACATGCTCATCAACACTATCAACTCGTACCGGCTGAAAAGTACCAGCGCCAACGTGTAGCGTAACAAAAGCCATATTTACGCCTTTATCTTTGAGTGCTGTCATTAACTTATCGTCAAAATGTAGACCTGCAGTTGGTGCTGCAACTGCACCTGGCTTTTCTCCATAAACAGTTTGATAGCGCTCACGGTCAGCATCGGTATCAGGTCGGTCAATATAAGGAGGCAGTGGCATATGGCCAATATCATTAAGTATATCTAGCACGTTTTGGCTATGATCGAACTCAAGCTCAAATAAAGTATCGTGGCGTGCAACCATTATTGCCTTGGCTTTGCCTTCTAAAATAACTTCGTTACCGACCTTAAGCGACTTACTTGCCCGTACATGCGCAAGTACGCGATGCTCATCTAATACCCGCTCTACAAGTACTTCAACTTTTCCGCCTGAAGCTTTTTGACCAAACATTCGTGCTGGAATAACGCGTGTATTGTTAAAGACCAATAAATCGCCTTCGTTTACTAAATCAAGTATATCGCTAAACACTTTATGTTCTAAAGTTCCGCTTGGGCCATCTAAAGTGAGTAGACGGCTGCTGGTTCTGTCCGCTTTAGGAAAACGAGCTATTAATTCATCAGGTAAGTCAAAGCTAAAGTCAGCCACGCGCATAATTAGTAATCCACATCATTTAAAATCGCGCCAAGTGTATATGTATCGGATATTAAGCTCAAGAAATCAGCCAAACTTATAATGTCTGTTTGCGTGTTTGCCATTAAATTCTCTTGTTCTTATGGTTAAATGTCACTATTCTTGTTCGGCTAAATTATTATAAGTTATATTAGGGGTGTTCAACTCGTGCCAAACCAGCTTAAATTGCTAATATTAAACGCAAGTAGTGCTGAACGTCGCGCGATTAAGGGCACTTTAGATAGCTTAAATGTATTTATCTTTATTGATGCCCAAGACAGTCAACAAGCTTTAAAGCTTTTAAAACAACACCCTGTTGATATTATAATAACGGGCATTAATGTTGGTAAAATTGATGGCTGGCGCTTTTCTAGGATGATCCGCTCAGGGTTATTAAAAACATCAAAAAACACACCAATCTTACTTATTCCGCCAATTTACTGTGAGCGGATTGCCGAAACAACAGCCCGAAGCTATGGGATAGATGCTGTACTACCGTTTGAGCACAAAGATATGCTCCCTCAAGTACTTGCGAATGTTTTATCTACTCACTTAGAAAAAAGTAGCCGGCTAAATTTATTATTATTAGAGCCACTTCAAAATACGGCCGACAAAATAAGTGAACAGTTAAAGTTAAACTTTGCTATCACTCACGTAACTTCAGCTAAAGCGGCACTTAACGCTTATAACCAACAACAGTTTTCAATTGTGCTACTCGATGCCACTACATCAAGTGCAGAGAGCTCGAGTGTACTCGTTGAAGAAATCCTCCAGCACAATTCTAAACAAGCTATTGTTACAATTATAGAAAGTGACGATGCCGATTACGCTGAGCAGCTTTTGCTTTCGGGTGTTACCGACTTTATCAGAGCCCCTTACGATCCTTCATTTTTAAACAAAGTCTGTGACCACGCCGCACGACGTGAAGATTTTATGGTGAGTTATGCTGAATTTGCTTACAAAGTAGAACAATTGAGCGTGAGCGAAGTGCGTTACAAAGAGTTATTTTCAGCTCATCAGCGTATTTTATTGCACTTAAATACAGTTGTTTTAGAGCTCGATCAGCAAGGTAATATTCGTTTTATTAACCCCGCATGGGAAACATTAAGCGGTTTTGGTGTTAAATCATCACTACAAAACCCATTAAGCGCTTATTGTAATAACGAAGATAAAGAAAGGCTTGACTACACTATCAACGATATTTTACACGGTGGTAAGCAACAGCAACAAATAGAAGTAAAGTTAACCCACAAAAATGGCAATTTAATTTGGGTTGAATGCAGATTGCAGCTAATAAAAAATAGTCGTAATAACGCGACTATAACCGCAACTATCGACAATATACACGAACGAAAGCAAGCTGAGATTCAACTACGTCATTTAGCACACCATGACCCATTAACTGGTTTACATAATCGTTATTATTTTGATCAACAGCTTAATAAAATATGCCAAGATAAATACACCTATGATGGCATAGAGCATGCTGTTATTTATATTGACCTCGATCACTTTAAAATAATAAACGACAGTAAAGGCCATCATCAGGGCGATATAGTTTTAAAAGAAGTGGCGCAATTATTTAAAGCAAATATTGGCGACGATCACCTGGTATGCAGAATTGGTGGGGATGAATTTGCAGTCATACTTACCAATATGAATTTACTGGATGCACACCTTATTGCAGAAGGTGTGTGTAGTGCGATAGAAAAACATGCTTTTAAATCAGAAGATCAGATATACACTATTAGCTGCTCTATTGGTTTAACTCAAATCACGACACAAAATAACGACCCTAATGAGTGTTTAAAACAAGCCGATATTGCTTTGTATATTGCCAAAAACCTAGGGCGTAACTTAGTACATTGCTATTCAAAAGAAGATGCTCAAAACAATACACTACAAACAGGGCTTGAATGGGGCCACGAAATTCGCCAAGCACTACAGCAAGATAATATTGAACTACATTACCAACCTATTTGGGATTTTAAAGAGTGTAAAGTTGCTTATTTTGAAGCGCTTTTACGCTTAAAACTAAAAGGTGAACTCGTATACCCAAATCAGTTTATTCCCTCTTTAGAAATGCTTAACGACACATTTTTGATGGATCAATGCGTTATACGTAATGCTATTGCTTGTGTATCTAAGCACCCAGAGTTAAACCAAGTTGCTATCAATTTGTCTGCACAATCGTTCTTAGATGAACGCTTATTGCCATTAATTGAATCAAACCTTGAAAAGTATAACGTGCCTGCTTCGCGGATAATTTTTGAAATAACTGAATCTGCGAGTATTAATAACCTAAAGGCCACTCGTAAAATGATTGAGAAGCTTAATAGCTTAGGCTGTCATTTTTCTATCGATGATTTTGGAACTGGATTTAGTACATTTAATTATTTAAAACAGCTACCAGCACAGCATGTGAAAATTGACGGCTCATTTGTCAGTGATATGCTCAATGACCCTATAGATTTAGCGTTAGTAAAAGCAATAAATGATATTAGTCGGTCTCTCGATAAGCGCTCTGTAGCTGAGTACGTTGAAAACGAAGAGATATTTTTTGCACTAAAAGAAATTGGTGTTGATTATGGGCAAGGCTACTTTATTGCACGCCCAATACCTGTTGAAAAAGTAAAAGATGAACTCGAAAAAATTTCTAAAAATAAAACGTTTTACCAACAACAAGCTAGCCCAAAATAAACAAAATTAAACAATTTTAATCATTTTATTACTACCAATATTACCTTTCTTGCCTATACTTTCAGCATCAAATAAAAAATGTCGTGACTTTTTATGTATTTCACTTTAAAAACATGACATTACCTTTTGGCGGCGTAGTACCGATATTTATAGTGGGTTTCAAAGCTATTTAAGCTTTTAAGGAAGAAGGTATGACACAACTAGTTATGTTATTACTGATTATACATTTTGCAATCGCGTATCAGTGCTACCGCTACGCGAATATTAAAGGCTACCCAGTTAAGGTTTTTACTGTATTAGGCTGCGTGCCTTACTTTAACTTGGTGGTATGGATTTATTTATTATTTTTACCTGAACTTGAGCCTTTTGAAAGTCATCTTCAAAATCAAAAGCAGCCTTTGTAGGCTGCTTTAGTTCACTTATTATTCTGCTTTAGAAAAATCTAAACTACATTGACGCTTTAAAAACACCTCAAGCTGTTGACTAAATAGCCTAAAGTCTCGAATTCGGCCCGTAGTTTTACGCCACAAGATACCAATATCTCTATATGCATCACTTTGTGATGGTGTAGCCACCATATTTTTATTATCTAAAATACCCGCATTAATCGCCATCTGTGGTAAAAAAGTCACCCCGAGCTGATGCTCAACCATGCTTAATAGAGTATGTAAGCTTGCAGCTTCAAATGGGTTAATACAACTGGCACGGTTTAAATGACATGCACTAAGCGCATGGCCCGTCATGCAGTGCTCGCGCTCTAATAAGAATACGCTAGCCTCTGGTAATAGATTAAAGTCGACTACGCCCTTTGCAGCGCTGTAATCCTTATGGTGCACTAAACTAAACTGATCTTTTGCCAATACTTGTGTATGAAATTTATCTGTTTCGTACGGCAGTGCAAGTAGCGCTAAATCAATATGCCCATGTTCAAGTTTATCCAGTAGCTTGTCACTCGTATCTTCAATTAATACCAGCTCTAAATCACAAAAGGTTTCTTTACAAAAATGATAAAGCGGAGCCGCTATAAAGCTTGCAATTGTAGGTATAACACCCACAGTCAGCTTACCACTTAGTGGTGTTAAAAAGCTTTTTGTAAGCTCTTTTAAACTAATTGTATCGTTAATTATTTTACGAGAACGCTCAACAACTTCTTCACCAATACTGGTAAACATAAGGCTGCGATTTTCACGCTCAATTAGCTGACAGCCTAGTGTTTCTTCAAGATTTTGAATAGCGCTACTTAAAGTAGATTGTCCTATAAAGCAGGCACTAGCGGCTCTGCCAAAGTGCTGATGTTGATGAACAGCTAATAAATACTGTAGTTGTTTAATACTTGGAAGGTTAGTCATTTTTTCTTTCCACAAATAAAAAGACCCCAACACCTAGGGCATTGAGATCTTTTCAAGCTAAAAGTCTTTGAGTACTTTTTTATTAAACCCCAAATGCGGTTCTTAGTACGTAGAAAATAACAATAGCAAGGGCAGCGCCAACTGGCAATGTAATTACCCAAGAAACTACAATGTTTCTGATAACGCCCATGTTAAGCGCGCCAATTCCACGTGCCATACCTACACCTAATACCGCACCCACTAGGGTTTGAGTAGTAGAGATTGGCATACCAGTACCTGAGGCAATAACAACGGTAGAAGCAGCAGCTAGTTCAGCAGCAAAACCACGGCTAGGTGTTAAATGTGTAATACCTTCACCGATTGTTTTGATTACTTTTTTGCCTAAAATAGCAAGACCAGCAACAATACCAAAACCACCTAGAGGTAGAATCCACCAAGCAATAGCTGCTTTTTTAGCAATTTCACCATTGTTTTCAACAATGTTTACAACAGCTGCTAGTGGACCAATTGCATTAGCAACGTCATTAGAACCATGTGCAAATGCCATACAACATGCTGTTAGTACCATAAGAACAGCAAATACTTTTTCAACATTGTTGAACTGCATTTGTTTATCTGCTTTTGGATCAATATTTAAGCGAGATATGGCAATTTTACCAATCACAGCAACAACTATTGCAACACCTACTGACAGTGCATAGCCTTCAGCTGAGCCTAGGTCTATACCAACGTGCTTTAAGCCCTTTTTAATTGTAACCAATGCCATGATAAAACCTGCTAAGCCCATATAAAGAGGGACATAACGTTTAGCATTTTTTAGTGGTGCATCTGTATTAAAAATAAGTTTTTGTGCACTCATGAATATTAAGTATGCAATAAAGCCTGATATGGCAGGTGTTATAATCCAACTACCTACAATACCACCTACTTTATCCCATTGAATCGCCTCAGTACCTACTGCAACTAACGCAAAACCAATGATTGCACCAATGATTGAGTGAGTTGTAGATACAGGCCAACCTAAGAACGAGGCCATTAATAACCAAGCACCGGCTGCAAATAAAGACGAAATCATACCCAGAACCATTAATTCCGGAATATCTGCAAATGGTGCTGCATCAATAATTCCTTTACGAATTGTTGATGTAACCTCACCACCTGCTAAATAGGCGCCTGCAAATTCAAAAATCATCGCTATAAAAATAGCTTGTTTGATTGTTAGCGCTTTTGAACCTACAGATGTACCCATGGCGTTCGCTACGTCGTTCGCGCCAATACCATAAGCCATAAAAAAGCCGACTGCTGCGGCAATTAAAATTAATACCGTGCCGTAAGATGCAATGATATCCATTGTAAAACCTTAATCTTTCGTGTTTGAACTGATTTTAAATTAACGAGCTAACATCAGCTCAAGACGTGATCCTACGCGCTCTGCAATATCTGCAAGCTCGCCAACCCATTCAATGATTTTGTACAAAAACATAACATCAATTGGATTTAACTCACCCTCTACATCACGTAGCTGGCGGCGTACTTTTATCTGCATTTCGTCCGTGTCTTGTTCTATGGCATCCAATTCAACTAACATTTTTTCTACTAAGGTGACTTCTCGACCTTTAAAACCCGTTTCTAGCAATTCTTCTAATTCGTTAATTGCTTTAGATGCTTGTTTAGTCGCATCTACACAACGGGTTAAGTAAGCTAAGAAATCAGCTTGCATAACTTTTGGAATGGTCATTTCACGACCAATCACTCGCCCTGCAATATCTTTTGCTTTATTGGCAATTTTATCTTGTTGAGTTACTAATTCGAGAAGATCTGTACGCTCTACCGGCATGAATAAACCACGTGGTAATTGTAAACGTATATCTCTTTTCATATCATCAGCTTCACGTTCTAAATTGCGAATAGTGATGCGAAGCTCTTCAGCTTGTACCCACTCTTCTTTAAATACGTGATTAAAAAAAGGTATCAAGGCTTTACTTGCTTGATGAACCTTCTTGATGTGTTCTTCCATTGGTTTGATAGGAGATTTTGCAAATACTCCTAAAAACGCGTTTGTAGGCATAACTGACCCTTTAATCAAATTGATATGCTTTGCAGCATGAATTTTACAGTATTAACCAAGATTGTGAACGCTTTTTATTACTTCACTAAGGCTTGCAATGCACAAAGCGGCACTAAGCCGCTTTAATAAAAAAGAAAAATAGGTAAAAAATTATAGCGATTTTTCTATATCTTCTTGAGATGTATGACGAATATCTTTGCCATTTACAAAATAAATAATGTATTCCGCAATATTTTGACAGCGATCCCCTATGCGCTCTAATGAACGAACAGACCAAACTAAGTCCATAATTTTAGGGATTGAGCGTGGATCTTCCATCATATAAGTCATTATTTGACGTGTGATAGCTTCATATTCACGGTCAACTTTTGCATCTTCTTTATGTACTTGAAATGCGCGCTGCACATCCATACGTGCAAATGCGTCTAGTACATCATGTAACATCTTTAAAACTTGGCGGCCCATATTCTCAATATTTACTAGCAAGTCTTGTTGATCTTTAGTAAATGAGTCTAGTGCAACTTTAGCAATTCGCTCAGCTTCATCGCCAATACGTTCTAAATCTGCAATAGTTTTTGCAATTGCAATCACTAAACGTAAGTCACTTGCTGCAGGCTGACGACGAGCAATGATACGCGTACATTCTTCATCAATGCTGACTTCCATTGCATTTACTTTGTAATCGTTCTGACGTACCTTTTGAGCAAGCTCAGCATCGTTACGACTCACCGCATCAAGCGCGCTATTTAATTGCTGCTCAACTAAGCCACCCATACTCAATACATGGTTACGTACATTTTCTAGTTCTTGGTTAAAGCGCCCAGAAATATGCTTATTAATATTATGTTCCATAGTTACCTTCTCTCTTAATCTTGTACAACACGCTATAACGGGCTAATTAACCGTAACGACCGGTAATGTAATCTTCAGTCTTTTTCTTCGTTGGTGTAGTAAATAAGGTATTTGTGTCTGAGTATTCAATCAATTCGCCCATATACATAAAGGCTGTTTGATCAGATACACGCGCTGCTTGTTGCATGTTGTGTGTAACAATAACAACGGTAAATTTGTTTTTTAAATCGTTTATTAGCTCTTCGATTACCAAAGTAGAAATAGGGTCGAGTGCTGATGTTGGTTCATCAAGTAAAAGTACCTCAGGCTCAATTGCAATTGAGCGAGCTATAACTAAACGTTGTTGCTGACCACCCGATAAGCCAAACGCGCTATCGTGCAATCTATCTTTTACTTCATCCCACAAAGCAGCACCACGAAGTGATTGCTCTACTACTTCATCTAATTTACGTTTCTCTTTAATGCCTTGTAAGCGCAGGCCATAAACTACATTTTCATAAATTGATTTAGGAAATGGATTAGGGCGCTGGAACACCATGCCTACATTACGACGAAGTGCTGCTACATCTACGCTCTTATCGTAAATATTTTGACCATGGAGTAATATTTCACCTTCAATACGGCAAATATCAACCAAATCATTCATGCGATTAATACAACGCAGTAATGTTGATTTACCACACCCAGACGGCCCGATAAACGCAGTTACTTGGCCTTTAGGAATGTTCATATTTACTTTATTAAGCGCCTGCTTATCACCGTAGTAAAGATCGAGGTCTTTAATCTCTAGCGCTTTTTGATCATCCGTTAAATTTTCTAGGTCTAACTTTTGACCAATATTAGCTTGGTTTACTTGTGGAGCGACTGTAATCATTTTTGTTACCTATAAAATCTTTACTAATTAGTGTTCAAGCGATCTGAATTTTTCACGTAAATGGTTACGTATACCAATGGCCGTTATGTTTAGGGTAATAATCACCGACACCAATAAAAAGGCAGTGGCGTATACCAGCGGACGTGCCGCTTCAACATTAGGGCTTTGGAAGCCAACATCGTATATATGAAAGCCTAAGTGCATGAACTTTCTATCTAAGTGAAAATACGGGAAGTTACCATCAAGTGGTAATGTAGGGGCCATTTTTACAACGCCTACTAACATTAAGGGTGCAACTTCACCTGCAGCACGCGCAACTGCCAGTATTAAACCAGTCATAATTGCAGGGCTTGCCATTGGAATAATTATGCGCCATAACGTTTCAACCTTTGTTGCGCCAAGCGCTAGCGAACCGTCACGTACGGTACTTGGAATACGAGATAAGCCTTCCTCAGTCGATACAATAACAACTGGCAAAGTTAATATAGCAAGCGTTAACGCCGACCACATTACACCTGGCGTACCAAATACTGGCGTTGGGGCCGCTTCAGGGTAAAATAATTGGTCTAAGCTACCACCTAACATGTATACAAAAAAGCCGAGGCCAAATACACCGTACACAATTGAAGGCACACCGGCCAAGTTAATCACCGCAATACGAATCATCTTAGTGACTGCATTTTTAGCGGCATACTCGTGTAAGTAAATTGCAGCAACAACACCAAACGGCGTCACTATTACAGCCATCAGCATAACCATAAACACAGTACCAAATATAGCAGGGAAAACACCGCCCTCTGTATTTGCTTCTCGTGGGTCATCAGATACAAACTTACCTAGCTGCACAAAGTAGTGCCCTAGCTTTGCAAAAAAGCCCATATCATTTGGAAACCAAACATCAAGTACTTGATACATTGGAATCGTAACTACTTCACCGCGCATATCTTTTACAGTTACGTGGTCACGTTTAGCTTGTTTACGTAGTGCAAATAAATCTTTTTCAAGTACACCATACTGCGCACGTAATTCAGCACGCTCTTGAGCAAGCTCAGCAACACGTTCATCAGTGAGTGCGTTATCTAGTAAGTAGCCCTTTTCTTTTAAACGAAGACGCTCAAGCTCATAGTTAATATGCCCAATGTCACCATTTTGTAAATCAAGTGCTTCGTCGTTTAAATCCACGGCACGCTCTACAAGTTCATGTAGAGCTTCAATTTTATCGCCTTCGACTGGTTTACCATCTTTAATTACACTTTCAACATAACCATAAAAATTACCGTTTTTACTACGCTCAAATACAGCAAGCGTTGCTGGCGTTGTTTTATTTTTAATGTCGGTTTCCAATATCCAACGAAAGTCTAAATCTACATACTCACGATTACCTGTTTTAATAAGTAAGCGCTCTATTTCTTCTTTTTCAAATCCGCTAACGTCAATACCTGTCGCGGCTAAACGCGTTTTTGGTACTAATTCACGGTCATAAACTTCGCCAATAACGGTTTGTTTTGAAATTGACCCTTCAAGTTCAAACTGCACAACTTCTGAAGGCCAGAAAAAACTTAATCCTTTCCAGGCTATCATTGCTAATAAGCCTAAAACTGAAATTAAACTGATGCTCACTGCACCACCGGTCATCCAAATCCAAGGAGAACCAGACTTAAACCACTGCTTTACCATGTCATGTCTCTCCGCTTACATTGAGCTATATTTTTCACGCAGTTGCTGGCGAACAAACTCAGCGACTGTGTTAAAAATGAATGTGAATATGAATAGTACAAAGGCCGCTAAGAACAATATTCTGTAATGCGAACTACCTACTTCTGACTCAGGCATTTCAACTGCAATATTTGCTGCAAGCGTACGCATACCTTGGAAAATGCTCCAATCCATAATCGGTGTATTACCCGTTGCCATAAGTACAATCATGGTTTCGCCAACGGCGCGGCCAAGTCCCATCATTACCGCAGAGAAAATACCAGGGCTTGCTGTTAGTAATACAACACGTATTAGTGTTTGCCACTGTGTTGCACCTAATGCTAATGAGCCATTTGATAAATGCTTTGGAACACTAAATACGGCGTCTTCTGCAATTGAGAATATAGTTGGAATAACTGCAAACCCCATCGCAATACCTACAACCAGCGAGTTACGTTGATCGAATGTCATACCTAGCTCATTTGTTAAGTACTGACGTACATTGCCGTCAAACATCCAAAGCTCAACAAATTCACTCATCGCAAACGAAAACCAGCCAATAAGTAAAACGACCGGAATAAGGATAATTGAATGAGATCCTTCAGGAATTCGATGACGAATTTTGGTTGGTAATTTAGTCCAAGCTAAACCTGTCGCTAACATACCTAAAGGTAATAATATGAGTAACCCAACAATTGCAGGTAAGTGCTCTTCTATCAATGGAGCTAACCAAAGACCGGCTAAAAAACCTAAAATAACGGTGGGTAATGCTTCCATTATTTCAACAGTAGGCTTAACTACCTTACGTAATTTACTCGACATAAAGTATGCCGTGTAAATTGCCGCCGAAAGCGCAATAGGCACTGCAAATAACATCGCGTAAAGGGCTGCTTTTAATGTACCAAACGAAATTGGAACTAATGAAAACTTAGATTCAAAGTCATCACTGGCTGATGTTGACTGCCATATATAACCTGGCTCTGGGTAACCTTCGTACCACACTTCTTGCCAAAGCGCTGACCAAGTAACTTCTGGATGCTCGTTATGTATTTCTAATACTGTTAGTTTGTTATCCGCTAAAATTAATGCAGCATTTGAACGCGGTGAAATTGCAAAGTTTTGTATTGCGCCTTCACTTACTTTACCTTGCCATAATTTTGCTTCGCTTGTTGTGTAGTACACCCCAAGCTCACCGTTACTGCTGGTCGTAAAAAAAGTACGACGGTAGAACTCTGTAAATACATTTAATTTACTTTGCTTAGTCGTTTCAAATGAACGTATTTTTTGATATTCGCGGCCAGTGTCAGTGTTAACTTCAAACCACTGCGAAACTTCGCCGTTATCATTGGCAAGCATTAATGAGTTTGCACCTGCTAGTAATTGTGCAGATACAATATTGGCATTTTCTTCGTTAGCTGAAAGTAGCTGAATTTGCTCTACATCACTTGGGTCACGTGTATCGTATACGTAAACTTGATTAGCAGAACGTACAAAAGTACGGGTTGTATCTGGCGACATTAATAGCTCATCTACACGCCCTTCAACATCTAGCTCTGTGCGCTCAACAACCCACTCAACTTCGCCAGTAAACATATTCTCTTCAGCAACAAAACTGCTAAACAGCACCCGTTTGTCTTCTGTAAGTGCGACAACGGCTGTTCTGTCTTCATAGTGGCTAAATGCAAAGCGTTTAATAGCTGCGCCTTGTTCATCTACTTCCAGAGCCATTTCCCCAAGAGGAAAGTCTAAACGAGGCGTTAATTTACGCTCGTTATTAGGAAAGGTGACCAAAAATTTAGGTGCTACGACCATTACAGTGCCATCTTTTAAACCAAACGCATAATGCCCTTGAAAAGGCGCGCTAGTTGCAAAGCTTGTTGCATCACTTGGTAGCTCGGCGTTTAATGTTTTAAGCTTTTTACCAAAGCTGCCATCTTGCACACTGTAAAAATCAACCTGCCCTTGCTGACTTAATAAATAAGCAACTTCAGTTTGCTCTTCTACACCAAGGCCTGCTATTTGCTGCGAATTAGCGACCTGAAAGCTATCGCGTTTTTCTACTTTTGCTGATTCAAAAATTGGCTGTACTACATAAAGAAGGTAAAAGAATATTAATAGCAGTGCTACCAATACCATTATCCCACCTGCGGTTATACCAAATTTGGCAAACCGATCTTTAAATAGACGGCTTCGATCCGTATTAAAAGTCGGTTTATTCGGATTTGAAGTCATCAAAACACCCTTAAATCTTAACGTTGTATAAATTATATTTCATCAAGATGACAGTAATGTTACAGCAGTAATAATAAGCACGTTAAAACGGTTTTAAATAAAACTAGCGAAGAAAATCGCTAAATAAGTCTCATATAGATGATTTTTAAGTGAACTAAATTATAAAATAATTGGACAAAGCATTTATCGAGGTCAATACTAAAAGAGTACTTACTAAATAAGAATGACTATTAATACCACGTATAGTCAACACAACCATATTCATTTTTATTATTTTAAAATCAACGATTTATAAAAAGTGCAACAACACACAATTTAGATTAGACAATACACTTAATGCCTATGCATTTACTTTCTTTGGGCTTAAAAAGAGAATTATTTATGAAGCAGTTGGTTATAACTATTCTAGGGCAAGATCGCCCTGGTTTAGTAGAGAGTATCTCATCCGTCGTGTTACAAAATCATGGCAACTGGCTAAGCAGTAACTTAAGCCATTTATTAGGTCATTTTGCAGGTATTATTCAACTTGAAGTTGCTGAGGAACACTTTCAATCATTACAAAGCGCTTTAAATAAGTTACCTAAGTTAGACGTTCGAATTGAAACCGGAAACACAGAAATTGAACCATCAACATTAGAACAAATCAATCTGGTTATTACAGGTAACGATCGCCCAGGTATTGTTCAAGAGTTGGCGAGTGTAATACGCCACAAAGGCGCTAACATTACTCATTTAAATTCAAGGCAGCAAAGTGCGCCTAATTGGGGGGTGCCTATTTTTAGCGCTGTTGCTACCGTTACTTTACCCAATGGTATGAATAAAGATGAAGTCATTGAAGCATTGGAATCAATAACAAGTGATTTAATTGTAGATACAGAAGAAGTTTGACATCCCTATGTGCGTGCCACACTGTTGACACGCATATTATTTTAGCCAGTTTATCAAAGCCCTCTGCGGGTTATTTAACGCAGACATAAAATAAGCCGATGCAAGCATCGGCTATTTTAAATAGTTATCTTATAAAGCTACATATCCATATGACGATTCGTACTTTGCATCATTTGCTTTATACCTTGCTTTTCCAGCTCTAGTATTTGTTGCAGCTTTTCTTGGCCACTTTGAGTTTCAGCGCGCTCAAGTAAGTATTCGTATAATTCAATTACCTTTTGATGCTGCTCTGATAAATAAGCTTGAATAACTTTCTCATCAAATTGCTGGTCTTTACTAATGTCTTCGAAAGTAATTAGCTCAGGATTTTTAGCAAAGTATTCATAACAGTACGTATCGAGCGTATTTATTTCGGTTATCGCTTTAAACCCGACTAAATCTTCAGCGAGTATTTTTTCGTAATTTAGGTAGTAGTCCACCAGCATTGCATTATGTTCATCGAGTAAATCCTTTACGCTATGAAAATTAGCCGCCATTTGCGTATGAAACAAAACGGTCCAATCGTATACCTCTTTAATTGTTTTAACTTGCATGTGCATTCCTTACTTAGTTGACTGTATAGGTACTACATTGCGTAAAGCGTGCCAATTAAAAAACCATTTAAAAACAGAAGGTTAATTTTAAAGCGAATATTAATTAGCAATTTAATAGAATAACTTACAAATTATAGGTAATTTTTATAGAGCAATGCGTGAGTAGTAACAGCATTGCTCTATCGTCTTGTTGTTTTATATTATTTAAGTCCTTGTTTGCGCCACAGCAAGTAAACAGCAGGAATAACAAGTAAGGTGAGTACAATTGCACTACCCATACCGCCAACCATAGGCGCAGCTATTCGACTCATTACTTCGCTTCCGGTGCCCGTGCCATAAAGTACAGGTAATAAACCGATAATAATTGTCGCGACAGTCATCATAACCGGGCGTACTCGAAGCCCTGCACCTTCAATAATAGCTTGCTGTAATTGCACTAAACTAAGTGGCTTACCAGTCTGCTCTGCTTCGATGCATTTTTCTTGATAGGCTTGGTTTAAATACACCAACATAATGACCCCTATCTCTACCGCTACCCCAGCTAAGGCAATAAAACCTACACCCACTGCAACTGAAAAGTTAAAGCCCTCTAAATACATTAGCCATACGCCACCAATCATTGCCAGTGGCAACGTGGCCATAATAATAGTGACCTCAGCAAAGCTTCTAAAATTAAGGTAAAGCAATACAATAATAATCGCTAATGTAAGTGGTAATACATAAGTCAGTTTGTCTTTAGCGCGCTGCATGTATTCATACTGCCCAGCCCACGTAATTGAGTAGCCAGCTGGTAGTATTAGGTCTTTATCGAGCACTTGCTGAGCGTTCTCAACGTAAGTACCGATATCAACGCCATCTATATCAATAAAACTCCAACCGTTTAAACGTGCATTTTCGCTTTTTATACCAGGCGGTCCATCTTCAATAAATACATCGGCTACATCACCAAGTGCTATACGCTGCCCTGTAGGCGTTACAATGGGTAACAACATTAGCTCTTCTGGCGAGTCTCTGTATGCTTGCGGATAACGTAAATTAACAGGGTAGCGCTCTTGCCCTTCTACGGTTTGAGTTACGTTTGTACCACCTATTGCAGTAGATACAACTTGCTGTACGTCGCTAATGTTTAAACTATAACGCGCCGCTTTTTCACGATTTATATCTACTTTTATATAACGCCCACCTGCTACTCGCTCTGAGTAAACCGATGCGGTGCCTTGCACATCTTTTAAAAGCACTTCTATTTGTTGACCAATTTTTTGAATTTCACTCAACTTTGGTCCCGCAACTTTAATGCCCACGGGAGTTTTAATACCGGTTGCGAGCATATCAATACGTGTTTTAATTGGCATTACCCACGCATTAGTCAACCCCGGAAACTTAACCAAACCGTCGAGTTCTTTTTTAAGTTTTTCAAGAGTCATCCCCTCGCGCCATTCGTTTTTTGGTTTTAACTGAATAAACGTCTCTATCATTGTAAGCGGCGCAGGATCTGTTGCTGTTTCTGCTCGCCCAACTTTACCAAATACTGTTTTAACCTCGGGTACTGTGGCAATTAGCTTGTCGGTTTGCTGTAGTATTTCGCGCGCTTTACCTACCGATAAACCAGGATACGTTGTGGGCATATACATTAAGTCGCCCTCATCGAGTGGCGGAATAAATTCACTGCCTATTTTGTTTACCGGGTAAAAGCCAATAACAGAAACAACCACCGCGAGTACCAATGTCATTTTTGGAAATTTAAGCACCCAGTTAAGTAGTGGGCGATACGCTGCGACGAGTAATCGGTTAACTGGATTTTTTTGCTCCGAAATAACTTTACCTCTAATAAAGTAACCCATTAATACCGGCACTAAGGTAATCGCAAGCCCAGCAGACGCTGCCATAGCATAGGTTTTAGTGTAAGCCAGTGGCGCAAACATACGTCCTTCTTGCGCTTCTAAAATAAATACCGGCATAAAGCTGACGGTAATAATTAATAAACTAAAAAATAATGCAGGACCCACTTCACTCGCCGATTTAGCCACAACCTCCCAGCGGTTTTCGTTGGTAAGTGGCGTTTTTTCCATATGTTTGTGCATATTTTCAATCATGACGATAGCGCCATCAGTCATTGCGCCTATCGCTATTGCAATTCCCCCTAAAGACATAATATTGGCGTTAATCCCCTGCCAATACATAATTATAAATGCCGTTAAAATCCCAAGCGGTAATGTAATAATCGCCACCAGCGATGAGCGCACATGAAACAAAAACACCACACACACTAAAGCAACTACAATCAGCTCTTCAATTAGCTTACTTGTTAGATTATCTACCGCGTTATTAATTAAGTTGGAGCGATCGTACACAGGGACTATTTCAACACCCTCTGGTAATCCCTTTTTAAGCGATTCTAATTTTGCTTTTACCAGCTCAATAGTTTTTTGTGCATTTTCGCCATAGCGCATAATAACGATGCCGCCGGTCACTTCGCCTTCGCCATTAAGCTCTGCAATACCACGGCGCATTTGCGGCCCGACTCTAATATCAGCTACATCACGCAATTGCAGCGCAGTACCGTTGGCGTTTACACCAAGCGGAATAGCTTCTAGGTCGGCAACACTTTTAATGTAGCCGGTGCTTGTTACCATGTATTCTGCTTCAGCCATTTCAACTACCGAGGCACCCATCTCTTGGTTGCCTTGTTGAATAGCCGTTTGAATAAGGCTAAGCGGGATACCATATGCGCGTAATTTATCAGGCTCTACATTGACTTGGTATTGCTTAACCATGCCACCAACAGCAGCCACTTCAGAGACTCCTGGTACGGTTTGTAGCTCAAACTTTAAAAACCAATCTTGTAAGCTTCGTAGCTGACTAATATCGTGTTTATTTGTTTTATCAACCAGTGCGTATAAGTAAATCCAACCTACGCCTGTTGCATCAGGACCAAGCTCTGGCGTAGCGCTATCGGGTAATCTACTCGCTACTTGGCTTAGGTATTCTTGTACTCGGCTACGCGCCCAATACAAATCAGTTTTTTCATCAAAAATAACGTAAACGTACGAGTCACCAAAAAACGAAAAACCTCTTACGGTTTGCGCACCCGGCACAGAAAGCATTGCTGTGGTGAGAGGAAATGTGACTTGGTCTTGCACTACTTGCGGCGCTTGCCCCGGGTAAGTAGTTTTTATAATGACCTGAACATCAGATAAGTCAGGCAAGGCATCCACGGGCGTATTTTTTAGTGCAAACAATCCTCCACCCAGTAAAATTAATGTAAGCAACAACACAAAAAAGCGATTGCCAACAGACCAGCGAATAATGGCAGTTATCATAATGGCTCCTAGTGAGAACTGTGTTGCATAGGTTGCATAGTAGAATGATCAATCGCCTCTGCGTTTTGCGCGTTAGTAATTACAAATTCATCATTAATAATGCTAAAAGTAAAATTAATATACTGGGCATTTTCAAACTTGGTAATATCAATATCTGGCGCTAATACAAAGTCCATTGTGGCGGGTTCTCGATTCCATTTTTCAATGGCTTCTCGGCTAATATTTATAATGCGATTTTGTGTATCTATGGCATTAATAGTGCCGTTAACCGTGGCGCTTTGTGGCAGCATATCCATGTTCATATTAAAGCCTGAACCAGAATCCGAGCTCATACCTGAGCTAATGCTAGAACTAGGCATTTCCATTCGTTTAAAGTCGGAGCTCTTACTTGACTCAGAATCTATTAAAAATTGCGCTGAGGTCACTACCGTGTCACCTGTCGTCACACCTGACAAAATGACCGCTTCATTACTATTAATTTGCCCAACTTCGACTTCTACCGATTTAAAACGACCCTCACCTAATGCAATAACCACACGGTTTTGATGCTGCGTGCGAATTACCGCTTCTTTAGGGACTGTAAATTGCGCCTTACTCGCTTTAGCGTGAATGCTCACTTGTGCAAACATATTTGGTTTTAACCGATGATCTGCATTTTCAAACCTGAGCCTTACACGCAGAGTCCGGTTTTTAGCATCAAGCGCGGGGTAAATGTAATCAACCTTACCTTCCCACTTTTGACCTTTTAAGTAATCAAGCGTCATCGTTACAGGTAAACCAACGCTCACTTGTTCTGATTGGCGCTCGAACACTTCGGCCTCTACCCAAATTTCATCAAGCTGGGCAATACTCATCATTGATGTGCCTGGTTTAACGTAAAAGCCTTCTCGTACTGTTAGCTCATCTACCACACCACTTTGCTTTGCGTAAAAAGTAATATTTTGCATTATCTTTTTATTTTTTTGTAAGCGTTCAATAAATCCATCAGACACATTTAACGACTCTAAACGTGCCTTTGCTGCGCGAATTAACACGGTATTATTACGATTCACTGCCAATAAAAACTCTTCCTGTGCATTCACCAATTGTGGTGAATACAAAGTATATAAAGGCTCACCGGCTTTAACTTGTGCACCCTGCGCTTTAACGTACAAGCTTTCAATCCAGCCTTCTACACGCGGATGAATGTGAATAAGTTGGTCTTGGTTATATTGCACATACCCCACAGTATTTATATCGCTGTGAAGTGTTTTAAGCTCTACTTTGGCAGTTCTTACACCCAAGTTATTAATGACTGCAGGCGAAATAGTTACTGCACCTGGTCCATCCTGAGCGTTGCTATCGTTTTCATATACAGGGACTAAATCCATTCCCATTGGCGACAGCCCTGGCGCGTCACGCCTGTAATTACTATCCATAGGGGCTACCCAATATAAGGGCTGTTTTTCAGCGCTTTGCTGTTCATGCATTGCCGAGTTACTAGGTAAAAACTGCATTACTAAGGCGCCAATTAACGCAAATGCGCCCGCACCGACTAAGGCGGCAACAAATAACTTTAAATTAGTATTCACTATGTAATTCTCCAGTTTGTCCTGCCATTACTTGGGGGTCTAAGCTACTTGCATAATAATTAAGGCGAGCGGTAATAATATGCTGATCTACTTGAATATTAAGCGCGTCTATTTTGGCGTTAAGCTCACTAATACGCGCGCGCATCACGTCAGAAAAATCCCCATCGTCGCGCGTATAAGCATTTAGTGTTGCTTGAGATTGCTCTGACATTTGCGGTAATAACGTATTTTGATAAAGCGCATCGCGTTTTTGCAAACGAGCGAGTTGGCTAAACTCCTTAAAGTACATGCCTTTGAGTTTTTGAAGCGCCACCAGCTTTTGTGTTTTAGTAGCTTCTGCACTAGCAATAGCCGATTCAACCTGTTGATCTTGTCTGTTATCAGTAAACAATGGCAAATCAATGCTAAATCCTACTGAAAGTAAATCAGCTCGCGACTCCCCCATAGGCGTATCATCTCGGTAACCATAACCCACATTAACGCCCATTTGAGGTTTGTAACTTTGCTTGGCGAGTGCAACTTCGGTTTGCTTTGCGGTGACGGTTTTATCTATCGCAATAATTGCGGGGTGCGCCATAAGCAACTGTATTAATTTATCAAATTCAAGGTTTTCAAAATCAACAAGCCCTGTGGTTTTAGTAAACTCGGTGTTTAAAGGCTGCATAAGCATATTCATAGGTAACCACTGTGCTAAACGGTTTTTAGCACTTTCAAATTGCTGCTCAAGCATAACCAGCTTATCTTCAAGGCGAGTGAGCTCTAATTGCGCACGAATAATATCTTGCTGGCGTGTTTTACCTAAGGTACTTGCGTAGCTTGCTTCGGTAATTTCAATAAGCTGAGTAAATAGCCCTTTATCTTGCTCAATTAAAGCAATACTTCGCTGAGCACGATACGCGTTTAACCACGACTCAATCACAATTGCTTTTACTTGTGCTAAGCGATCGGCGCGCTGCCAAGGATATTGTTGAGCAGACTGAGCTAATGCCTTTTGTTTAAGTGCTAAACTATCCCCTCGGCTAAACTTTTGGCTCAAATCGACTTTAAGCTGCGTCATCCCTTCTTGATCAAACGCATAACCGTTAGTAGGTAAGTTAAGTAAGCCAACCGTTAAAACAGGATCGGGTAAGGTGCCTGCGGCAATACTTTGCGCTATTGTGGCATCTTCTTGGTAGCCACTCGCTTTTAGCCATGGCTCATGCGTTAGTGCATAATTAAGCGCTTGCGTTAAGCTAAGCGTTTGCTCATTGCGGGCTTGCTTTAGCGTATCGATATTTAGGTTATTTGAATTGTTTTGCGCATTAACAGCTGTGCTAAATAACACAACACTACATAATACGGCTTTAATACTTACAGCGTGGTTCATCACCTGCTCCATCTAAAAATAAAAGAAATTCTTAAATTAGGAAGCAAAAAAGGTGTTTAGGAATTACCAATAAACGGGGTTACCGCAATTTTTACATACACCTATCCTGCTATTAAGCAGACATGGGAGGGCGGTAGAGTGAACGAGGTATATTAATTTGTGTAGTAAATACACTTATATTTACTTTTTCAGATTCAAGTAAAGTAACGCTAAATAAAGTATCAACATTAAGCATTGAATTAGCAGCGCAGCCACTGATAGGGCATTTGCAATCATTTTGTGGCGTACTTTCGTCGTCGCAACAATCCATCTGCATCATATTTTCAGACATGCTAGCGACAGCTGTTGTATCACTACTTTGTGTCATTGGCATTTGGGCATGCATTGCTGTTTTCGTTGGCATATGTGGCATTTCGCATACCATAGCTACAGACGCAACTGCCTGACCCACAAAAGTGAGCAGTAAAGTTATCATGAGTAAACTAGAGTAAAAACGTTGCAACATTATGCCTTTTAATAAATTTTAAAATGATTGTAAGATAACCTAACGGCAACCACAAATACTTTAATTATGTAGACTGCGGTTTTTCAGGTGTTTTAATTAAGTTACTCGCTATAATTGCAAATATACAATATGCGCTAAAATACCAAAAGCCCTCACCAAATTGGGCATTCATAACAAGTAGCTCACCACTTTTACCATGAGCGTTACCTGCTAGGTAAGTCACTATTAATGCAATAACAAATACATCAACCATGCTCCACTTACTTAATGCACAAATAACCAGACCGAGCTTTTGCTTCAACCCATTCAAAGGTAGGCAACAATAAAGCAATTGTAATAGCAGCTTCAAGCTTGGAATAACAATAGAAAACAAACCCACTAAAGCAGCTACAAATAAATTATTATTGCTAGCAAGCTCTTTAACTGTGCCTAAAATACTTTGTGTTTTGTTATAGGCGCTAATCTCGCCCTCTAACTTATCAAGCCCTAGCATATTCGAGAACATCATTAGCATACTGCGAGTTCGACCATCGCCCTCTTCAGCAAG
Organism: Pseudoalteromonas sp. NZS100; assembly: GCF_015864815.1. Taxonomy (NCBI): domain Bacteria; kingdom Pseudomonadati; phylum Pseudomonadota; class Gammaproteobacteria; order Alteromonadales; family Pseudoalteromonadaceae; genus Pseudoalteromonas; species Pseudoalteromonas sp. NZS100. The sequence continues at coordinate 235,233 of NZ_JADYWM010000004.1, forward strand.
CATTTCAATGCCCGCTTGCGCTAGTTTTGATTTATCTATGTTGCCCTCTATTGTTAATACTGGTTTTGTAATACCAGGAAATAATAAACAAAGAGCAACCACTACACTTATAACCGACAACCAATTACGCATATTTATTCTGCTATTGCCTCAATAATGTCATCACTGTATAAAACAGCATCCAATAAAAAATTAAATATATCGCCAATATGCAGCTCTGAGTTTATGTTGGCCAAATGGACCATAGCTTCATCTATATTATCTAATTCAAACTCTTTTATAAGCGATAAACAGTTCCCTAAAATGCCGCTCTCTAATAGTAACGCATCAGATATTGCAGCATCTAAAGTAAACTCTTTAACTATATCTTTTAATTCAGCATCTAAAATAGCATCAAGCACCGAGAACAAACCCACCAGATACCCTTGCTCGGTCAACTCTTTATTATCTTGCTCCAATATTAGCGACATAAATTGAGCCCGCGTTAAAGCAAGCTTAGTTAATTCGGTTGGTTTTTCGACCCCCAACTCACTAATTGCTAATACGCGAACAAATTGTCTTATTGTGTCCTCACCTAAATAAATAACCGCTTGTGAAATAGACGTAATGACTAAATTTGCTTTGCCTGAACGCGCGTTAGCTAGCTTTAAAACCCTCGCTGTTATGGCGACATCTCTGGCCACTCGTTGATGAACTTCTTTAAAGCAAAGTGTTTCTTTTGCTGTAAAACGCAATAGATCAAAAACGGTTAGCTTTGAAGGCTCTACACCTTTATACGTAATCATTTCTGGGCGAGAAAAAAAGAACCCCTGAAATAAATCGCAGCCAGCCAATTTTAATACATTAAATTGTTCATGCGTCTCTATTCGTTCAACAATTATTTTTGCATGTGGATTTGCGCGTTTTATTTTTTTAATGCGCATATTGGTTTTAATAACCGGATCATCTATCTCAATTTTTATGTAATCAACATGTGCTAACAGTGGCTCCCATTTTGGATCGCCATCGTAATCATCAAGTGCAAAAACATAGCCTTCTTTTTTAAGTTCTTGCACACGCTCAGCCACCACAGGAATATTACCCGTGCGCTCCACTATTTCAATAACACTATTTTCTGGCAATAAAAGTTTGGGGAAGTTATCGAGAATAGTTTCTGATGACAAGTTTATAAAAGCTAAATGATGTGCGGTAAGTCTATCTAAACCAACCAACATTAAAGCATTAAAAAACAGGCGGCTTGTCGCATGGACATCAGAAGTGCCTACAGGAAACGCATTATTGGCTGAGTCTCTATAAAGCAATTCGTACGAGAAAACATTTTGGTCTATATCAAAAATAGGTTGCCGCGCAACAAACTGAGTTATTTTTTGTGCTTCATCAGGTATGTTATGTAATTTCACTTGGCTCTAAACCTATAAATAAAAGATGGCAAAACAGCCAATAATATGTGTACTTTAATGCAACACGCATAAGATAAATATAGTCGTCATTGCAAAAATGTTAAAATTACACAACACTAATATAAAATATTAATATAAAAGGTAGAGATTTGACTAACTTTATTCGATTATTAGCACTGAGCCCTCTGCTATTTGTATTTTTTAGCTATGCCAGCATTAACCCTACTCCTCTCAAATATAATGTTAGCGCGTCAGGGAGTCATTATCCATATTATACAAATGATTCAGAAAAGCCTGGCATATTACCCGAAATTATTGAAAAAGTACTCGATGATGCCAATATTGCAGCTTCTCATATCGGCCTACCTACAAAGCGTATTACCAAATATTTACAAGATGAAATAATCGATTTTGATGTTATTTCATTAGAATGGCTCTCAAAGAGTGAGAGAAATGACCCTCGTTATGTTTTTTCAGAGCCGCTCATTTATGCCACAGAAATGATTGTTACCTTGCCTAAAAATGCCCTGCACTGGCAAAGCGCTGATAGCTTGAAGGGTAAAAATATAGGAACGGTACTAGGTTACTATTACTTTAATGACAACACCTTTGAGCGTGTTGACTTTCCATCCGAAAAAGAACTTATGACAGCCCTATCAAGAAACCGTGTAGAAGCGGCACTAGTAGGTAAGTTAACTGCGATCTATTGGGCAAAGCAGTTAGGGATAAACATTGCCTTTGGCGCACAGCATTCCCATGGTTTTTTAAGAATTCGCTTATTGAGCAAACACAAAGAATTATTGCCCCAGATAAACCTAGCAATTAAAAACCTTCACGCTCAAGGATATATAAAAACTATTGAAGATAAGTATATGAGTAATATACCCACACAAAATTAAGGGACTAATGGCGCAGAGCTCGTGTTTTGGAGTATAATAGCAGCAAATGTTAACTCGACCAGAATCAGAAAGAGCCCCATGAGTATTGAAAAAGCCTTAATCGAACGTAGTAATAATCAATGTGAATTGTGTGCAGCCACCGAGAACTTATCTGTTTATGAAGTACCACCGGTAACTGAAACCCACTCAGATAAATGTATTTACACGTGTCAAACATGTAAAGATCAAATCGAGAATAACAGCGAAATAACGCCTACACATTGGCACTGTTTAAACGATAGCATGTGGAGCCAAACTCCTGCAGTACAAGTTGTAGCTTACAGAATGCTTTCGCGTTTAGCGCCTGATAATGGCTGGGCACAAGATGCGCTAGACATGATTTACCTTGAAGAAGACACGCTAACGTGGGCTAAAAAAGCACTTGCTGAAGATGACGATTTAAAGCATGTAGATAGCAACGGTGTAGTACTTCAAGCAGGCGATACTGTTACCCTAATTAAAGACTTAGACGTTAAAGGTAGTAGCCTTACAGCTAAACGTGGAACAGCTGTTCGTAATATTGGCCTAACCAGCAACCCTGAACATATTGAAGGGCGAGTTGACGGCCAACGCATTGTTATTTTAACTAAGTTTGTTAAAAAATAATCGTTTGTTTTTAATTATTAAAGGCGCTAATGCGCCTTTTTTTATGTTTAAAATAAGTTAAGGAATGATTAAGTCACTAGGTAATACACTAGGGGGATAATATTGAGTAAGGATAACAAACATGGAAAAGCATCAAGCAGTACATTCACGTAAAAAAGCACTTACAGGACTTAGTTTATTAGCACTGAGCGCTTTTGTTATAACCGGTTGTGATCAACAAACAAAGCCGACTGAAAATACAGAGCAAGCAAAATCAATATCGACTCTAACTACCCAAGTTAGCTACAAAGATCGCATTATGCTTCGCCCCGGTTCACAGTTAATAGTTACGCTTTCGGATGTATCTAAAATGGATGTAAAAGCAGATATAATAACCCAAGAAGTGATTGATATTACCCAAGCCCCACCATTTACTGTAGAGCTAACTTATGATGCCAGTAAAGTTAACGATAAACACCGCTATAGCCTAAGCGCCAGAATCATAAATAAAGACAAAGTACTTTACACAAGTACCACAAATAACGACCCATTTAGAGAATCACAGCTAACTGGCCCTTATAAAATTGAGCTTTCAAAAGTATCCGTTGAAAAGCCAGACGTAACGCTTACAAACACGTACTGGAAAGCAATAACAATCAATGCTCAAACAGTAAATGTTACAACTAAAGAGCCGTTTATTCAGTTCGATAAAGACTACCGTGTTAATGGCTTTTTAGGCTGTAATAATTTTAGCGGAAGTTATAGCACCGAGCAGCACACAATTACACTTAGTCAGTTAGCGAGTACAAAAAAGATGTGTTCGGAGAATATGGACCAAGAGGCAGCTATGTCTAACGTACTTAACAATACTTCAAAGTGGGAAATTACAGGCGAGTCACTAAAACTTAAAAACAACAGCGGTAATACGCTTGCTACTTTTAACGCAGTTTATTTTAATTAATATTTAGCTCCCTAATATATGTGTTACCTAACACATTCGTATTGATTTTAAATAAAATGCCCAGCAAAACTGGGCATTTTATCATTCATTGTAAGCACTATTTAAAGCTACTCATCAACGAGTTGTTCACTTCTGTAAAAACCACTTGGCTCACTCAACAAATCAACAAGTTCAGGCATTATTGCATCCATTGTTTGCTTTAGCTTCCATGGAGGGTTAATCACAATCATGCCAGATGCTGTCATGCCGTGTACGTCAGTGTCCGCTTCAGTGCCTAATTCAAATAGCTGAATGTTGCGCATTCCTGAATCAATTAAGCCCTGCTCCATATTATCAATGCGCTCTCTGTCTACTACCGGATACCAAATCATATAAGTACCTGTAGCAAAACGCTGATGAGCTTTAACTAAGGTTTTTACAACCGTTTCGTAGTCATCTTTAATTTCGTACGGAGGGTCAATTAACACACACGCTCTGCGAGATGCTGGTGGTAATAATCCTACTAAGCCGGTAAAGCCATCTTCTCCGCGCACACGAATGGAGCGCTTACCTTGCATATTTTCTTCAAGTAATAATAAATCGCGCGGGTGCAGTTCAAAAAACCAACCCTTATCTTGGCGGCGCAAATAATGCTCTGCAATTTTTGGTGAACCCGGATAAAATGCAAGTTCGTCAGTGTCGTTAAATGACTTAATTAATTCAATGTACTCATTAAGCTCAGCATGTTCACTTTTATGTTGCCAAAGTTTTTCAATACCATCTTGATACTCTTGCGTTTTTTGCGCATCAGCAGCTGCCAGTTCAAAAAAGCCAGCACCTGAATGCGTGTCTATATAATCAAGCGGTTTATCTTTAATTGTTTGGTAATTTAGTACTTGTGCCAGTACTAAATGTTTAAGTACATCGGCAGGATTACCCGCATGAAATGAGTGTCTGTAACTAAGCATTATTTATTTTCGCCATACGCAATTTAATATCGTAAGTGAACCATAAGCACTAGGCTTTGGCAACTTACACCAAGATAAGAGAGTGTTAAAGTGAACCATTTCTGAATGAAAAAGCTCATATGCTGAATTATCCCTTAACGCAGAAGAAAAATCAGCTAAAACCACCGTAAATGCTGGCAAATCAACACACTTTGCTTTACATTTGCATGACATTAATTACAGTTATATGAGCGCTTTTATGAACAACACTACTCTTCAACAACTCGAACAACTGATCGATTCTTTAATCGAACGTAATAATCAATTACAAACAGATGTTGCTACTTTAAAAGAACAGAACACTAAACTAAGCGATGAAAACGAATTACTACAGCTTGAAGCTTTAGAAAATGAAGAAAAGCAAAAAGATGCCAGCACTACTTTATCTGGTCTTCTTGATAAATTACAAAGCGCACAACAGGCTAGCTAATGTCTGAGCTGCAAAACCAGCGGGTCACTGTTGAGTTGCTAGGTAAAGAGCAGCAATTTGCTTGCCCTGAAGGGCAGGAAGATGCATTAATAGCAGCAGCTAAAAATCTAAATGGCTTAGTTGAGCAAATGAAACAACGCTCAACCGTTAGAAACGATCAAAAAGCCCTACTAATGGCAGCATTAAACTTAAGCCACGAATTGCTAGAAGCAAAAACACAGGCTACAGTTGAACAACAGCATCAAGACCAATTGATTGATAAACTCAGTCAGCATTTGGCAAATGACCCCAAACACCAAAAATAAAAAGCGCATACTGCGCTTTTTGTTTATTATTAAAGTAATTAAACCTCAGCGTAGAGATAATAAATGAAGTTAAAACTTTCAAACATAACCTCTTCATGTAAGCACTTACTATTAGCATGCACTTTATTATCAATAGCACCTAACACCTACGCTGCCGTTACTTGGAATACAATAACCCCTCATGTTCAGTTTTTAAAGCAACAAGACAAGCTTCGTTTTTACGACTCTAACCAAGTATTAATTGAAGGCGAAAAATGTGCCCTACTGGTTGATACGAGTGCCAATTTTGCTGCAGTTGAACAACTTGCTGAAGATTTAAAAAAACGCCTTAAAACACCTTTATGCTATTTGGTTGCCACGCATTACCATGACGATCACTTGCTAGGTATGGCGGTTATGCAAAATTTTTATCCTGATGCCAAGCTCGTTGTTCATCAGCAAGTAAATAAAAATTTTAGCCTTTACCAAACAGCATATACCGACAAACTAGACACCTATGAAAAGAGCATTGAGCTGAGCTACCAACGATTAGCGAATGTCCCTAAAGAAGAGCAAGCTAAATGGCGTGATAAGTTAAAGCTTGCAAAAAAGCGACTTTTTCGCTGGCAGGAGTATCAGCTTAGCAAACCCGAAATAGTCATTAATAGTCGTAAAGTTATCGACCTTGGTGGTTTTGAGGTAACGCTTGAGCCGCAGCAAGCCCATACTAACGGTGATTTAACTATTACTACTAATAATGGCAGTGTGCTGATTGGTGGCGATATCGTTGACTGGCTTCCTTACCCTGGACACGGTGAACTTAAAAGTTGGCAAACGTTGCTTAAGCAATATATTAACGATGAAAAGCTCGCTATTATTATACCTGGTCACGGCGGCACATTAACAAAAGAGCAGCTGAAACAGCCACTATCATTTTTAACAGCCATAACAGAGCATGTTAAAAACAATAAAGATCAAAGTATTGAGCAATTAATGCTGTCGTTTCCTGAATCAGTTATTGAGCCTTATAAACAAGAAGCGCTTAATATAAAATCGAGTAACTTTTTTTTACAAGCTGGCCTAAATCGCGCAAAAAGCGCAGAATAACTCAACACAACGGATTGTGTTAAAATAATAAAAGGAATTTACAAAAGTGATCACTATGCGCAGTTTGGTTTTATGTTGTTTGGGTATTTTGTTATTTGGTTGTCAATCAACGGAGCAAGAACCACAAGACGCTCCACAAATATTTACTCATTTTGAGCCTGACTATTCTTATGATACTGACGAGGAAGTAGCTCAAACGCCTCAAGTTAATGAGCCAGTTACGCCACTTCAATTCAAAAAAACAATCGTAAAAAAGCGCCCACCAAAAACCACCGATCTGTGGGTGCATATAGCCAATAATCTACACTTTACGATTTATCAAAATCGCGCTTTAAAAAAGCGTATCAGCTGGTATGCAAAGCAACCTAACTACTTACAAACGGTGAGCAAACGTGCAGCGCCTTACCTGTATCACATCGTAAAAAAAATTGAGCAAAAGCAATTACCTATGGAGCTCGCATTACTACCATTTGTAGAAAGCGATTTTAGACCAACAATAGCCTCATCACAGCAAGCTGTTGGTGTTTGGCAGTTAGTTGGCGCAACGGCGCATCACTTTGGTGTTAAGTCAGACCAATGGTATGACGGGCGCCAAGACGTACTTGCTTCAACCGATGCTGCACTTGATTACTTAAGTTACTTACATAAACGCTTTGATGGTAATTGGCTACATGCTTTGGCCGCTTATAATAGTGGTGAAGGCCGTGTTAAACGTGCAATCGAAAAAAACAAAAAACGCGGTAAAAGCACCGATTACTGGTCGCTCAGTCTGCCAAAAGAAACCGCTGACTATGTACCCAAATTACTCGCTTTAAGCCATTTAGTTAAACACCCACAAAAGGGCATTAAACGCCCAAAGCTTGCATATAAACCATTTACAACACAGATGAACATAGGCCAGCAGTTTGACTTTTCAGTCATTGCCAAGCTCTCTGGTATAGGTTCAAAGCAGTTACATGCTATTAATCAGGGATATTTAAAAAATCAAAGCTCACCTAACGGGCCGCACACTTTACTGCTGCCTATAGGACAAGAAGCATTATTAAAAAGTCAGTTCTTCAAATCAAATTTTGCTGGAGAGTACATCGTTAAACAAAACGATACGCTTTACAGTATCGCCAGGCGTTTTAGTATGTCGGTAAAAGCTTTAAAACAACTTAATAATAAAAATAATAATTTAATAGGTGTTGGAGAAAAGTTATTAGTTGGGCAACCTAAAACTCTGCCAAGCACATTAACTGTTGATTACAAAATCAGCCCTTATTTAGAACACCAAGAGATTGCGATTCCCACCATTGAAATAGATTACGAAGTTAAGTCGGGCGATAGCCTTTGGAGTATAAGTCAGCTTTACGATGTACCTCATAGCGACTTGGCAAAATGGAACAAACTCTCTGCATCGAGCATTTTAAAGCCTGGCACTCAATTAGTACTGTTTATACCACAGGCTGAAAAGCAAAAAGCAGCCCCAACAAAAAAAGATTTTCTGCTAAATTTACAAAAAACACTAAATCAGCCACGTTAAGTTTATAAACAAGTATATTTCGCGTAAAATTGCGCCCTAACATAGTTATTATTTGAAGAGACAAGCATGCAAATTAGCAAAAATTCAGCAGTTGAATTTCATTACACCCTTAGCGAAGCGGGCGAACAAATTGAAAGTAGCACAAACGAAGCGCCACTTACTTACATTCATGGCAGCGAAGGCATGCTTCCTGGTTTAGAAAAAGCACTTGAAGGTAAAGAAGCCGGCGAAAAATTTAGTGTAACTCTAGAGCCAAGTGAATCGTACGGCGAGCGTGTTGATGATTTAATTCAACGTATTCCGCTTAAGCATCTACAAGGCGACGTTAAAGTATGGAAACCAGGTATGACAGCAATGGTTAGCTCTAACCAAGGCCGTCATCAGGTTACCATTGTTAAGGTTGGTCGTTTTAACGCAGATTGTGATTTAAACCACCCATTTGCGGGCAAAACACTAACGTTCGACGTTGAAGTTGTATCTGTACGTGAAGCGACGAGTGAAGAAGTTTCTCACGGACATGTGCACGCTGAAGGCGGCTGCGGTCACTCTCACTAGTTAGCAATAAAGGAAGTAAGTATGTCTAAAGTTGCAGTAGTTACAGGTGGTACAAAAGGAATTGGTCTAGCCGTTGTAAAGCGTTTGCTAAGTAATGGCTATAAAGTACATAACCTTGATATAGAGCCAAGCGAAACTGGTATATTTCATCAGTGTGATGTAAGTGATGTATCGGCGGTACAAAGCTGCATCAACGCTATCTGTGAACAAAGCAAACGTATTGATGTACTTGTTTCTAATGCTGGAAAACACTTAAGCGCAAATATAGAAAGCACCGATGAGCAAGCTCTCGATGCACTTTTTGCGCTTAATGTTAAAGGTGCCTATGCCGCAGTACAAAGCGTATTGCCAAGCATGAAAGCGCAAAATAGCGGCGCTATTATATTAGTCGCATCCGATCAAGCAATTATAGGTAAGCAAAACTCTTTTGCGTATAACCTAACAAAACATGCCCTTGCCTCAATGGCCAAAACAACGGCGCTTGATTACGCGAGCTTTAATATTAGAGTAAATGCAGTATGCCCTGGCACAATAGAAACCCCGCTATTTCATAACGCAATAGATGCGTACTGTGCAAAAAGTGGCGCAAACAAAGCTGAAATAGTTGCCGAGGAAGCAAGTCTTCAACCGCTTAACCGATTAGGTCAAGCCGATGAGGTTGCTGCCCTTGTGAGCTTTTTAGCAAGTGACGATGCCAGCTTTATTACTGGCAGCCTACAAAGTATTGACGGTGGTTACACTGCCCAATGAGCATGCTAATTATTGACCCTCATGTGCATTTTTTTAATCTTGCCGAGGGGCAATATACTTGGCTACAAGGCGAAAACCCACCAGCATGGCCTAACCTAGAAAAAATCAAACAACCAATAAGTGCAGAGCAACTTGTTAAAAGTACTGATTTTGAACTTGCGGGTATTGTGCACATTGAGGCTGGGTTTGATAATCAATCACCTATAAACGAGTTAAACTGGCTAAGCTCGCATTTAAAAAGCCTTTCATTTAAGGCTATTAGTTACAACCAAATTGATGCGCCCGCAGAGCAATTTAATCACGCGCTAAATGCACTGGCTCATTCAAGCCTTTGTGGTATAAGAGATATAACCGAAGAAGGTGATGCAGTGAGACTAAAAAGCCCTCATTGTATTAATAACCTTAATTTATTGGCTACAAATAAACTGCATTTTGAAGCTCAATTTGATATTGAAAATAGCGAAATAACCAAACAAATAGCTTACTACGCTAAGCAGCTACCGCAGCTTCAAATTATAATTAATCATGCAGGACTGCCAAGTAATTTAAATGACTGGCAACAAGATGCTGAGTTACTTGCTCAGCACGACAACATAGCAATTAAATTCTCTGGTTTTGAATTACTACAACTTACCAGTGAGCAACAAGCAGCGTGTTTTAATATTCTTTTTAATCACTTTGGCCAGCAGCGTATTATGTTTGCAAGCAACTTTCCTGTGTGCCAAATAAATACAAGCTACAACACTCTATGGCACTGCCATAAGGCGTTATGCTCAAACGATAAGACATGGCATAACCTTAGCTATGCAAACGCTAAGCACTACTACCAAGTTTAAGTAAAACTAGTTATATTAAACTCTCTTTTTATAATAATACGGCCAATTTATGAAAATGTACTTTTTACTAATCGTTGTATTTTCTGCGTTTTTTCTCAATGGCTGCATATCCCAAAATCCAGACCCTACACCTAAGCTGCAACATGCTCTACTGGCAAAGCCAAATAAAACAGCCGTTAGCAAAGCAATTAAAACACTTGTACATATACAAGAAACTCAATTAGCTGATGATGTATTTACTACCAGCAGCACAGTAACCCTTAGCAATGTAGATGATAATAATATTATCGACACGCAAAGTCGCAATACACCCGATCAGTTTGAATTGATGATTAAAGGCAAGCAATGCTATATACGCCACCTTGATAGTAAAGCCACTATCGAGCTTAAAGACGTAGAATGTAGAATTAACGAGTTATAACAAGCTAAAACTTTACCAAACAAGTAAAAGCCGGTAAGTGACTAATCACTTACCGGCTTTTTAATGCATGACCTAAAGTTAGGTTAAAAGACTATTATTTTATTTCTACGCGTTGAGACCGCATAACAATCTCATCATTTAATTCAATACCCAACCCTGGCTCTTCTGACACTTCAAAGAAACCATTTTTAGGTTGTGGGTCTTGTAAACATAACTCGCGGTTCCACTTTTTAATCGCATAAGTGTGGTGCTCATGAATCAAAAAGTTAGGGATAGCCGTTTCTAAGTGCAGTGATGCTGCTGTTGCAACAGGCCCGCCACATACGTGAGCTTGAATACGCACATCAAAGATATCTGCGTAATCACATACTTTTTTAGTTTCGGTAAAGCCACCACATAAACCAATATCAGGTTGCAGAACATCAATACTTTGATCTTCTAAGTACGGGCGCACACCCCAGCGATTATACAAACGTTCACCACCAGCAATTGGCACATTAACTTTATCTGCTACTTTTGCGTGTAATGAATGGTTTAAATAGTTAACTGGCTCTTCAAAGTACATACAGTCAAATTCTTCTGCAATTTCACCCAACTGAATGGCTGTTGTCACGCCAGGTAAACTGTGGCATTCAAAAATAATATCCACTTCGTCGCCTACTGCTTCGCGAATGGCTTGCATACGTGCACGGTATAGCTTCATTTCAGTGCGTGAGATTATTTTTGTACGGTCGTAATAAGTATTGCCGTCTTTATCGTACTGAATTGGATCTACTTTTACTGCATCGTAACCTTCGGCCATCGCCTTTAAAGCCGCTTCTGCATATTCTTGCGGTTGTACTAGGGCTTTAAATTCGCTATCCCAGTCAAACTGTAATTGCGAAGCGTAAGTGCGTAGTTTGTCGTTAACTTTACCGCCTAATAACTGGTATACAGGTAAACCAAGCGCTTTACCTTTTATATCCCAAAGTGCGGTATCAATTGCGCTCATTGCAGCATATACAACAGGTCCGCCGCCTAAACCCCAAAAGCTTTCACGTAACATACGTGACCATAGTTTTTCTGTTTGAAATGGGTCGTGGCCTATTAAAAAGGCGTCGGCCATTTCCTTAATCATAGCCGCTGCAGCACTGTGACCTAAATCGTATGCAAGGCCCGCTTCGCCAACACCACTAATACCTTCGTCAGTATGAATACGTACAAACACAGGTGTCCAAGAAGGTCTATCAGGACAGTGAATATCAAATACTTCAACGCGATTTACTTTCATTAAAATTCCTTATTAACCGCTATGGGTTATTTTGCAAAACTAGGGTCAAGTCGATACGCTTTACGTAACATCGCAGGCCACGCAAGTTGCCCGCCGGTGCTGCCACTGTGTACTACGTTTGCTTGATTATAAATATTGTCGATTATAGGTTGCGGTACTTCAATCACCTCTTGCGAGCTTGATTGTAGCGCTAGTTGAATTTCACACGCTCGCTGTAAATCATAAAAGCGCATAAACGCATCGCCTACCGTTGGACCTACTGTTAAGCCACCATGATTTACCAATAACATATGGTTAGTGCTGCCCAAATCATCTTGCAGCACTTTTCGCTCGTCGTCGTTTACTGCAAGCCCTTCGTAGCCATGATAAGAAAGCGATGGCAGTGAAAACATTGAATATTGGCTAAGCGGTAATAAACCATTTTTTTGTGTAGCGACTGCGATTGTTTCTTTGGTATGAAGGTGAATAACACAATGAGCGTCTTCGCGTACCTCGTGAATCGCACTGTGAATAGTAAATCCAGCTGGATTAATACTAAATGGCGTATCGTCAATAATGTTGCCGTCTAAGTCGACCTTTACTAAATTAGAGGCAGTTACTTCATCAAAGGTTAAACCAAACGCATTCACTAAGTAGTGGTCGGTGCCAGGCAAACGTGCTGATAAATGCGTATAGATTAAATCCCCCCAACGAAAGTGCTCTACCAGTCTATAACACGCGGCTAAATCAACACGAAGTTGCCACTCTTGTGCTGATACTTTATTTTTTAAATCGAGTTGGGGTAAATCAAACATAATGAGCCTTTTAAAAACGTACATTATTAACCTGTACGAACAGATGTTTAGAAGTCTAAAGCAGTCTCTATTTTATAGCAAACACCAAACAAAACAGCCACACTATTGTGTGGCTGTTTGTAAAACTAAAATACCAATTGTATTAAAATGGTATAGCTGCGTAAATTATTTTACGTTAGCTAGGTAATCTGCAATTGCTTCAAACTCTTCATCAGTTACCGTTGCAACCATTGCTTTCATAGCCATGGTCATACCGTTATTACGTGCACCTGATTTGATGTCTTTCATTTGCGCTACTAAGTAGTCTTTGTTTTGACCGTTTAGTTTAGGGTACATACCCATAATTGGTGCTTTACCTTCAGCGCCATGACAAGTTTGACAATTCTTAGCGGTATAAAGTGCAGCGCCATCGGCAGCTGCTGCATTAAACGAGAAGCTTGCGGCTAAAGTAATACCCGCGCCTAATAGTAGTGTTTTCATCTTGCTCATTGTATTTACTCTTCTTTTTTGACGGTTAGAAAAACTGTTCTATTGATTGTAGTAAACAATCAAATAAAAAGCATACGTACGAAACGACGCTAGACGATCAACTTAACCAAAAACCGCTAACTCGTTTCTATCTCACTTTTATATACTTTAGCAAATAAAAATGAGCTTACCCTTAATAACTATTACCACACTATATCATCTGGTACTTCAAAGTCTGCGTATGGGTCATCTTCATCTTTTGGTTTGTTTTCTGGCTCTACATGAAAAACAATATACTTTTCGTCAACTTCAGCCACTTTGCGTGCTGGTTCGTCGTCTAATACGTAAAATTGCCCTTCTAGTACACAAATAGCTAAACGACCGCCCGATAACGCTTTTTGCGTTTTCTCGTTCACGTCGATATTTTTTACTTTGTTTTGATAAGTAAAATTAAATGTGCGCTCACCACGAATAGCGTCTTGGTTGTGGTGCTCTAAAATTTGTTTAACACGCGCTTCTTGCTCGCGCTGCTTTAAGCTCACTTGGCGTGTCTGGTTAAGCTCTTCAGCTTTTTTTTGCTGCTCTAGCTTGGTTTGTTGAATATGCTTTTGCAGATCACTTGGGTTGCTAGTCGCCCCTTTCTTTTGCTTTTTTTGTTGCTTACGCTTTTCTGATTTAGCAACTTTAGCATTATGCGATGTTGTTAATCCTGCTTGAAGCAATTGGTCTTGTAATGAACCCATGACTTTGTTCCACTAAAAACTAATATTATCGCTATTTTAATCACCAACGAGTTCAAATAACAGCGCTATCGACATTAATCTAGCAAACTAGTTAAAACAAACCATGATATAGCGCAATGACTATGGTTTTAATTATGAATTAAAAGCAATTTTTAATACAATACCAGACAACCAATCAGCAAATGCACAAGCCATATAATGCGTTTACCTCATCTACTCGTTTGCTCGGTATTTATATTTTTTGTGCTTTATGCACCGCAACCCCTACTTAGCCTTTTTGCGAGCGAATTTAATGTAGCACCTGCGGTAGCTGGCAGCTTAATGACTGCAACTATGCTGCCCTTAGCCATTGCCCCGCTCGTTTATGGTTTATTTTTAGCAAAAATAAATCCACTACTTATATTACGTATTGCAATGGTGCTTTTAGGCCTTAGCTGCTTACTTTTTGTTTATGTACCTAGCTTTGAGCTTTTATTATTAGTCAGATTTTTACAAGGTTTAACGCTCCCCGCAGCTTTAACAGCAATGACTAGCTATATAGGTATGAGCTATAGCGCTGATACACTTCAAAAAAATATGACCCTATATATTGGTAGCAGTATAGTTGGTGGTTACTTTGGACGTGTGCTTGCCGCTTTGTTTAGCGACTTATGGAATTGGCAGAGCTTTTATTACGTAATTGCTTTTATGCTTATTTGCTTAGCTTTGACAGTTAAGCATTCTCGCTTTACAAACCCAGCTAAACAGTCGCAGCTCTCCCCACTCGATTACATTAAACAACTTAAAGAAGGCGCTGTACTTAAAGTTTACGGCGCCGTTTTTTGTATGTTCTTTTGTTTCGCTGCACTGCTTAATTACTTACCGTTTATATTACAAAACACGTTTTTAATTACTAATACTCGTGACATAGGTTTAGTTTACAGTGGTTATTTAATTGGTGCCCTCGCCTCTATTGCTGCACCTTGGTTACTTAAAAAAGTCCCTTCGCCTTGGCATTTATTAACTGCGGTATTTAGTTTTTATAGTGTGAGTATTATTTTATTAATGAGCCATCAGCTTAGCTTATTTTTAATCGCATTTACTTTGTTTTGTGGTGCTATGTTTGTGATTCATTCAACTGCCGCACCACTCGTTAATAAAATCAGTAAAGCCCCACCAAGTGTAACCAATGGCGGATATGTATCGTTTTATTACAGTGGCGGTGCATTGGGGTCGTTATTACCCGGTGTGGTATACCAACATCATGGGCAAACAGCGTTTATGTTTACGCTGCTCGCGGTTTGTTTATGCGGTTTATCGTTAATTATGTGGGCTTATTTTGAGGGTAAAAATACAACGCGCGGTTGATGCTTTGTGTGATTAAAAAATATTTCTAAGTCAGCTTTACTAAGCAACCATGTTTGGGTGTTTTCAAACGGATGACAATGAAACAAATCACCACCCCAAATATCTTGATCGACCCATAAGCTCACTTCGTTTTGCTTATCATTTAAAAGAGCCAGCATAGATACACACCCAGGAGCCACTTTTAAATACGTTGCTAAGCGTTCACTCGATGCAAACCCTAAACGCGAAAGCCCTTGTTGCTTTGATAGTGCCTTTAAATCGAGTTGCTTATTGTGCGCTGTAATAACTAGAAAGTGTCGCTTGCCTTCGTTATCGCGTAAAAACAGGTTTTTAAGACGAGTACCTGGGCGCTCAATCATAAACTCATCTGCTGCTAAGCTAGTATGCAGCGGCGGATGCTCTATTACATCATAGTTAATATTTAGGTGCGCCAAAAGCTCTGCTAACTTAGTTTTATCAACCAACATATTACAAACAACGCCCTCTTAGTTGTACACTCAAATCTCGCCATAAAACATCATTAACTTCATGCTTATTGTCGCAATACTTACGATCTTTTAGCTCTTGATTTAATAATTCAACTGCTTGATCTTCTAGCTGTAACTTTAGAATGCTCGACTCTTCAAAATGCTCTTTCTCTATATACTGCTTAACCTCACCACGACTTGGTCTCTTATTAGGACCACGGTCTAAGTTAAAGTTTTCACGATGCTTAGCTTTTACCGAAACAACATAAGCAAAAAGCTTATTACCTTGCTCATCTTGTTTTTCGTGAAACTGTTTATTATTTATTTCAAAAGGCGGCTCATCATTTGAGGCACAGCCAGCGAGTAAAACCATAAGCGCTAGAACACATTTTTTCATTGTTTTTTATCGTTTTAGTTTTGAATTAAGCCGAGTCTAACAAAAATTGACGTAAACAGTGAAAATTTACGAAAAAATACTTGACCAAATTTATAAAAAAACTTAAAGTTCGTCCCGCTTGGAACTCAGCAGTCAAGCAGTTACATTATATGTAACTTAGGAATGTGGGGCTATAGCTCAGCTGGGAGAGCGCCTGCCTTGCACGCAGGAGGTCAGCAGTTCGATCCTGCTTAGCTCCACCACTTTCCTACTCCTTTTCAAATTCGCTCTACTCTTCTATTTTTCCATTGTTTTTATTATTTTTTGACACCCTAACATTCTAATTTTTCATTCTATATAATTTTAAATCTATCCATTCAACTTGTGTCTTTACAAGTTCTTAGCTATACATAATGTCACACATTAGTACTTTAGGCTTAACATGGACAACCCTAAGCGTTCAACGCTAAAAAAGCTAGCTGCAATAGGTTTAACAGCAGGTGCAATAACACATGCGCCTTATGTTTTTGCCCGAAAAAAAGTCACATTAAGAGTGCTTGGTACGCATGTAACACTCCAAGAGGCTATCCGCAAGCAAGCGATGAGTGACTTGGGTATTAATATAGAATTTACTCCCGCAGGCAGCGCTGCTGTTTTGCAAAAGGCATCAATGGACCCTAGCTCCTTTGATTTATACGAACAATGGTCAGACAGCATTAATGTGCTTTGGGATGCAGGTTCCATTCAGCCAATAGAAAAAAAACGACTCACCTACTTTAACGAGATAAATCCACTTACTAAAACGGGAAAACTAACCGAAACTGCAAGTATTGGTGCAGGTGATGCCCCCTATAAATTATTAAATGTTCAACCCGATGGCACATTAAGCGCACAAGAAAGCGATCATATTAGCTTTTTACCTTATGTACATAATGTTGACTCTTTTGGTTACAACACCGACTTTATTAAGCCCGGTATAGCATACGAAACAGAAAGCTGGAGTTGGCTGCTTGATGACGAGAACAGAGGTAAAGTAGCTATTGTAAATGCGCCTACCATTGGATTATTTGACCTAGCCCTAGCAGCACAAAGTAAAGGACTTATAAAATTTAACAATATAGGTGCAATGACCCGCCCAGAACTTGATAGGTTGTTTAGTATATTACTCGACTTTAAACGCCAAGGTCACTTTAGTGGCTATTGGAATTCGGTTCCTGAGTCGATTGAATTTATGAGAAGTAAGCGAGCCCATATAGAAAGCATGTTTTCGCCTGCAGTTTCTGCATTAAACAGCCAAAATATTAATGTACGATTTGCCGCGCCAAAAGAAGGCTACCGAGGCTGGCATGGTGTTATGTGTTTATCGTCACAAATACAAAGTAGCGCAAAAGATGCAGCTTACGATTATATGAATTGGTGGCTTTCAGGCTGGCCTGGTGCATTTATTGCTCGCCAAGGTTATTACATTAGTAACCCGCAGCGCTCAAAACTACTCCTATCTCCGCCGGAATGGGATTACTGGTACGGTGGAAAAGCAACAAACATAGATTTATTAAATACCAATGGCGACGTAGCTGTAAAAGCAGGTGGGCAACGTAATGGCGGTAGTTACCATAAACGCTTTAGCAATGTAGCAGTGTGGAATACAGTTATGCCAACCTATGACTACAGCCTGCAAAAATGGTATGAGTTGATTAGCCGATAATGATAATAAACTCAATTAAATCAAAAATAATATTAGCTCTGTGTTCGCTGATTGGATTACTTCTTTTACAGAGCTATTTGTTTAACTATTCGCAAACGTCTTTACTTAACTTGCAAAAATCGCAACATAACGCGCTTATTCAAAGTGAAGCTGTAACTAACTTAGAAAACGATATTATTTCCCTGCAAGGGCATGCAGTTTCATTTATTGACAATGCAAATGAAAATACGATTACCAAATTTAATTTTTACTTAAATAAGGCAAATCTAAATCTCGAGCAGCTAAAAACAAACACTCAAAACCAGACCCCTGAGTATCAAAACTCACTAATACGCCTTGGCGAGTATTTAAATAATTACCAAGATACATTTGGCCAAGTTGTCGTAAACAGACAAAAACGCGAACGCCTTTACACTACTCAGTTCAAACAGCCTATTGATGATCTGCAGGTAACAATTAGTGATTTAGAAGGGTCTTCAAACAATGATAATAAAGTTATTTTTAACGATGTTTTACTCACAATAAGTAATTTAAAACATGCAATTATAAGCTACCTCTATAAACCTAATTTTGATGAAGCACAAAATGTAAAACAAAACTTAAATCACTTACATAAAAAACTAACGAGCACCTCTGTAATAAATGAATCCCTCTCCAATAAAACAACAAGCTTAAAACAAGCTTATAACCAACTTGTATTACTCACCCGTAGCTACACTTTTTCTGTAAATGTAGTGCTTACAGGCATAGAAAACGAATTGCTGTATTTAACTAATGAAATTAAAAACATAGAAAAAAATAAACTAATCAAAACAGAAGAGCTACTAAGTAGCCACTTAACAAAAAATACAGAACAGGCAAATATATTTGCCGTTTTAATTATGTTAATCATTTTATTTTTAAGCTATTTTATTTTTAGATCGGTTATAAAACCAATTACTCAGCTCACTTTATTACTTAAAGATATGAATAGCGAAAAGCCAGTAACTATTTCAAATAACAGCCAAAATCAAACTGAAATAGCATCGGTAATAAAAGCAGCTAACGCTTTATATTTAAAAAATAAGCAAACCAAAGAGCTACTCAATGAAACCCGCGTATTAAATTCCCAAATGGAAGCAATGAATGCCGACCTGACGAGTGCCATGGAGCAAACCGATAAAGCCAATAAAACAAAAATAGATTTTGTAGCCAATATGAGTCATGAACTTCGCACCCCAATGAATGGCATATTAGGTATGTTGCAACTTTTACAAAGCAGCGAGCTTCCCTCAAGGCAAAAACACTACGCAGATAAAGCTTTTTCAAGTGCTCAAAATTTATTGCAGATTTTAAACAATATTCTGGATTTTTCTAAGCTAGAATCGGAAAAAGTTCAGTTAGAGCAAATCCCTTTTACCTTACATACTATAGTTTCTAACGTTCAAAATTTATTCTCAACAAATGCCAAGCAAAAAGGTTTGTTATTAAACTTTACTTTACACGTTGATGCAGGGCTTGAACTTATTGGCGACCCAATGCACTTAAGCCAAATAATAAATAACTGTGTAGGTAACGCAATTAAGTTTACTGAGCATGGTGAAATATCATTAATTATAGAAGCGACATCTCAACACGAAAAAACAATAAACCTTCGCTTTAGTATAAAAGACACGGGTATTGGGATGACGCAAGAGCAATCAAAAATTATATTCCAGTCTTTCTCGCAAGGTGATTCAAGCACAACAAGAAAGTATGGTGGGACCGGTTTAGGGCTCACTATAAGCAAACAATTAACTAAATTGCTGGGCGGAGATATACAAGTAAGGAGCACGATTAATCAAGGTAGCGAGTTTTTCTTTACTCTACCCTTTACTTTATCTGAGCAACAAAAGCTTAAAAAACACGCCTTATTAATTAGCCCTGATAATGAGCAAATTAAAAAATTAATGGACTTACTAAGTGATATAAATATAACGACAGAAACAACACAAGAACCATTAAGAGCCATTGCAAAAATGTCTCAGCCTAGTAGCCCATTTAGTATTGTAATAATGTCGATAGAAAAAAAAGAGCTCAACGATAACTTTATTTTACAACAACTGTACGCTCAAAATAAAAACGCTAATGAAAAATTAACACTTATTTTATTAATTACCGATGAAGAGTCTCCTGAGCCAATTGCAAAAAATGAAAATATAAACATTATAATTATTGGTAATAAAAATAGTGAAGTAGAAATTTTAAGAGCACTCGCACCAAATAATTTTAAAGAAAAGCAATTAAAGCCTCACCCTAAATTCTCGGGTTTTAATGCATTAGTTGTTGATGATAATAGAATTAACCAAGAAATAGCCTCCGCCCTTTTAGCAAAATTAGATATGACCGTGATCATTGCTGATAATGGACATGATGCATTAGATAAAGTAGAGATAAATGACATCGATATTATTTTTATGGATGTTCAAATGCCAGTTATGGATGGGCTTGAAGCAACAAGCATATTAAGAGAGCGAGGCTACAAAACTCCCATAATTGCCATTACGGCAGCCGCAGATCCTAATGATAAAAAAGCAGCGTTTAGAGCGGGTATGGATGACTTTTTAGTAAAACCGATTATTTTTGATGCGCTTTACGAAAGTATAGAAAAGCATCTGCAAAGTAGCGAATCTCTGAGCACTATAAACCTGCCTTTAGCAAAAGAAAACCTAGAAAACAATGACAAATTGTTAGCTAAATTATTTACTCAGTTTGTTAACGATTACAATGACTTTTCGATTAAAGCTGATATATTAATCAAAAATGGAGAGTTAGAAAGCTTAATTCGACTAGTACATACACTCAAAGGCTTGGCCGGCACATTAGGCTTTGAGCTACTGCAACAAAGTGCGCAAAGTGTTGAGAAAAGCTTAATAGATAAGAAAAGTATTAATTTATCTCATTTTAATGAGCAATTAATACTTACACTTTTTGCTGTAAAACAATTTTTGATAGCTGATAGCTTTAAAAAAGAACATATACAGCAACATGAACTAGAAAACGAAGACTCGGTTATTGATAATATATACTCATTAGCATTAACGGCTCGCCCCGTACCTAGCAGTTTGATTAGACAGCTAGAAATGAATCAATATGATAGAGGCCACTCTCTATTTAAGCTCAAAGAAGCAATTGATCATTTTAACTACACGTTAGTAATTGAGCTTATTGATAAGTATAGAAACGATAATAAAAATTAGGCATAACCACTAACCTGAACTAGATTTAATATTGTAAAGAACGCAGAGAAGGACAGATAGTGCATTCAAATTACCTCGCAAACAGTAATGGATTAACCACAGAACAAAAGCATAAACCTTTAATTCTTATTGTTGATGACGAACCTAGTAATTTACACGTATTAGTAGAAGGACTTTTAACTGACTACGATGTACGTATTTCTACTAGTGGTGAGCAGGCTTTGATCTTTATTGAGTCAACTCGGCCTGACTTGATTTTATTAGACATAATGATGCCTGGCATGGACGGCTACGAAGTATGTAATATACTCAAAGCGAAACAAAATACCAAAGGCATCCCCGTCATATTTGTAACTGCGCTTACCGAAGAAGAGTCTGAAGAAAAAGGCTTTGCTATGGGCGCAATTGATTACATACATAAGCCTTACAAACTAGCTCTAGTTAGAGCACGCATTCGCACTCATATTACAGCGCAAGGTATGCTAGACAGGTTAATAGAAAAAAACTTTGACCTGCACGACAAACTACTCGAAATAGAATCGCTAATACAAGAGCTAAGCCAGCGTGAAGAAGAATTAAAAGAACTCTCATCAAAACAAAAGTTATTCTACCAAGCCCTAACGGGAACCGCTGATGGTGTTGTTATTGCCGATAGTAATGGCAAAATTATTGCGGTAAACCCTTCATTTTGCCGTATAACCGGTTACTGTGAATCAGACTCACTGCAAATGCAGTTGCACGATATTAAACAAAACAACCACCCTAGTATTAGCTTTGACCAAGTATGGGAACATGCGAATCAAGCAGGCTATTGGAGTGGTGAGCTTGTAACCAGACGAAAAAATGGCGAACTTTATCCAGAGCTACTAACTCTCAGTTTGGTTAAAGGCGATCAAGATACTAACGTGCACTATATTGGTGTATTTAGTGATATTTCGAGCGTTAAAGTAACCCAAGAAAGAATTCATTACCTAACATGGCACGATGAACTTACAGGTTTACCAAACCGAAATGGTTTTTTAAAGCAGTTAGAGCAGCAACTTCAGGTTTGCAGTACCGAAAATAGTTATGCCTATATTTATATTATTGACATAGACAGCTTCCACTCAATCAATGATGGATTAGGCTTACTCGCTGGCGACAGTATCCTTAAAGAATTAACTAAACGAATTCATTCTAAGGTGAGTAAAAAAGATGTTATTGCTCGCTTAGGTAGTGATGAATTTGCAGTACTATGTACAGTTGAAAAAGGTGTGGGCAGAGCTAGAGCTCAAGCAATGGCTGAAAATAAAGCCCAAGAGCTACTTGCAAGTGTAAACCATCCATTTGTCGTTGCTGAACAAGACGTTAGCTTAACAGTAAGTATAGGCACCTATATTTTTCCACGAGAAGATCAATGGGAAAGCGCTATTGAGACTATTCGTAACTGTGAAGCGGCCTGTTACAAAGCAAAAGAGAAAGGCGGCAATAGAGTTACCTTTTTTGATACTTCATTTGGCGAGCAAGCAAAACGCCGTTTTGAAATAGAACAAGATTTACGTAAAGCTATTTTAAATAATGAGCTATCGCTATATTTACAATCCCAATTTGATCGAAACCAAACTCTTAAGGGCGCTGAGGTTTTATTAAGATGGGAGCACCCTCAAAAAGGCTTTATTAGCCCTGGTGAGTTTATATCTATAGCTGAAGAGTCAGATATAATTTATGATTTAGATTGCTGGGTAACTTCAAATGCACTTGAAATACTAACGCAACTTAGTAAAACCCACCCTGAGTTAAACTTATCAATTAATATAAGTGGCAGGCACTTTCATGAAGCGCGTTTTTTAAACTTTATTAGCCAACAGATAAAGCAACATAACATTAATCCTCAACAACTCACTATTGAGATAATTGAAGGTACGTTACTTAATCATATGGAAGCGGCTATTGAAGCTGTTCACTTTCTCAAGAAGCTAGGTATTAGAGTATCAATTGATGACTTTGGTACTGGATATTCGAGCTTAACCTACCTAAAACAATTACCAATACAAGAACTTAAAATTGATCGTTCTTTTGTGTTAGAGGCACCTACCGATAACAACGATAAACTAATTATTGATATGATTGTAAGCTTAGGTCGTTTATTTGAACTCGAGATAGTTGCTGAAGGCGTAGAGAACCAGTCCCACTTTGATTTACTACAGGAGTATCCTGAGGTTATTCTGCAAGGCTATTATTTACACAGACCTGAACCTGCAAGTGATTGGTTTAAAAAGTTAAAGTAACTGTAGAGTGATTTATAAACTAAAAAGCCGAGCATGAATATGCTCGGCTTTTTATGGACTTAATTTTTGCGGTTACTCGCGAACTTGGCCAACTCCATTAACTAAATACTTTTCGGTCGTTAGTGACTCGAGGCCCATAGGACCGTATGCATGTAGCTTGGAGGTCGCTATACCAATCTCTGCGCCTAGACCCAATTGTGAGCCATCAGAAAAACGAGACGATGCGTTAACCATTACTACAGAAGCATCAACACTACGTTGGAATAACTCTGCAGCAGCTTCATTTTTAGTACAAATTACTTCTGTATGGTTTGAACCAAACTGTGCAATGTGTTCAACCGCTGCCGTAAAGTTTGGAACAACGCGAATAGCGATTTCTAAGTCTAGGTACTCTTCACCAAACTCGTTATCAGCTAGGACTGTTGCGTTATCAAAGTATTTAGCTGCAAAGCTGTCAGCATTTATTTTTACACCTTCTTGGCGTAATACAACTGCACACAGATTTAAAAACTCATCTGCCACATCTTGATGCACAACTAAACCTTCTAGTGCATTACAAACACCGGTACGCTGCGTTTTACCGTTAAGCAGTAAGTTAAGCGCAATTTCTAGGTCGGCATCTTTATCTACATATAGATGACAAACGCCTTTGTAATGCTGAATTACTGGGATCGTACTGTTTTCAGTAACAAAGTTAATTAAACCCTCGCCGCCGCGTGGAATGATTAAATCAATGCTTTCACGTTGCTGCATCAGTTCCATTAACAGCGCACGGTCTGGATCTGGAATCACTGAAATAAGTGATACCGGTAAGTTGTGCTTCTCAAGTACGCTGTGCATTACACTTGCGATAGCTTGTGAACTTCTAAGTGCTTCTTTGCCGCCACGTAAAATTACGCCATTACCTGATTTAAAACATAGTGCACCAGCGTCTGCTGTCACATTCGGACGTGCTTCGTAAATCATACATACAACGCCAAGAGGAACTCGCATTTTACGAATTTTAATACCATTTGGGCGCTCAGTAATATCACGTAGCTGACCAACAGGATCATCAAGGCTTACGATTACTTCAATACCTTCTGCCATTGCTTCAATACGCTCATCGTTTAACGTTAAGCGGTCGATCATTGAGGCTGCTAAGTTATTGTCGCGTGCTGCGCTTAAATCACTTTCATTTTCTTTTATTATAAATGCTTTTTGCTCTCTTAGTGCCGCTGCCATTTCAACTAATACTTGGTTTTTAGTCTCGGTATCGAGTAAAGCAAGTGTATGTGCAGCTTTAGCTGCCTGACGTGAAATGTCCGTAATTAAACTCATGACTTCTCCAATAATGCGATATGTTTTTCAGATATAACTGGTCCAATTGAATCCTGCATTTTTTCGCTGAATTCACTCTGTTCGTTGTCTGCAATAAAGTTTAACAAACAGCTACTATAATTTGCGGTCGCTTTAGCTAAACGCGTACCGTCTTCACTACGTACTAAAATGGTATCACCCACGGCAAATTCACCGTGAACTTCCATGATTTCGTCACCACGAATACATCCACTTTCACCTTCAAGAGATTCATCAAATGATCCATCAACAACAACTTCACCTTGCTCATTTGCTGTATGTGTCATCCAATGAATAGAGTCCTGCATCGGTTTTTCGTACGGTAAAAATACACTACCTGGGTTTTCTCCAGCTAGCAGTTTTGTAAATGTTTCTTCTTTAAAGCCATTTATAATATAAGTCGCTATACCATGTGATGTTGCTTTTTCTGCCGCTTCTATTTTAGTTTTCATACCACCAGTACCTACCGCACTTGTAGCACATCCTGCCATAGCATAAATAGATTCATCAATTGATTTTATTTCAGGCAGTAACACCGCATCATCATGTAAGTTAGGATTTTTATCATATAGCCCATCAACGTCTGAGAATATTAATAAAGCATCGGCATCGGCAGCTGCTGCGACCATTGCTGATAAGTTATCATTGTCACCTACTCGTAAATCGTCGGTGGTTACGGCATCGTTTTCATTAATGATAGGAAGTACACCATGTTCAAGTAAAGTGAACACGGTTTCACGGATGCTCTGGTAACGCTCCCGGTCACGTAAATCGCCATGCGTTAATAATAGCTGCGCAGATGGAAAGTCAAAAAAGCGGTCCCACATGGCAATCATTTCTGTTTGACCTGCTGCCGCCATTGCTTTTTTCATTACCACAGAGCGTGGTTTGTCTGATGGGAATAAATGCGCGCCAGCAGCTACAGAACCCGATGATACTAAAATCACCTCGATTCCACGGGCACGACAACGAACAATGAACTGTGCGATGGTTAATATGTAACGCGAACGGCAGCCATCTTGATCTGGTGCAATTAATGCACTACCTACTTTAAGTACGATACGTCGCCAATTTAACTTTTGCATAAATGCTCAACTTTCCATTTTATCTGCGCTCACCTTAATTAGGCGAGCTAAAACTAAGTAGCTAGGTTTAAAACATAGCTTCGAATTTGTCTTTCATTTAGGCAACACTTTTTTTACACACACGCGAAAACCATATCTAAAACAATAAGCTTAGATTTAAGGTTAAGTATAAAGTAGCAACAACCCAATAATATTGAGCAGCACTAATCAAAAAATTTAAAAGTGTTGTTTATGCATCGCTGTAAAAAGCTGTGTGTGGCTTTTTTATTAACAACATACATAGAGCCTCTAAAGTCTGATACACCAACAGATAGGGTGAAGACCAAAGGACCGAGATTTAACCGCCACGATGGGGGTTAAACATTGAAAGTAATAGTTCAACTCAAACCTTTATTTACTTAAATAATTAAATAAACTTGTTTAGCAAAACCATACCAAGAGTTCGGCAAATGAAATTATGTAGTGTTCGAATACTAGTAACACCACTAATGCATGATTATAAAGATTAAAAATGACGTTAAGATTAACAAACCACTTTTACTTCCAATAAACTTCATTAGATAACTAATTATTAGAACACGAAGTATATTACACTAAATACCCCTTAAAAATCAAGGTTAAAATTCGAGCGAAGCTAATTCCTTCTCGTTTGTGGTGTTAGATTGTTATTAAAATTCAACCAATTAAACAATTAATACCGCTTAAAATAAGGCGGCTTAACACGCGCAAAATAATTTAAGCCTACTAATCTTCTATAAGCAGCTAAAATTGATTAGTAATATTTGAATTTCCCGTGTATACCCCTGTATTAATAATTAACAAAAGTTATACTTTCTAAACAAACCGTCATAAATAAGGAATTCTTAATCTATGTCAGCAATTTACATAGCCGGTATCGCACTTTGCTCTGTGCTTGCCCAATGGGTCGCGTGGGCTTTTAGAGTGCCCGCTATTCTTTTCTTATTGCTTACTGGTCTTTTACTTGGGCCATTTAGTGGTGTTTTAGACCCTGATGCATTGTTAGGTGATTTACTGTTTCCAGTTGTATCACTAAGTGTTGCCATCATTTTATTTGAAGGATCCTTAACTCTGCATTTCAGAGAGCTAAAAGGAATCGGAAAAGTTGTAAGGAACCTTTGCTCCATCGGCATGCTTACTACCTGTATTATTATTAGCCTCAGCGCCTATTGGTTGCTTGAACTTAATTGGCGTGTAGCTGCGGTATTAGGTGCAGTGCTAGTTGTAACAGGCCCTACTGTTATAGCACCGCTATTAAACTCTATGCGCCCAACACAAGACATTGACCGCATACTTCGATGGGAAGGTATTGTAATAGACCCGATCGGCGCATTATTCGCTGTATTAGTATTTGAAGCCGTAATGCTGGTAGGCCAAGGCGAAGTATTTAGCCACACTATTATTGCTTTAGTTAAAACCCTAGGTGTTGGATTAAGTATTGGTGTTGCTGCTGGTTGGTTAACAACACTATTAATGCGCCGCGAGTGGCTACCATTTGAATTACATAAGTTTGGTATATTGGCATTAGTACTCATTAGTTTTTCTGTATCAAACTATTTAAGCCATGAATCAGGCCTATTAGCAGTGACTGTATTTGGTATTTGGCTTGCTAACCAAGACGATTTAGAAATAGATTCTGTACTTGAGTTCAAAGAAGACTTGTCGATGATATTAATATCAACGCTGTTTATTTTACTTGCAGCACGCTTACAGCTCTCTGATTTGATGATGCTCGACAGCGATGTATTTATATTTTTAGCTATCGTGCTTTTTGTTGCTCGTCCACTGTGTATTGCTATTTCGACCTTTGGTACTGACTTACCAATGAAGTCTCGTTTGGTACTTGCCTGGATAGCTCCACGCGGTATAGTCGCCGCAGCCGTTGGGTCGGTATTTGCGCTTAGTATGATGGAGTCTGGTGTTGCTGATGCTGAAAAAATGGTACCTCTTATATTTACAGTAATTATAATTACCGTTGTACTACAGAGCTTAACCGCCATTCCTGTTGCCAAGCTATTAGGTGTACGCCAACCATCGCCAAATACAATATTAATTATTGGTGCAAACCATGTATCGCGTGCAATCGGCCGAGGCTTACAAGAGCAAAACATTCCGGTTCACCTGTCAGATCCTGCATGGGAAAACTGCAGAATGGCACGTATGGATGGTTTAGCTTGTTATTATGGTAACCCGCAATCAGAGCATGCTGAACGCTACTTACCTCTAACAACGATTCGTAGTGTATTAGCGTTATCGCCAAATCGTCATCATAATGCGTTAGGTGTTCAATACTTTTCGCATTTACTTAATGAGAAAAATGTATTTTCGCTACGCTCATCAACGTCGCATGCAAAAGCAAATAAAGACAGCGCAACGTTTTTATCTAGACAAATACTGTTTGGAGACGAAGGCTCGTATGCACGTTTAAGCAGTATTATAGCTAAAGGCGGTAAGGTTAGTTCAACACGTATCTCGGATGAGTTTAGCTGGGAACAATACTTAGAAATGAACCCTGAGGCTATCCCTTTATTTATTCTCAAAGGTGATAAAGACAGTGATGACGATACACCAATTAAGCTAAGACCGTTTACAATCAACATGGAAAAACCGCCGCAAGAAGGCGAACGCGTTGTTGCTTTACAGCCGCCTAAAATGTCAGTTTTAAAAGACCCGCAAACAAAGGCTAAAGAAGACAGTTAAATACTTTTACAAACTGTAAAAACTAAAAAACCCTAACTTAAAAAGTTAGGGTTTTGTTTTTAAAAGCCATTAAATAGGAAGGCGAGCTCGAGCAACCACACTATCTGGCATTTTTTGCGCTAACTTAGTCAGCGCTCGCTCAATTTTTCTATGAGTCGCTTTATCTGCCACCATAGAATTGAATAGCCAACGATAGGCATCTTCAAAATCACGCGGGCTGCCATAACCATCATTAAATAATTTAACTAAACGTAGCTGTGCTTTTAAATTGCCTTGCGACGAGGCTTCACGCAAATACGTAATTGCCATTGCTTTATCTTGCTGAACTAAGCGACCAGTGTCGTAGTATCGTCCCAATTGCTCTAGCGCTGCCGCTAAGCCTTGCTCAGCTGCTTTTCGCATGTAATACACACCTAACTCTACATTGCGATCAACGCACACGTTATAAGCCAGCATATCGCCGTATAAAAATTGATAAGACGGCAATGCCATTTTATTGGCTCGTGCTTCTATATCTTGCACCAACTGGCAATCATCTGCCTTTACGCGCGCTAAATGCGTATTTTTATTTATTAACGCAATTAGCTCTGATTCTGTATACAGCGGCACAGCAGCAGGGCTTTCTGTAGCTAAGCTATTGGTTGCTATAAATAAAGACAGCGGTATTAGCGAAAGCCTTAGTACGCAATTACGATTAAATAAACGCATGTTCACCACTTATATAAATAAACTTATTAAATAATATACAAAGATCGTTCCAAGGTGAATTTTAGACACAAAAAAAGCTGCACGAAGCAGCTTTTTTTAATCTAATGGTAATTACGCAAACGGATTGCGAAGCACCATAGTTTCTACACGGTCAGGACCTGTAGAAATAATATCAATTGGAACACCCGTAATTTCTTCAATACGTTTGATGTAGTCAATCGCAGCTTTTGGTAAACCGTCAAGACTCGTTACACCAACAGTGTTTTCTGACCAACCTGGCATTTCTTCGTATACTGGTGTTACTTTATCGTAACCTTCAGCCGCTAATGGTGTTACGTTAGTAACTGTGCCATCTTCAAGCTTGTAACCAGTACAGATTTTAAGTGTTTCTAAGCCATCTAAAACATCAAGCTTAGTTAAACAAAAACCTGAAATACTATTGATTTGAACTGCACGGCGCATAGCCACTGCATCTAACCAACCAGTACGACGAAGTCGACCTGTTGTAGCGCCAAACTCATGGCCTTTATCACCTAGGTGCTTACCAACTGGATCTTGTTTATCAAGACCGTCGTAAAGCTCTGTAGGGAAAGGACCTGAACCAACACGTGTAGTGTACGCTTTAATAATACCTAAAACGTAATCAAGGTTTAATGGACCAAAACCTGCACCAGTCGCAACGCCACCAGCGGTAGTGTTTGAAGATGTTACATAAGGGTAAGTACCGTGATCTATATCAAGTAACGTACCTTGTGCACCTTCAAATAAAATGTTTTCGCCTGCTAAACGCGTTTGATCTAAAAGCTCAGTTACATCTACAACCATTGCTTTTAAGATATCAGCAACAGCCATTGCATCATCAAACGTTTTTTGGAAATCTACAGCATCTACTTTGTAGTAGTTAACTAAAGTGAAGTTGTGGTACTCAAGCACTTCTTTTAATTTAGCTGCAAATACTTCAGGATTAAATAAATCGCCTACGCGTAAACCACGACGTGCTACTTTATCTTCGTACGCAGGACCGATTCCACGGCCAGTTGTACCAATAGGCTTATCGCCACGAGCTGTTTCGCGGGCTACATCTAATGCAACATGGAAAGGCAAGATTAGCGGACATGCTTCACTTATTAAAAGACGCTCGCGTACTGGTACGCCGCGCTCTTCAAGCATGCCAATTTCTCTCATTAGCGCTTCTGGTGATAAAACTACACCATTACCAATCACACATTTAACATTGTCACGTAATACACCCGATGGAATAAGGTGTAGAACCGTCTTTTCACCTTCGATAACTAAAGTATGACCCGCATTGTGGCCACCTTGATAACGAACTACTAAAGATGCTTTGTCTGTAAGGAGATCAACTACCTTACCCTTTCCTTCGTCACCCCATTGGGTGCCTAATACAACAACGTTTTTACCCATCGTAAATTCACTTAGAGAAAATTAGGACGAGATTTTACCAGAAAACTAAAGTAAAGATCACCCCTGTTCAGCTTATTTTTTCTGCGGGCAATTGTTATATCCAAATATTGACCAATAACCACATAAATAACAGTGATTTAACGCACTAGTTTGTATTTAACAAAAAGCCCCGCAAATGCGAGGCTTTTTAACTTTTAAATAATTAACGTAAAGTCTATTGAGCTTTAGCGCCTTTCATATATTGGAAGAAGTCGCTATCTGGTGAAAGCACCATAACATCTTGCTTATCTTTAAAAGTCTTTTTGTAAGCTTCAAGCGAACGTACAAAACTAAAGAACTCAGGGTCTTTGTTGTACGCATTAGCATAAATGCCTGCAGCATCAGCATCGCCTTGACCACGTACAGAACGTGCATTACGCTCAGCATCAGCAAGCATTACAGTTACTCGACGGTCAACTCCCGCACGAATAGTCTCTGCTTTTTCCTGACCTTCAGAACGGTGCTCTTTTGCAACCGCAGTACGCTCAGCGCGCATACGTTGGTAAATAGAGCTGCTCACTTCTTGTGGTAGGTTGATTTGCTTAACACGTACGTCTAGTACTTCAATACCTAGCTCACGTGCACTTTCAGAAGCTTGTACTAACGCTTCTTCCATCAACTCGCTACGCTCACCCGATACAATTTCGCGAATTGTACGTGTACCAAAGTTTGTACGAAGACCATTGTTTACTTTTTGCTTAAGTAGCGTTTCAGCATATTGCTTATCGCCACGAGCACGTAAGTAAAAAGCACTAAAGTCATTAACGCGCCATTTTACAAACGAATCAACAATTAAGTCTTTTTTCTCGCTAGTAACAAAGCGATCTGGCGCACCATCTAGCGTTTGAATACGTGCATCAATACGACGTACTTGGCTAAAAAATGGTACTTTAAATTGTAGGCCTGGGCCATATACAATCGCTTTATCGTCGCTATCTTTTTGTACTTTACTGAATAACATTACAATTGCTTTTTGCCCTTCAGGTACAACAAATACCGATGAGAAAGACATAACAATGGCAGCTAATAGTATTACTAAACTAAAGTTTTTCATTATGATTATCTCCCATCATTGAAGCGGTCGTTGTTAAAGCGGTCATTGCCACTATTAACAGAGCTATTGCGCGACGTATTAACTTTATTACGTAAGTCTTGAATATCACTTGAACTTGGAAGTGCAACTCGTGTTGCGGTTCCTTGCTTGTCCATGATTTTATCAAGAGGTAAATACATCATGTTATTGCCGCCTTTAACATCAACCAATATTTTAGAACTACTCCCTAACACTTCTTCCATTGCATCAATGTATAAGCGCTCACGAGTAACTTCTTTAGCTGCTTGATATTCAGGTAAAAGCTTTTCAAAGCGAGCTACCTCACCTTGTGCTTCCAATGTAATGCGCTCTTGATAACCTTCCGCTTCTTGAGTCATACGCGTTACTTGACCACGAGCACGCGGTTCAATTTCACGAGCATATGCTTCTGCTTCACGAATGAAACGTTCTTCATCTTCTTGTGCAGCAATTGCATCATCAAATGCATCTTTAACTTCAGTTGGTGGACGAGAGTCTTTAAAGTTCACGTCAGTAACAATTAAACCTAAGTTATATGGTTCGATAATCTTATTAAGCTCATCCCATGTATTTTGACGAACAACCTCACGGCCATTAGTTAATACTTGGTCCATTTTTGCATGGCCCACAACATAACGCAGTGCACTGTCTAGCGCTTCTTCTAAGCTACTATCAGCGTTAGTTACGCTAAATTCATAAAGGTATGGGTCAATAACACGGTATTGCACCTGAAACTCTACGCTCACTACGTTTTCGTCTTCAGTAAGCATAAAACCAGAAGCCGATAATGAACGAACTGCTTCAATATCTACTGGGATTACCGTTTCGATGAAAGTCATTTTCCAACGCAAACCAGGATCAGCAATTCGGTCGTATTTACCAAATTGTAGAACCACACCACGCTCGGCTTCTTTAACCGTATAAATACCACTTAACGCCCATACAATAACGGCGATAATAAGTATGAATGAAATACCGGCTCCGCCAAGTCCACCGCCGCTACCATTGCCGGATTTTTTCCCGCCAAATAAGCCGCTGAACTTGTTACTAAACTTGCGGAACACCTCGTCTAAATCAGGTGGGCCTTGATCACGTCCGCCTTTATTATTCCACGGATCTTTGTCATTGCCATTATTACCCGGTTCATTCCAGGCCATAGCTATACTCCATTGTTATCTAAATAAATTAGGAAATTGTGTTAAATCTAACAAATCTACCGCGTTTCTCATACAAAAACCGACATTAAAACGTCAATTTTTAATTACGGTTGATAAAACCAGCAATTTCAGGACCAAATTCTTTAATTAAACGATTCCACTCAACCATTGGCATTCTAACATCTAACAGCCAATTACCTTGCTCATCAAATTGCTCTTCATGCACTGCATTTAAACTGAACAATGCAGCTCTTAAGCGACCATACAATGGCGTAAGAAATAATGTTTCGTTAAACATCTTCTTAGCTAGTAACTCACTGATAGCCTCGCTAAGTAATTCACACCCTTCACCAGTCTGAGCGCTAAGCCATACTCTTATAGGTTGACCTTCGTCATCTCGATCAATACGTGGGCTTACGTTATCCAGCGCATCAATTTTATTATAAATTAATAGCTGTGGTACTTCATCGGCCTCAATTTCTTTAAGCACCGATTGTACTTGTTCAATATTTTCTTGCAGACGTGAGTCTGCTGCATCAATTACATGTAACTGCAAATCAGCTTCGCGAGTTTCAGTAAGCGTTGCTTTAAAAGCAGCAACTAAGTCATGTGGTAGGTGACGAATAAAGCCTACTGTATCGGCTAAGATAACAGGGCCAACATCACCTAACTCAAGCTTACGTAGAGTCGGGTCAAGCGTGGCAAACAACTGATCGGCCGCGTATACATCTGAATTTGTAATTCGATTAAATAATGTAGATTTACCCGCATTGGTATAACCAACTAATGAAACTGTAGGTATTTCGTTGCGAGTACGAGCTCGCCTACCTTGTTCACGTTGCACTGCAACTTTAGCTAAACGTGCACGAATATTTTGGATACGGGCACGAAGTAATCTTCTGTCAGTTTCAAGTTGAGTTTCACCTGGACCACGTAAACCAATCCCGCCTTTTTGGCGTTCAAGGTGAGTCCAGCCTCGAATTAATCGAGTCGACATATGGCGAAGTTGAGCCAATTCAACTTGCAGCTTACCCTCGTGGGTACGTGCGCGTTGGGCAAAAATATCAAGAATTAGCGTCGTTCTATCAAGCACACGACATTGACAAACGCGCTCTAAATTACGCTCTTGTGATGGCCTGAGTTGATGATTAAAAATTACGACATCTGCTTTGTGGATTTTGACAATCTCAGCTATTTCTTCTGCTTTACCGGTACCGACGAATAGTTTCGGATGTGGTGCTTGACGGCTGCCTTGCACAACCGCCAAACTACTAACACCAGCAGAAGATACCAACATTTCTAATTCGTGAAGATCTTCACGATCTCCTTCTTTAGGCAAGTCGATATGAACTAAAATTGCCTGTTCGCCGGATTCATAGCGGTCAAACAAACATTATGCTCCTAATTAAAAGTTTCCAGCTTCTGCCTCTTCAGTGTCATCACTTCCTTGAACTGCTTGGAAGTTAACTGCGCGAGCAGGGACAACTGTAGAAATTGCATGCTTATAAACCATTTGATTTACGGTGTTCTCTAGTAAAATAACAAATTGGTCAAATGACTGAATTTTGCCTTGTAATTTTATGCCATTTACCAAAAAGATTGATACTGGAATGCGCTCACGTCGTAGTGCATTCAAAAATGGGTCTTGTAACGATTGGCCTTTTGCCATGTTATTGTTCCTTCGTTCTAGGTGTTATTATAATTAAGTGGCTGAACTTATTTGATAAAAAACAATATTCAACTACTACTAGCTTAGCGAACTTACTACACGATGCAAGTTTTCTTCGTCGCCTGTTGTTAACCAAGTAACATCAGGCCAACTACGAAGCCACGTTAACTGCCGTTTTGCCAGCTGACGTGTTGCTGCGATGCCACGAAAAACCATTTCATCATGGTTTGTTTCACCCGCAAGGTAATCCCACATTTGTCTATAACCAACACAACGAATAGAAGGCATATTGGGGTGTAAATCCTTACGTAGATATAGGGTCGAAACTTCATTTTCAAACCCCTGATCAATCATTATTTTAAACCTTTCTTCAATTCGGCGGTGTAATTCACTGCGTTCTTGCGGTGCAATCGCAAATTGATGAAAAGTATAAGGTAAAGCCGGCTGTTTTTGCATTTGCAACTCAGTCATGGTCTTACCAGTTAACCTGTAAACCTCTAAAGCCCGATTAATTCTTTGTGAATCATTTTCACTTATTTTTTCGGCTGCTTGTGGGTCAACTTTAACTAATTCTTTATATAAATGAGGCCAGCCAAATTCTTTAGCTTGCGCTTCTAGCTCAGCTCTTATCTCTGTATCTGCTTCAGGTAAAGGCGATAAACCATCAATTAAAGATTTGAAGTACAGCATTGTACCTCCAACCAATACAGGTACTTTACCTTGTCTGTGAAATTCGTCAATTTTTTGCACTGCATCGCGCCTAAAATCTGCAACTGAATACGTTTCACTCGGGTCAAGTAGATCAATTAAATGATGCGGAGCTTTGGCTAATTCTTCGGCATCAGGTTTTGCTGTACCAATGTCCATACCTTTATACACTAGCGCTGAATCTACGCTGATTATTTCTGTATTTAAATGCTCGCACAGCGAGATTGCCAATGCTGTTTTACCTGCTGCAGTTGGACCCATTAAAAATATAACTGGTAAATTACTCAACACTGATACCTTAATCTAATTGCGTTAAATAGTGATTTAGCTCTATTTTAACTGCTTTTTTACGCAAGCGTTCAATAGTTTGTGGATTATTTTGTAAGCGCATTTGTTGCGCTAAAAATACATTGCTTAAATAAAATCGGGTCGGCACGCATTTCATTTGCCATTCTAACCAATTTTCTATATTTTCAAGTTTTGCTTTACACGCATCAAGTAGCTCACCTACCGCTGCACTTACGTCAAGTAAATATAAACACGCTGGCAATTTTTTAACCATTACAAATTGTTTTTCTATTACAAGTTCAAAACCAAGTAAGGTAAACCACGATTGCTGGGATTCTATAAGTAAGCAATCTTCTTTTTCTAAGTTTACTCGCACTGGTAACAAAAGGGCTTTCCCTTCTAAACTTCCGAACTCTTTAATTTGACTATGCCAATCATCAACTAATGCATATTTAAAATGTGAGCAATACAATTGCTGTTCTTCACTAAAGACACACACTCCTTCACTAACACTTATAATAGAAACAGCTTTTAAGACATTATCCACAGATACGGACTGGTGTTGTGCTGCAGATATATTGGCTGCATTATCAAAATGCGCGGCGTGTTGCTCACTCACTCCTTGATAAAACGCATTTACGTCATGATGGCTCGTACTTGGTGCAGCACGGTATGCACCGCCAACACTTCTAGTACCTGAGGACAAACTTGAGCTACCAGCACTTCCAGAGTAAGAGGGCTGTAATTGCGATTTAGGGTAATCAAACACTCCTTCGCTTTCTATATTATTAGCACTGCTATGCGTTGACTCAATGAACGCTGGCGTGAATTCTGCTTCTGTGCTCGCTGATTCGTTAGTGAATTCGCCTTGCAATGGCACGACTACCTGTTTAATAGCTTGCAATATAAAATCATGAATTAACCGCCCTTGATGAAAACGCACTTCATGCTTAGCAGGGTGAACATTTACATCAACCTGTCGTGGGTCAATATCAATATAAATGACAAAACCGGGTAATTCTTGTGTTCCACTTACTTCTTCAAATGCCTGGCGTATCGCATGCAAAATAAGCTTATCGCGCATCATGCGATTATTCACATAAGTGTACTGAGTCGTATTCGCTGAGCCTACAGGCAGCACCCAACCATGCAACTGTAAACCGCCTTCTCCTGATTGAATATGCAAACCTTGCTCGGCAAAGGCCTTGCCTGCAACTTGTGCTACGCGTGTTATAGCCTGAGAGGGATCAGTTTTGGCACGATACTGCCTTACTACTTTTTCGTTGTGAGTTAGTGTAATAGAGACATCAAAGCGACTAAGCGCAATACGCTTTATCAACTCATCAATATGGCTAAATTCAGTTTTTTCGGTGCGTAAAAATTTACGACGTGCTGGAGTATTAAAAAATAAATCTTTTACTTCAATGGTTGTGCCATCGGGATGCGCTACAGGTTTTACTTGAACGGCCATGTCGCGGCCTTCTGCAAAAGCTTGCCAAGCTGCTTCTTGCTCTTTTGGTTTTGAGCTCAGCGTTAAACGCGACACAGAACTAATTGACGCAAGTGCTTCCCCTCTAAAGCCAAGTGAGCAAATGTTTTCAAGGTCATCAAGTGATTTTAATTTACTTGTCGCGTGGCGAGAAAGTGCGAGCGTTAGCTCATCTTTACTTATCCCTGCGCCATTATCACGAATACGAATAAGTTTGTGGCCGCCGCGCTCAATATCAATTTGAATACGCGTTGCGCCAGCATCTAAGCTATTTTCAACAAGCTCTTTTACTACCGACGCTGGGCGCTCAACCACTTCGCCTGCGGCAATTTGGTTGGCTAAACGCGCGGGTAATATTTCAATATTCATGAGACTTCCTAGCAAACATTGCGCTAATAATAATGACTAACTTTGAGGTATATCGAGCTCTTGCCCAATAAATAAGGTATTAGAACTAAGCTTATTAACTTGTTTTAATTTATTGACTGTAACGCCATAGCGACTCGCTAACATACTTAAAGATTCACCGGGGCGTACTTTATGCTTTGTTGGATATTGCGACTTTAATTTAGCAAATAACGAATCATCCGGCGGATTTTTCAAATAATAATTTTTAATTGAAGTAAATATAGCTTTAGCTAAACGCTCTTGATGATTAGGGCTTTTAAGTAGCTTTTCTTCTCGCGGGTTAGATATAAACCCTGTTTCTACCAAAATAGATGGAATATCTGGTGATTTTAGTACTGCAAGGCTTGCATGCTGGGGATCTTTTTTATGCAGTTTGGCAACCTTACGAAGCTCTTTAACCACTTCATCAGCTACATTTAAGCCAGTTTTCATTGAGTGGTCCATCGACATATCAAGCAACGCTTGTGCTAGATATTTTTCATTGGCGGCATCTTTCATTACATCAGCAGCGCCACCTAAAAGCTCGGAGTGTTTTTCTTTATCTTCTATCCATTTACCTATTTCTGAATTAGCACGTCTTAATGATAAAACCCACACAGAGGCACCATTTGGCCCAGGGCTTGTAAATGCATCAGCATGAATAGAAACAAAAAAATCTGCCTTTTTTTCACGGGCTCGATTAGTACGGGTATTTAATTTTACAAAATAGTCACCGCTTCGTACCATGCGCGAAATCATGCCACGTTCGCCATCAATCATGCGCTCTAAACGTTTCGCAATTTGCAGTGTAACTGTTTTTTCGTAGGTGCCTGATGGCCCAATTGAACCAGGATCTTCGCCGCCATGCCCCGCATCAATTGCAATAACAATGTCGCGCTCTTGGCTTAGTTGACGGTTTTTAGCGGCTGTTTGAGCAGGAGAAACAACTGTAGTAGCTTGGCTTTTATTGTATAAATCAACAACGAGTCTATTTTTATAAGGGCCTGTAGGTGCGAGGGCAAATACCACTGGCTTTATTGGCGCACTTAATTCAAATACTAAACGTACGCTTTGTTTATTTTTAGGTTTTGAGTAACGTAATTTGCTTACTATTTGATGTTTCGGGGGCACACCTGGCAATGTTTTTAACTCGCTAGTATTTTCTAAATCAATCACTAGGCGGCTAGGGTTTTTAAGCATGAAATAGCTAAAGTCGGGCTTATCATTTAAATCAAATACCACGCGCGTACTATCTGGAGACGGCCATACACGCACACTATTGATTGTGTTTTTAGCCCATAGCGGCAAGCTTATGGTAATAACCATAAGATAAATAAAAAGTTTAACTACACCTCGGCTCATTGGATAATTACTGCCTTAACTATATTATTATTGATTATTTAGTTTTTCGACAATTGCTATACCGCGCTCACTCGCACTATTTATAACAATTTTACGTTCGTTACCCACATAGCTTAGAGTAATATCTAAATCAGGCACAGGAATAAATTCACCACCCTTTTCAGGCCATTCAACAACACAAATTGCGTCTGCTGAGAAATAATCGCGTATTCCCATGTATTCGAGTTCTTCAGGATCACCTAAGCGGTATAAGTCAAAATGATAAACATTTGCACGCTCAAGCTCATAAGGTTCTACTAGTGTATAGGTCGGGCTTTTAACCTTACCTGTATGGCCAAAGCCTTGCACTACACCTCGTGTAAACGTTGTTTTACCAGCACCTAAATCACCATGTAAATAAATAACCGCACCTTGCTCTATAATATCAGCAACGCGATTACCCATTGCAACCGTGGCAATCTCATCAGTTAAATGAAATTCAAAACTACGCGTCATTATTACCTCAAAAATTCATTCAAAAGCGCATATTTGCTAATCATACCAGAATATTCATTTAAGGCGATAAATTGAGGTTTTAGACATAAAAAAACCACACAAGCGAATGATTAAAGTTATATTTGAATATCTATTTTCGATACCTTAAAACTGTAACATTGAAATAAAGTAAGAGAAAAGCAGCACAACGGCTGAGATGCCTATAGCAAGTATTAAAGTTACTGAGATATGTAAGCTTATAATCAAACTTTTGTGATTCACCCACTAGTTCTGACACCAAAAATATATAACAACAACGGAGTTGATGGCACAAACCAGAAAACTACCCTGCATGCTTTTGTATTTCTGATAAAAAGATAATACCAACTAACTTAACGTCTTTAGTTTTAATAGTTTTCATAAAATAATACCAATTCGCTTAATTAAGTGATCTATTTTGAGGCTGGAAAAACGTGTTGATAGCTAGGCAAAAAATTCGCTATTTAGTTGTTCTAAATGAGCATTTTTTAACGCAGGTAGCGACACGTTTAGCCCCGCAAAATGATTAAGTATTATTGCGGATTGGTATAAGTCCTAAATGTGTAAACACGTTTCAAGACAAGGCAGTTCCAGAAAACAAAAAGCCCCGGCTAATGCCAGGGCTTTTTTACAAAACTAACTTAATTAAAAATTAAGCTTGTTTTGGACTAGAAATAACGTCTACTAAAGTCCAAGATTTATTCTTAGAAATTGGTGCGCATTCACGGATAGTAACTACGTCACCCGCTTTTGCTGTGTTATTTTCGTCATGTACGTGTAACTTAGTCGTACGTTTAATGAATTTCCCATAGATTGGGTGCTTCACATAACGTGCGATAGCGATAGTGAAAGATTTTTCCATCTTGTCGCTGATTACACGGCCTTGAAGAGTACGAATTTTATCGCTCATTATTGACCTGCCTTCTGGTTAATAACTGTTTTTACACGCGCGATATCGCGGCGTACTGTTCTTAGCGTGTGTGTCTGAGCTAACTGACCAGTGCTAGCTTGCATGCGCATATTAAATTGCTCACGAAGTAGTCCTAGAAGTTCAGCATTAAGCTCTTCTACGCTTTTATCTTTTAGTTCGCTAGCTTTCATCACATTACCGTCCGAGTTACGAAAGTTGTTTTGAATGGCAGTTTACGAGCAGCAAGGTCAAACGCTTCACGAGCAAGCTCTTCTGAAACACCTTCCATTTCGTAAAGTACTTTACCAGGCTGAATTTCAGCAACCCAATATTCAACAGAACCTTTACCTTTACCCATACGAACTTCAAGAGGTTTTTCTGTAATCGGTTTGTCAGGGAAGACACGAATCCAGATTTTACCTTGACGTTTCACGTGACGCGTCATAGCACGACGAGCTGCTTCGATTTGACGAGCAGTCATACGGCCACGGCCAGTTGCTTTCAATCCGAAAGTACCGAAGCTTACTTTGTTACCGTTTTGCGCTAAACCGCGGTTGCGGCCTTTGTGCATTTTACGGAATTTTGTACGTTTTGGCTGTAACATTACTCGCTACCTCTACTTAGCACTTTTCTTGGCTTTCTTTGGTGCGCGTTTAGCTGGCTTCTCTTGCTCTTGTACTAGTGGTAAACCACCAATAACTTCGCCTTTGAAGATCCAAACTTTAACACCAATGATACCATAAGTGGTTAAGGCTTCAGAAGTTGCGTAATCGATATCAGCACGAAGAGTATGTAGAGGTACACGACCTTCACGATACCATTCTGAACGTGCGATTTCAGCGCCGCCAAGACGACCGCTAACTTCAACTTTAATCCCTTTAGAACCGATGCGCATTGCATTTTGTACCGAACGCTTCATAGCGCGACGGAACATAACACGACGTTCTAGTTGAGAGGCAATGCCGTCTGCTACTAGTTGTGCATCTAGTTCTGGTTTACGTACTTCAGAGATATTAATCTGAGCAGGTACACCAGCGATTTTAGTTACCGCTTGACGTAATTTTTCTACGTCTTCGCCTTTTTTACCGATAACAACACCCGGACGAGCCGTGTGGATTGTTACTCGGATTGATTTTGCTGGACGCTCAATAACGATTTTAGACACAGAAGCCGTTTTCAATTCCTTAGTAAGGAATGTACGAACTTTGTGATCGCCAAAAAGCTGTGCAGAGAAATCTTTTGAACTCGCGTACCAGGTAGAAACCCAAGGTTTAGATATACCTAGGCGAATACCAGTAGGATGAACTTTTTGTCCCATTACTTATACTCCTAGCTATCTGAAACCATAACAGTGATATGGCTTGTACGCTTAAGGATGCGATCTGCGCGTCCTTTAGCACGAGGCATAATACGTTTCATTGTAGGACCATCGTCCACAAAGATCGTTGTTATACGAAGCTCATCAATGTCAGCACCTTCGTTATGCTCTGCGTTAGCAATAGCAGACTCAAGTACTTTCTTAACTAATACAGCCGCTTTCTTCGGGCTGTACGCCAGGATTTCTAGTGCGCGATCTACAGGTAACCCGCGGATCTGATCTGCAACTAGACGTGCTTTTTGCGCCGAACCAGAGGCGAATTTATGTTTAGCTAATGCTTGCATTTATCTTCCCCTCTTATCGTTTCTTCGCTTTCTTATCCGCAGCATGGCCACGGTAAGTGCGAGTTGGTGCAAATTCACCTAGTTTGTGACCGATCATTTCGTCAGAAACGAAAACTGGTACGTGCTGGCGACCATTATGGACAGCAATGGTCAATCCGATCATGTTAGGTATGATCATTGAACGACGGCTCCAAGTTTTAATTGGCTTTTTCTCACCGCTTTCCAAAGCTTTCTCTACCTTCTTCAGCAAGTGTAGGTCTATAAAAGGACCCTTCTTGAGAGAGCGTGGCATGGCTATTCCTCAATATTACTTAGTACGACGACGTACTATAAATTTATCCGTACGCTTGTTCTTACGCGTCTTCGCACCTTTAGTCGGTTTACCCCATGGAGACACAGGATGACGACCACCAGATGTACGACCTTCACCACCACCGTGTGGGTGATCTACCGGGTTCATGGCAACACCACGAACTGTCGGACGAATACCACGCCAGCGATTTGCACCTGCTTTACCAAGTGAACGAAGCATATGCTCAGCATTGCCTACTTCACCTAGAGTCGCACGACAATCAGATTCAACTTTACGAACTTCGCCTGAACGAAGACGTAATGTTACATACTGACCATCACGAGCAAGGATTTGAACGTATGCACCAGCAGAACGTGCGATTTGAGCACCTTTACCTGGTTTTAATTCTACGTTGTGAACAGTCGAACCTACAGGCATATTACGCATTGGTAATGCATTACCAGGTTTGATTGGTGCATCAACACCAGACTGGATTGCATCGCCAGCTTTTAAGCCTTTAGGTGCGATAATGTAACGACGCTCACCGTCTGCATATAATACAAGAGCGATGTTTGCGCTACGATTTGGATCGTATTCTAAACGTTCAACAGTGGCTGGAATGCCATCTTT
Source organism: Pseudoalteromonas sp. NZS100 (assembly GCF_015864815.1). Lineage (NCBI taxonomy): Bacteria > Pseudomonadati > Pseudomonadota > Gammaproteobacteria > Alteromonadales > Pseudoalteromonadaceae > Pseudoalteromonas > Pseudoalteromonas sp. NZS100. Next base: position 278,118 of record NZ_JADYWM010000004.1, read on the forward strand.
AGTACGTTTAAAATCGATTAAACGGTAATGTTGTTTATGACCACCACCGATATGACGAACCGTAATACGACCATTGTTATTACGACCACCTGATTTAGAGTTTTTCTCTAAAAGTGGTGCGTATGGCTTACCCTTATGTAGATCAGAGTTAACCACTTTAACTAGGTGACGACGGCCCGCAGAAGTAGGCTTACACTTTTGAAGTGCCATAATTCTATCCCCTTATTACTCGGCGCCGCCGACAAAGTCTAGCTCGCTGCCTTCTTTAAGAGTAACGTAAGCTTTTTTCCAGTCGCTACGACGACCGAAACGTGCGCCAGTACGTTTTGTTTTACCCTTAACGTTAAGTGTGCGAACACCCGTTACTTCTACTTCAAAAAGCTTCTCAACTGCTACTTTAATTTCAGCTTTAGTTGCGTCATTTACTACTTTAAAAACAATAGTATTGTTTTCTTCAGCAGCAATTGTGCTTTTTTCAGAGATATGTGGAGCAAGGATCACTTTTAAAAGACGTTCTTCGCGAATCATGCTAGCGCCTCCTCAAGTTGCTTAACAGCAGCGGCTGTAATAAGTACCTTATCGAAAGCAATTAAGCTTACAGGATCGATACCAGCTACATCACGTGTGTCAACCTTATAAAGGTTACGTGCCGATAAGAAAAGATTTTCATCTACTTCTTCAGTCACGATAAGAACATCTTTAAGCTCAAGTTCTTTAAGCTTAGCAACTAGTTCTTTAGTTTTTGGTGCTGCTAGAGCAAAACTTTCAACAACGATTAAACGCTCTTGACGAACTAATTCAGATAAGATGCTTTTAATCGCACCACGGTACATTTTACGGTTTACTTTTTGGCTGTGGTCTTGTGGTTTAGCTGCAAAGCTAACGCCACCTGAACGCCAAATTGGGCTACGGATTGTACCGGCACGTGCACGGCCAGTACCTTTTTGAGCCCATGGTTTTTTACCACCACCGCTTACTTCAGAACGTGTCTTCTGAGCACGAGTACCTTGACGAGCACCTGCTGCGTATGCAACAACTACTTGGTGTACTAATGCTTCGTTAAACTCACGTCCAAAAGTAGCTTCAGAAACTTCAAGACCGCCAGAAGCGTCTTTAATTGCTAATTCCATCACTAAATCTCCAGGACTTATGCTTTAACAGCTGGTTTAACGATAACGTCACCGCCAATAGCTCCAGGTACTGCACCCTTAACTAAAAGCAAATTACGCTCAGCGTCAACGCGAACTAGTTCTAAGTTTTGAGTCGTTACACGCTCAGCACCCATATGACCGGCCATTTTCTTACCTTTAAACACCTTACCAGGTGATTGGTTTTGACCGATTGAACCAGGAGCACGGTGAGATAGAGAGTTACCATGTGTAGCGTCTTGCATGCTGAAATTCCAGCGCTTAACACCACCTTGGAAACCTTTACCTTTAGAAGTACCGGTTACGTCAACCTTGTTGATTTCGTTGAATAATTCAACAGTAAGCTCAGCGCCTACTTCAAAATCGCCTTCACCACCGTTAAGGCGGAATTCCCACAGACCGCGACCCGCTTCAACACCAGCTTTAGCGAAATGACCCGCTTTAGCTTTGTTTACACGACTTGCTTTTTTAGTGCCTGCGGTTACTTGAAGCGCGTTATAACCGTCTGTTGCGTCAGATTTGATCTGAGCAATGCGGTTAGGTGTCGCTTCAATAACTGTCACAGGGATAGATACACCATCTTCAGTGAAGATTCGTGTCATACCCACTTTACGACCGACTAGACCTAATGCCATTTTCCTAAAACCTCTCTAATCTTTCGATTAACCCAGGCTGATTTGAACATCAACACCAGCAGCAAGATCTAAACGCATAAGCGCGTCTACAGTCTTGTCAGTTGGTTCTACGATGTCTATCAGACGTTTATGGGTGCGGATCTCGTACTGATCACGCGCATCTTTATTAACGTGCGGTGAAGTTAGTACAGTAAAACGTTCAAAGCGTGTAGGTAGTGGGATTGGACCACGTACTTGTGCGCCAGTGCGTTTCGCAGTTTCCACGATTTCTGCCGTTGATTGGTCAATCAAACGGTGGTCAAAAGCTTTTAGGCGAATACGAATGCGTTGATTTGACATTCTTAACCTCAATATAAAGAGCATATAAAAGAGCATAAAAAAACGACCGAAACAATCTTAAAACTTAAGATGTCGGCTGTTTGATTATATCTACGTTGAGTTCCAAATCGGAACTCCTGTTTATTAGCTTGAAATCCAAGCTTAATTTATCCTTTCTAATTCCCAGAGGAATTTTGAAAGCCTGCGTATTATAGAGGTATTGGTGATAAATGCAACAACTATTTAGAAACAATGTAATGAATACTAATTTGATTAAATATGCATCCATACATGTTCAATAGCTATACTTGAACTAATGCTTTTGATGCTAGTCAACAAACAACTAAACATCTTAATTGCGCAAACTAAGGGATTTTTAGATATTATGGTATCCTGTTGCGCTAATTTTGCCCTTAATACTCTCAATATGGTGAGTCGATGCGTATTTTTAATTATTGTTTAAATGTTATGTCTGCTGGATTTAGCCGCTTATTTGTGAAAAGCAAAGTGCTACCAGAAAATCCTATTAAACAGTATGAGCTAAACCCTGAGTACCCTACATTTTATATAGTGCGTTTAAATTCACGTTTTGATTTAGCCGCGCTGGCGCATGTTTGTAAAAAGAATGGCCTACCAAGCCCAACAGAAGAGCAAGTGCTAGGGACTCAAAATTTAGACCGTTTTATTGGTATTAAAAATCCTCCACCGTTATTTGGTGATGAAGCAAAACCAACAAATGCTTTAGCCCAAGGCAAGCAAATTATTGAGTACTTAATAAAAAGCGGTCAGCAAAACGTACAAGTGGTGCCTGTTACTATTTTATGGGGGCGCGATCCAGGTAAAGAAAAGCCAGGACTACGTACTTTAATTACACACTCTCTTACTCCAAGCTGGTTTAGAAAGTTTTTTGTGGTGTTATTTTCAGGGCGCGATAACTTTATTCGCTTTAGCCAACCACTCGACTTATCACTTTTAGTCAATGAAAAAGCCGATGTAAGTGAGTTACCTCATAAATTATTACGCGTAGCGCGTGTTCACTTTAAGCGCCAAAAGCTAGCTGCTACAGGCCCTAAAATGCCATCTCGTGAGCAATTGTTTAATTCATTATTAGCGTCACCTACTATAAAAAAAGCAATTCAAGATGAAGCTAACGCTAAAAATATTAGCCAAACAGAAGCTCGTCAAAATGCACTTAAGCTACTTGATGAAATAGCCGCTAATTACTCTGAAGCAATGATACGTGTGGCCGAAAGGTTTTTAACTTGGTTATGGAATAAGCTTTATAATGGTATTGATATTAAACACGCCGAACAAATTCATGAACTAACAGATAAAGGACATGAAATAATCTATATGCCTTGCCATCGCAGCCATATGGATTACTTACTGCTTACTTACTCTATTTATCATTTGGGTTTAGTACCTCCGCATATAGCTGCTGGTATAAATCTTAACTTTTTTCCTGCCGGAGGCATATTTAGACGCTCTGGTGCGTTTTTTATTCGCCGTTCATTTGCAGGGAATAAACTTTATTCTGCCATATTCAAAGAGTATTTAAGCCAACTGTTTATTAAAGGTTACTCTGTTAAGTTTTACACGGAGGGCGGTCGAAGCCGAACTGGACGCCTACTTCCACCTAAAACGGGTATGCTATCTATGACATTACAAGCAATGCTACGCGGAATAGACAGACCAATATCTATTGTTCCTGTGTACATTGGCTACGAGCACGTCATGGAAATTAACACCTACCTTAAAGAGCTAGATGGTAAAGATAAAAAAGGCGAATCTATATTTGGTATTTTTAAGGCAATCAAAAACCTTAAAAACTACGGTCGTGGTAATTTAAACTTTGGCGACCCAATCTCTATTAACCAATACTTAAACGATAACCAACCTGATTGGCGTGATTCAATACACCCAACTGACGTGCAAAAGCCACAATGGTTAGCACCACAAGTAACTAAACTTGCCGACCAAGTAATGGTTAAAATTAATAATGCAGCGGCGCTTAATGCGGTTAACTTACTAGCGATGATATTGCTGGTTAATGATAAGCAAGCATTGAGTAAACCAAAGCTATTAGCACAGCTTGATTTTTATCTGCGCTTACAGCGTGATGCCAGCTACAGTAATAAAGTAACTACACCAGACGAAACACCAGAGCAATTACTAACGCATGCATTAAAGCTTAATAAGTTTGAAGTGATCAGTGATGAGTTTGGCGAAATCATTACGATTAGCGATAAAGAAAAAGTACTGTTTAATTACTACCGAAACAATATTTTGCACTTATTTGCAGTACCAAGCTTAATTGCACTACATCTATTTAAACAACACAGCACAACTATTGCTCAATGCCAGCAACTTGTAAAAACATTTTATCCGCTATTTGCTAAAGAATGGTATTTACAACCTCTTGATGAAAACTACATAACGCGTATTTTAGCTAATTTTGCCGATCAAAATTTAATTGAGTTTGATGGCGATAACATTCATATAACGAACAGTAACGACTGCCTAGCTAAGCTAGAAATGCTTGGACGAGCACTTAGCTTTACCCTACAACGTTACGCTATTGTGATTGGTTTTATTCAAACAAGTGATGGCATTGAAAAAGCCGAGCTTGAAAGAGAAAGCCAAGTACTCGCACAACGTTTAGGTACACTGCACGGCATAAAAACACCTGAGTTTTTTGACAAAAAAGTACTTGTTAGTTTTATCGAAAACTTACGTGGCGAGTCGTTAATAACAGAGGGTGATAAGGGCTTAGTAGGTAGCACACAACTATGTGAAACCTACGCACACCTTAAAACATTACTGCCAGCACGCGTCTGGCAGTCAATCAGCGATATAGTTCAAGACCAGTGTAACTAGCAATGCATTTACAGAAGGGGTTAGCGTTGACGCATAACCCCTTCTTGCATTGTTGAGGCAACCAAGTTGCCTTGGCGATCAAAAAACTGCCCCCGTACCAAACCACACCCATTACTCGCACTTGGACTATCAATTGAATACAAAATCCAATCATCCATTCTAAATGGACGATGAAACCACATTGCATGATCAATAGTAGCTACTTGCATATTTGGCTGCATAAACGATACACCATGAGGTTGTAATGCAGTTGGTAAAAACTCAAAATCAGACGCATACGCTAATAAGTAATTATGGATACGCTGATCGTCCGGCATTTCACCATTAGCTTTAAACCAAATATGCTTTACCGGCTCCATAACTTCTGGTTTAAACGGGTTATGAAAAGTAACCGGTCGCATTTCAATAGGCATTTCACGGGTAAACTTATTACGGATAACCTCTGGGATATGCGAAGCGTTATCTTGGTAAAACTCAAGCGATGAACGTAATTCTTCAGGTGCGGGAACATCAGGCATTGTCGCTTGATGCGACAACCCATTTTCTTCACCCTGAAATGACGCGGTCATATAAAAAATAGGTTTACCGTACTGAATTGCTTTGACTCGGCGCGTACTAAAGCTCTTACCATCACGAATAGTTTCTACGTCATAAACAATGGGTTTAGCCGGATCGCCTGGGCGTAAAAAGTAAGAATGTAATGAATGAACTATTCGCCCTTCAGGTAGGGTTTCTTTGGCAGCAGAAAGCGCCTGCCCCATTACTTGACCACCAAATACAGCACCAAAGCCTAAATCTTGGCTTTGTCCTCGATATAAACCTTGCTCAATTTCTTCAAGTGTTAACAACGACAATAAATCATCTAATACTTGGCTCATTATTTCTTCCTCATTACCCTAGTGTCCAAATGATACTATACAATAGTGGGAAGTAAATATTTGTTAGGAATACTGTTATGGCTTACTGGCTATTTAAAACTGAACCCGATGCGTTTTCATTAGATGACTTAAAAAATGCACCAAAACAAACGACTCTTTGGGAAGGCGTGCGTAATTACCAAGCACGAAATTTTATGCGTGACGACGTCAAAATCGGTGATTCAGTCATGATTTACCATTCAAGCTGTAAACACGTGGGCGTAGCGGGCATTGCCGAGGTTACCAAAGAAGCCTACCCAGACCCCACTCAATTTGATTTTAGCAGCGACTATTACGATGCAAAAGCCACCAGCGACAAACCACGTTGGGTTGTTGTTGAGGTTACTTATCAAAGCCATTTAAAAAAATTAATTAGCCTTAAAGATATTAAAGCCAATGACAATATTACTGAAATCGCACTTAAAAAGGGCGGACGACTATCAATAATGCCTGTTACTAAAAATGACTGGGATGAAATAATCAAAATGACGCAGTAATATCCTATCGGTTTGACCTAATTTCATTGAGTTTGATATGATCTATATTGACTTATAGCTGGAGGATTAATGAAATTACTGTATTGGTTAGATGAATGGTTAACTCTCCCGCGCAATGAGCAACAAACTCGATTACCCATGACGGGTAATGATTTACTCGGCGATGTATTTGTTAAGTATGATTTTGTTGACGTCAATAAACCCCTGCTTTTTACCTTCTCCCCTGCTGGCACTAACGTGCAAGAGCAAGATCTTCACCCTGATTTTGCACCATGGGGTTATCACTTAGCTCAAAAACAAAACGTAAACGTAATCGCTTTTCAGCATTTAGGTAAAAGTAATTGGTTTCGTAATCGTAATTTAATCTTTTTTCTCGAGCAATTATCAACATTACTTACGCCGTTTAATTGTCGACTTGGCTATGGTTTAAGTCGTGGCGGATTTGCTGTTGGCGCTTTTGCTAAACTATTAAAGCTAAATCAGGTGTTGTTCTTCCATCCGGTAAGTACTAAAAATAAAGAATTAGTACCGTGGGATGACCGCTCTAGTACCGATATAGCTCAGCAGTTTGATTGGCAGCAAGATTATCACGATCTAGATTTAGGAGATGCCCAAGGCTATATTATTTACGATCCTACTAATCGTATAGACCGAATGCACGCTAAGCGCTATAAGCAGTTAACTCACTTACGAGTATTTGGTATGGGACATGGCACACATGCCACATATTTGAATAAGTTTGGATTTTATAAGCAAGTAGCCGTCGATTTTATCCAGCATCAGCAAATTGATATTGCGCAATTTCGTCTGCAAACTAAAACCTTACGTTTTAAAGAGGATTATTACAAAAGCCTTAATAAAGCGAATGTAAACTCAGCTCACCGTCAAACACTATTAAGCAAAGCTCATAATATTTTGATTGATGAAAAAGAAGTTCACGTACAGGAACATCAGGCAAAAATTGATATTCAGCCATTAATAGATGTTGCCCTTAAGCATCAAGATGAGCATCCTAATGATGCCATTCAGTTATTAGAAGTTGCTCAACAACTTGTACCTGACGATCCTTTAATTGAGCATAAAATTAAGCAACTAGAAGAGTAATTACGCCAGTAAAAGCGGCTGTAAAGGCCAACTACTCTATTTAACCTTTTTCTTTTTGTGCCCATACTTGGGCACAATGGCAAAGTACATCATTAACCCTAACCAAGAAAATATAATTATTCCCATTAGCCAGCCATTCTTTTCATGACCCTGTGTACGCTTACTGTTGAGTACAATAACGACAGGTAATATATAAGCACTTAAAACAACAATTAAAAATACAACTTCATTCATTATTTTTCTAGGCTCGACCAGTCTACTTCACTACTTAATACTCGATCTACCGATATATAGTGCAAAATATCGCCTTCACTTACTTTGTAATCTAATGGTGGGTTTAAATCCATATTTTGCGCACTTAAATTATGAGCAACACCCAACAGTATTGCATCATGCTCAAGCTTAAAATGATGAAACAAAGTACCAAACTCCATATCTTTGCAGCCACTTGGTATTTTCAAGCTAAATTGTGTATCACCATGCAAAGTAGATAGCAGCTCCTCTTGCACACGGCTCGAACCTGGATCTTGCATTGAGCGTACTAGTATCTCAGCTGATTTTGCACTACTACACTCTACATTTTGGCAATGCTCTAACATCATCTCAACTTTGGTTTCATCTAAAAAGTGAGCGCTTATATGGCAATCATCTTTTACTAAGCGACTAATGCGCAGGGCTGTTGTAAATGTCTGATCGTCATCTTGACCATCAATAATCACTTTATCAGCACTACGAATAGCTACCCGCTCTAGCTCAGCTAAATTTGTAAAACTCGTTAAACGTGCAAAATCAACGCTTTCGTTAGCTAAAAAAGGATGATCCATTTGCTCTGTTACCGCGAGTAAAATACGACGGTCTGTACGTTTCGTATCTGCCAAAATGTAATCAATCATCTTTTTTGTACGAGTGTCGTGCCAACCAAAAATAATAATATGGTGGTTACTGTGGGCAAAGTTTTTATCACCAGTCATAGCGCGCCTAATTAAGTAAGTAACAGTTTGTCCTGCTTTTCCTAGCAAAACACCAAATAAAGCTAAACCAAATGGAATTTGTATTAATGCAACCACCCAACGACCAAGATCAGTAGTTGGACTAAAGTCACCATACCCCACTGTTGATGTTGTTACTGTGTAATAGTAAAAAAAGGTAGTAAGCGAGGTTAACGCTTTCTCATTCGCTATAAATAGTAAGCTCCATGTTAATAGCATATGAGTCAAAATAGCTAATGCCACTGCTTGCCAACTCAACTGATCTATATGAGCGCGAACAAGTAACGCTAGCCTTTTAAATATCACCGGCATAATACAAAGTCTTCGTTAGTAAACTATCTATAAACAGTACGTTACTGTAAGCGATGCTTTTAAGCAATGTTTAAGCTTTTAACCGCAAATATTAGACTAAATGCTGTTTGCCAATGGTGATTTTTCATGATTAATTAGCGTTAAAATAATAACCAAAACAGTTGTGCTTATGCTTAATAAAATAGCCCGCCCTTTTACTAAAATTGTAGAGCGCTATCTTCCCGACCCTTTTATATTTGTAATTTTACTTACAATAATTACTCTTGTCAGTGCGAGCTTATTTACAACCGCAACTAACATTGAAGTATTACAAGCGTGGGGAGGTGGGTTTTGGAACTTATTAAGTTTTGCTATGCAAATGCTGCTAGTGTTAATTACAGGCTATATGTTGGCAAGTACGCCACCTATAAGTAAGTTATTAGAAAAGCTAGCAACATTTGCAAGCACCGCACCTAAAGCAATTATATTAGTCACGCTTATTTCGCTTTTAGCGAGCTGGATAAATTGGGGATTTGGCTTAGTTATTGGTGCCCTTTTTGCCAAGGCAATTGCTAAACATACTCGTGTTGATTATCGATTATTAGTAGCCAGCGCTTACTCAGGTTTTGTTGTATGGCATGGCGGATTAGCGGGTTCGATTCCTTTAACTATCGCAACCGATGGTCACTTTTCAGAGGCCAGCATTGGTATTATTAGTACAGAGCACACTTTATTTGCGGGCTTTAATATAACCATATTAGTTGGTTTATTCATTATTATGCCGCTCGTTAATCGCTATATGCTGCCAAGCGAGCAAGAAAGCGTATATATCGACCCAGCTCTTTTACAAGAGACAACACCTAAGCCCACAACAATAACCAGACCTGCCCAACATTTGGAACAAAGTAAACTACTCGGTATGACAATTGGCTTATTAGGTTTGGCATATTTAGGCTATTACTTCTTTATTACTGGCGGAAACTTAAACCTTAATAGCGTTATTGCCGTATTTTTGTTTTTAGCTATTACGCTGCATCAAACACCCCATAATTTACTTAACAGTCTGCAACAAGCAATTCCAAGCGGGGCTGGCATTGTTATTCAATTTCCTTTTTATGCTGGCATTATGGCGGTAATGGTTGATAGCGGATTAGCACAACAGATATCACGTGGCTTTATTGCCGTTGCAGATGCTGATAGCTTGCCATTTTTTAGTTTTATAAGTGCAGGACTCGTTAATATGTTTGTACCCTCTGGCGGCGGCCAATGGGCAGTACAAGCGCCTATTGTTATACCCGCAGCACAAGAGCTAGGTGCCGATATATCTCGCGTTGCAATGGCTGTTGCATGGGGTGATGCGTGGACTAACCTAATTCAACCTTTTTGGGCATTACCCGTCCTTGCTATCGCAGGCTTAAAAGCAAAAGATATTATGGGGTTTTGTGTTGTGCAGCTATTTGTAACTGGGGTTTTTATATCGCTGGTATTGAGCTTTTATTAACTGTAAACATAATAAAAAGGCGTGTAATACACACGCCTTGATTGTTTTATGCACTCTCGCTCTGCTGTTGTAGCTCCACCAACCTACCCTCTTTCAGTTGATAGACTTTGCTGGCCATGTTAATGGTTTCTTGGCGATGAGCAATCATAATCCGTGTGATTGGTAAGTGCTGAATTTGCTCACTTATTTTCGCCTCGTTGTCTTTATCTAAATGACTAGTTGCTTCATCCATAAACAACACGCAGGGCGATTGATACAATGCGCGAGCAAGGAGTAAACGCTGTACTTGACCGCCAGATAAGTTTGATCCCATATCACCTACTAATGAGTTATAACCCATAGTCATTTTGGTAATATCATCATGAATAGCCGCATGACGAGCACACGTCTCTATTTTTAAATAATTCGGCTGAGGGTCAAAAAAACTGATGTTATCAGCGATTGAGCCAGCTAACAATGTGTCATCTTGCATTACTGCAGCTATTTGTTTGCGGTAGTTTTTAAGGCCAGGCTGGGTGATATCTTTACCATCCAGCAGCACTTTACCCGAGGTCGGCTGTAATAACCCCAGCATAATTTTCATTAGCGTAGTTTTACCCGCGCCAGATGGCCCTGTAATCGCAATCGAGTCACCGGTATTCAGCATTAAATTAACATTATTTAAAATAGGCGCTTGCTCTTCACTGTAACTAAAGCAAATATTCTCGAGCGTAAGCTGGCCTTTAACTTTACCTTCGTCATCACCTGTATATGCCATTTCACCGTCACGATTAGCTTCTTGTTTCGTGAGTGCTATATCTGCAATACGGTCTAAGTGTAAGCGCATCATTTTGAATTGAATAATTTGCTCAATTAAGTTGGCAAAGCGGCTGGTTAACTGGTTTTTATAAGCAATAAACGCCAGTACCATACCAACAGACAAGCTATTGCTCATAACTAGCAATGCAGCAAAGTAAATCACCAATACATTTTCAAGGCCAAATAACAGCTTATTAAATGAATCAAAGCTAATGTTTAAACGCCCTAAACGGATTTCACTATTAATGACCTCAACATAACGGTTCTGCCAAATGCCTTGGCGCTGCGATTCATTGCCAAACAGCTTTATAGTTTGCATACCGCGAATATTTTCTAAAAAGTTCGATTGCTCTTTGGCAGATGATTGAATCATTTCTTCAGTAGCTTGGTGCAGCGGCCAATACAGCGCTAAACGCACTAAGGTGTAAAGCACAATTGCACCTACAACTACCGCTGTGAGTTTCAGCGAATAAATTAGCATCATAATCAATACGGTAATCGCCATCACGCCATCGACCAGTGTTTCGACAAACCCTGTGGTAATACGCTCACGTATTTGTGCCAACGAGCCAAAGCGCGACACAATATCGCCAACATGGCGTGACTCAAAATAATTCATGGGTAGTCGCAATAAATGCCTAAGCAAATTCACACCCATTTGCATATTTAAAAGGCTGGAAAGTCGTAAAATCAACCAGCTTCGCACCGCATTAGTCACCACCGAAATAATCGCAATCAGTGCAAACCCCATGGCAAGCACCGTTAATAACGATTCATCAAAACTAATTAGTACTTCATCCACCACCCACTGCATATAATAAGGGGCCATCAAAGCAAACAACTGTAATACAAGTGATAATGCTATCAGTTTTAGTAATCCCGCTTTTAAGCCCTTCATTGAGCTCCAAAGTTGGGTAAACTTCATCTGCGCTTTTTCTTGTTTAGCTTCAAACTTACTCGTTGGCGTGAGCTCTAAACAAATACCGGTAAAGTGCTTACTGAATTCATCGCCATTCAAACTGCGTTTACCTACAGCAGGGTCGTTAATTGCAAATTTAGCTGCAACACCTTTGCCAGAGACTTTGGTCAGCACCACAAAGTGATTCATATCCCAATGTAAAATACACGGCGTTTGTAGTTTATGGACTTCATCAATAGGGCATTGCAATGCACGACTGGCGAGCCCCAAGTTATCACCCAGCTCAATCAGCTGTTGTAAGTTCATACCCTTTAGATTAGCCGAAAAGCGTTTTCGCATGGCAGGCATATCCAGCTTATGACCGCGATAACTTGCCACCATAGCAATAGAGGCTAGGCCGCACTCAGCTATTTCGGATTGGAGGATAAGAGGTACTGATTTTAATACAGAAAAGTTCAAGCTATCCATGAAGCAAGTATTCCTTGATGAAACTTATACATGTGCTGTAAGGTTTGAAGTAACAACTATAAAAATTCAAATTCCTATGAGTTATAATAATCCTCAAAAGCTTATACTTTTATTAATCGTTATTTAATTACAGTTCTGTTTGAAGTTATAATTTACAAATAAAAATCAATATATCCAGCCCATTTGTTATGTGTGAGTATCAAGAAAAATAAGATAATAGGCGGCCAAATAAGGATTTTAACTCCAGAAAAAGCCGTTTTATCATTTTGTAAATCGGTTATGCTACGATTTCCATATTTTATATTTACTGGTAATAACGACATAATCAGGGCAATAAAAAGTTCTATGTGATCTGTAACTACTCCTATTGGTAAGAATACGATAAGAGCAAAAAGACTTGCATTATATACTTTCATAGCTGTCCTTTTTAGCATAGCTATAAGAATAGCTATGCTAATTATTTATTATACGTTTGAAGCAGCGCCACCCATGAAAGAGATTCTTGGTAGAAGGAACCTTGCTGCAGCTGAAACAATCGGCCCACCAACCGCACCAGATAACCCTCCAGCAGCGGTAGCAGCACCTAAACCACCCCAACTAAAATTGCCCGAAGTCGCTGCACTTCCTAAATAACCAGCAGCACCAATTACAGCTCCCAAACCAGCACCTGCAGGTCCAAAACCACCATTCGCTTCTTGAATTTCTTTTACGTTTAATTCACGCATTTTGTTATACTCCATAAATCCGATGCTTTTTAGTTAAGCTATCGGGTTGTTAATATGCCCAGCCTTTATAATTAGGTGGGCGGTTAATAGGCTGGCTTTAGCTGCTCGCTAAAGTTAACTAAAGCTGGCCGTCTTTTTCGGTTGTTTGCATTTAGCAAACCACCAAAACTTTCAAATTTTTCTTTATTTCATAAAACGCTACACTTAACTTACGCGCCCTTTTAGGCTGTACAGTGGCTCGAGTAACCACTCGATTAATGTGCGCTGCTCCAACATAATATCTGCCTCAAACAACATGCCACTTTTCAGCTCAAACGCCTTACCATAGGCCTGCATTTGTTGTTGGCTAAGTATTGCCCGCAAGCGGTATACAGGCTCTTGCAGTACAATGGGCAAGCGTATTTCATTTGGGGTAATGAGTGCCTTATCAATACGGCTAATTTTGCTGTTAATGAAACCAAAGCGTTGATAGGGGAAAGCATCAAAACGCAGGCGCGTATCGTTACCTAGCTGTATAAAGCCTGCTGAACGTGTTGGTAGCAACAACTCTGCTACTAGCTCTGATCCTTCGGGAATAATATGCAACAGTGGTTTGGCTTGGGTAAGTGTTTCGCCCTTAACCACTTGAATGCCAGTAACAACACCGCTGTTACTGGCTGTTATGGTATATTGATAGTTACTTTTAATTTGTGTGAGCTGGTTTTGAATATCCGCTTGTTGGCGTTTAAGACTATTTATACGCAACGTATACTGCTGGGGCACGTTGGCAATATTAAAGCTAAGTTGACTTAATTGGTTTTCTTGCTGCATCAGCAAGCGTGCTAGGTTTTGTTTTTCTTGCTTAGCATCTAACAAGGCTTGTTGTTGCTCACGCTCAATATTTGATAAAAAACCGTTTTTATTAAGCTGATTAAGGTTACTTTGTTGGCGGTTCAGTAGCGCTAGTTTTTCATCAGTAAGTTTAAGCTGGCTTTGTAATGCAGCTTGCTCATTAGTTAGTGCACGTTTTTGTGCCTGCAAGTTAAGTGACTCTTGCTTTTGTAGGGTGTGGTTTTGTGTAATTTCGTCATTAAGCAGTTGTATTTGCATACTTAGCTGCTCAACAAGTTGAGTACTTAATGCAATACCTTGACTATTATTTTGCTGCACAATGATGGTCGCCAACGGCTGACCTTTAGTAACGGCATCGCCCTCTTGTACCAACAACCGCTCAATCATGCCACCTTGATTAGCAAAGCTTTGGATCACCCCTTTATTGGGCATTAATAAGCCACGCACAGTTTCTTTACGAGAGTATTCCGCGGTAAACAAGAAGGTAATAACTGCGATAGCGACACAAGCCAGAACAAACACAGTTAATTTTATTGATAAAGGTTGGGCGAGGGTAATCGCCCCCGTTAAACGCTCACTTTGCTGAGCGACAGCTTCCTTTCTAAATAACATCCCTGAACAATCCCTGAACAATCCCTGAACAACTCTGATAGCGGTAAATTACATCTTTAGTTACAAAAAAACAACAACAACCGAGCAAAAAAACAGCAGATTGAGCATTTTTAAACTTTCATGCTGTTTTAAGCGTTAGCTTGCCAAAATAGTCATTGGTAAACTAAGTATTGGATTGTCAGAGTCTGCAAAATGCATCATCACTGCCACATGGCCTGCAACTACCAGTGCATACATAACCGCTGAAAAACCTTGGCCGTATTTATCAAGCGGCAATAAATGGGAGTAATGTCGGCCGCGCCATTCAAATACAATTTCCAGCGCACCTACAAACAAAAAGAATACCAGTAACATTAAGCCAAATGTGTAGCTCAGCCATAAACCAAACAGTACACCGAGTAAACATACACTTAGGCCAATCCATGAACGCATTGAAAAGCTAATACTTTTTAATACATGCCCGCCATCAAGCGGCAAAATAGGTAACAAGTTAAATAAATTTAATAACGCACTAAGCACCGCAACACCTGCAAATATTTCCATCTCGGTGGCGTAATATAAAACGACACCCAGTACCGAGGTAATTAAACCAAATGCAGGCCCCATCAGTGATATAACGACATCTTGCCAACGGGTTGTTATTTTATCGTCACTTACAGCAAGCCCTCCAACAAACGGGATTAAGTAAATACCTTTGGTTTTTATGCCAAAGTATTTCATTGCTCGCACATGGCCGTACTCGTGTACGACTAAGCAACCAATTAGCATTAGTGCAAATTCAATACTAAATAACCACGCATAGCCTGCAACAGAAGCCCCTGCAAGCACTACTTTAATTACCTTAGCGCTTTTAAAAAGCTTAAAACCTAATGCAGCTAGCCCTAAAAAGCCTTTTTTAGGTGACCCATTTGTAGGTGCTGGCAACGCAAGTTGTGTTGCAAATTGATCATCTACAAAGAGCGAAATGCTTTGCTCTTCGACTGCCCCTGTATCGATACCTATTTTTTTGTTGTCGTAAGTAAACTGATAGTAGTTTTCACGAGGGTTATCAAAGGTAATGGCTTGTTGCGCATGAAATACCTGCACAATTTTTTGCCCAGACACCATAAGCGAAAATGGTTGCTCGGCTAAAGTAAGATCTATTCTTATCATAATTAAGACCGTTTAAAATAATGGCGCTAGTATACCTAATCAGCTCAAAAACACGAGGGAAGGTGCTAGGTAACTATTTTCAAAATAAAAGCATTTGATACTGACAAAATAAAAAAACACTACTACTTTTATAGTAACTCCAAGCGATACATTGAAAGGGATAACAGTGAAGAAGATAGTGCCTAATATTTTAGTTGTTGACGATTCAAAAGCAATTTTGATCGTTATGGAAGCTATACTTAACGAATTGGGTATGTCTAACACTATAACTACGTACCTGAATGCAAAAGAAGCGCTTGAAAAAGTTAAAGAAGATATCAACTACTTTGATGCTATTTTTACTGATCTCAATATGCCCGAAATGGACGGCATGGAATTAATCCGCCACTTAGGAGAGCTACATTATCAAGGCGGTATAATAATTGCTTCTGAAATGGACCATAAAGTTATTAGCTTAGCTGCCAATCTCGCGAAACAACATAACGCTCACCTCATTGGTAATATTCCAAAGCCAGTTCAACTGTCTCAGGTTAGTAGGTTACTTATTAAAGTGGCGCAATTAAACAGCCACACTTTATTAAAAGAGCCAGCCATTTCAAAAGATGAGCTTATTGATGCATTAAAAAACGATGAAATAACGCCTTTTTACCAACCAAAAATAAACGCTGATAACAATAAAATTGAAAGTGTTGAAGTGTTAGCGCGTATTTTATCAAGTAAAGACGACAATATTATTTTACCTTGCCGTTTTATAAATACTGCCGAACAACACAACTTAATTAATCAAATTACATTTTCTCTTTTTGAAAAGGCCACCAGCGAATTCAAAAATATGACAGCGCAACTAGGTCATGATTTTAAAATGGCCTTTAACTTATCGCCAAACCAGCTCGATGACCTAAACTGCCCAAATAAATTACTGCTCATTTTAGAATTAAACCAACTCACGCCTAGTAATATAATTATAGAAATAACAGAACAACATGCACTCTCAAGCCTCATGCAATTAGAAACACTAAATAGATTAAGAATGCACGGTTTTGGTATATCGCTAGACGACTTTGGTGTTGGTTTTACTAATATGGACCAGCTTCGAAACCTTCCTTTTACTGAAATTAAAATAGACCGTTCACTCATTAGCCATATAGAAACAGATTTATTTTCTCAAGTGGTTGTAAGTTCGTTATTTAATATTACGAGTAAAGATAATTTAGATTTAGTGGCAGAGGGTGTTGAACGCCCAGAGGAGCTCGATTATTTAAGGCACTATAGAAGAAACCTAGCCATACAAGGTTTTTTATTTAGTCGCCCTAAACCGCAAGACGAATTTATATCTTGGGCTAAAGATTGGCTAAAAACTGATGGCAGCCCCGCTTAAAGCGGTACTAATATTTACTCGGGGCCTGTTAGCTAATTATCACCCCGAGTGTGTTTATCTTCTTCACTAACTATATGTGCACTACTTGCTAAACGTTTGTGCCAACGCTGCCTTGCTACTGCGCGCATATTAGTAGATTGGTCACGCTCATCTACAATCTCCAGTCCCATTAAAGCTTCAATCATATCCTCTAACGTTACAATACCCTGCACGTCACCGTACTCATCAACAACTAAGCATATATGTGTGCGCTTTGTTAAAAGTGTTTGCAGTAACGACGATACATTCTGAGAGGTTGGCACCGTATAAATAGGCTTAATCAATTTGCTAATTTTGTAATCGGTGCCTAAGCGGTGAAATGCCAGCATAATATCGTTTTTATGCACAAACCCAACGATATCATCGGCATCTTTATCAAATACCAACACTCTAGAAAACGATGACGATCCATGTTCATTTAAATACTGATTAACTGTTAAGTCTTTATGGATTTTGAAAATAACAGTTCGCGGCGTCATTAAGTCGCATAATTTTGCATGCTTAAAATGCAACAAATTACGGATAATATCAGATTCATCTTGATGTAATGCTCCCGACTCCGTGCCTATATCAGCCATTGCCTCTATCTCTTGACGAATATAATAAGCCTCATCGTGCTTTGGACCCATTAAATTTGTTAGCTTTTGAGCAAACCATACAAAAGGCTTTAGCGATATAACTAAAAACCGCAAAGCGTAGGTAACGCTTGGCGTTAAAGCTCGCCAGTAATTAGCCCCCAAGGTTTTAGGTATAATTTCAGAAAGAATTAATACGAGAAATGTCATAATGGCTGATGCAATACCTACAGCCGCATCGGAAAAAACGACAGCCGCTTGTGCGCCAACTCCCGCTGCACCTGCTGTATGGGCAACTGTATTTAAAGTTAAAATAGCAGCTAAAGGCTGATCTATATTGTTTTTAAGCTTTTCGAGCTGTTTAGCAAGCTCAGGGTGTTTTTTTCTAAGTGATGCAACATAGCTGGGCGAAATACTTAATAACACAGCCTCCATCACAGAACATAAAAACGAAATAACAATCGCCACTACCATATAAACTATCAGTAAAGTCACTTTCTCTCCTCTATATTGGATATGTGAGCATGGTAACAATACATGCTATATTTGGCCAAACTTCCAATAATAATAGGCATAATAATGAAATTTAGCGCACCATGGTGTCATCAAAATAAGCTATTTAAGTACGCAGCAGCTCTTTTAACGCTTAGCAGCTTAAGCTTTGCTGCAATAGCTGCACCATTGGATAAATCAAAAATTCAGTTTATCGGCCCACTTGCCGAAGACATGCAGTTAAAGCCTTTTCAGACACCTCATGGCAGTGCGATTATTAACAACCTATTGCCGCAACTACAAGCAGACACAGATAGTTTTTCTGTATTTGGGAAAAAACAAAACTGGCAACCGTTTAATAAAATCAATGCGCTCACTTTAGGTGGGTTACAGGCACTAAAATTTAATATTGAAACAACCCGCTTTACGCAAGGTACGCTTACCTTAAAAGGGATTGAGCAAGGGCAGTTATTTATTAATGGCGAACTACAAACAGGCGATAAAAATAGCTATAAGTTAGCTTTAAATAACAGTACTCACACTGTTTTAATAGTAGCCCAGCAAGTAGCTAATTGGCACGATGTAACGCTTGATTTTGCTCCAAAGAGCGAGGTTGATAAAATTACGCTCAGCACTTCACAAACAAAACGTTTATCTGCAAAACAACTATTTGATGCTCCTACAATTAGCCAATTATCACTCGCACCTAATGCCAAGCAGTACGTTACTACCACTCGCATTTATAACGATAAAACACAAAATCAAGCAAATACAGTTACTGTACTTAAAGATTCAGACAATCAAACGCTTTATCGCTTTGAAGCAGGCCAACCAAGTAACATTATTTGGAGTCCAGATAACCAATATTTAGTGTATTTGTTAAATGGTGAGCTTAAACAACTTAACCGTAAAAACCTCTCAATAAAAACATTAGCAAACGATTTAGAAGGAGCTAATGGCTTTACCTTTTATAACGACACCAATCTTTTGTTTAGCTGGTCTAAATCACCTGAGAGCACTAACAGCTTAACCAAGCACTATAAAGGTCTGCAAGATCGCTGGTCGTATGCACGTTCCATCAGCCAAATTTATATGCTTGATACTAAAAGTGGTTTAACAAAAGCACTTAGCCAAGGTCCTCTTTCTTACAGCCTTGAAGATTCAAATAGTAACCGTGGCAAAGTATTAATGAGCCGCCCTGTAATGGCAATGCAGGCATCAACTCACCCAGAAACAGAGCTTGTTGAACTCGATTTAAAATCAAACAAGCTTTCATCGCTTGGTAAATTCAAAACGTTTAATTTAGCCAAATATACAAATAAAGATATTTATGTAGTTGCAGGCCCTGACTTTAAAAATGGCGCAGGCAGAGCACTACCAAAAGCAATGCTTGCTAATAACTACGACGGGCAACTTTACCTACTTACTGAAAGTGGTAAAAACGTAAAAACACTCAGTAAACAATTCGACCCCGCTATTGGCCAACTACACGTTTTAGAAAACGGCGATGCGCTCATTAAAGTAACAGAGCAAGACACTCAACCACTTTACCTATTTGATTTAAGTAAACAGCGCTTTAAAAAGTTAAATACAGGATTGGATATTGTTGAACAATTTAGTTACTCACACGACCGCAATACCGATATTTTATTAAGTGGCACTAACGCTTTAACACCACAACAACTAAAGCGCCTGAACGTAAGTAAAAATAAAACAGATTTAATATGGGATTCAAAACCAAGTAGCTATGCAAATACACGACTCCCTACATTAGAAGAGTTTAATTTTAAAAATAAACATGGGGTTGAAATAACGGGCCGTGTTTACATTCCAAGCAATTTAGATAAAACTAAAAAACACCCAGCGCTCGTGTATTACTACGGCGGTACTTCACCAGTTACGCGTGGTTTTACAGGTCGTTATCCGTTTAACTTATGGGCAGAAAATGGCTACGTTGTTTATGTAGTGCAACCTACTGGCGCAACAGGGTTTGGACAAAAGTTTTCAGCGCAGCATGTTAATGCCTGGGGCGACTACACCGCAGACGATATTATCGAAGGCACGCAAGCCTTTTTAAATAAATACAACTATGTTGATAGTAAAAAAGTAGGTAACTTAGGGGCATCGTATGGTGGCTTCATGACCATGTTATTGGCAACTAAAACCGATATATTTAGTGCTTCAATAGCTCATGCGGGGATTTCTAATATTACCTCGTATTGGGGTGAAGGTTGGTGGGGCTACTTATATTCTGGCGAAGCATCAAAAAATAGCTTCCCATGGAATAACCCTGAGCTTTACAGCCAACATAGCCCTGTATTTCATGCCGACAAAGTAACAACACCTATGCTACTTCTTCATGGTGATAGCGATACCAATGTACCTGTTGGCGAAAGCTTAACAATGTACACTGCGCTTAAACTGCTTAATAAGGACGTAGAGTTAATCGAATACAAAGGCGCCGACCACCAAATTTTTGCACGCGATAAGCGATTTGATTGGTGGAACACCATGCTCGCATACTTTGATAAAAAGCTAAAAAACGAGCCTCAATGGTGGGACTCGATGTATAAAAATGACTGAGCCTGAACCTTTAAAATAACAACTTAATACAGATTTATTAATAGTAGAATTAATTATTTAGCACCTTTTAATTAGTCTAAAGGTGCTAACCTCATCCTCTAATAACGTCTTATACAGCTTTGAAATATTAAGTTACTTAAAACTAATAAACCCCCTTCTCAGCATTTACCTATTGGTGCTACCATACAGAGCTATAAGCATTCAAAATAAAGTACTATGGCTATTAATGTTTTATTGGTTGAAGACGATGAACTACTCGTTAAACGCATCCAAAATCACTTTGCAGATACCGAATTTACAATAGAGGTAGACCCCACTGGCGCTGATGCACTTAGCATTGTAAGGCAGCGGGTAAACCTGCGCGGTGCTATATCATTAGCCATAATTGACATTGTCTTACCAAAGCGCGACGGGCTTCAGCTCGCAAAAGAATTAAACACACTGACCGATATTGGCGTTATTGTATTATCGAGTCGTGACTCCCAAGCCGATCGTATTGCTGGCCTTGCACAAGGTGCTGATGACTATATTTGTAAGCCCGTCGATTTACTTGAGTTAGAGCTTCGCATGCGCGCGCTCTATAAGCGTGTTGCCGTTAACCTAGAAGACGACGAAAGCGAAGAGTTTATAGAATATGCTGACTTTAAGCTTCATCCTGATAACCGCACATTAATTACAGCTGCGGGCGTTGAGTCACGCTTAACTGAAGCCGAACATAAAGTGCTTATTTGCTTAATTAGTAATGCAGGTAAAGCCACATCCCGTGAAAAAATATCTGAAGAAATAGGCCAGCCCGATTGGAGTCCAAACGATCGTACTGTTGATGTGCTTATTGGTCGTTTACGTAAAAAATTAAATGACGAAAAAGATCAAAAACGCATCGTTACCGTACGCGGTAAAGGCTATATGCTTTCTATTTAATACTTAGTTAATTGCGCAATAAGGCGCTCAAATGCGCGGTAATTAAGTGCTTCTTTAAGCTCATTTAAACTAATGTTTTCAGCGCCTTTTAAATCACTAATTGTACGCGCCACCTTAATTACTCTATGGTAAGAGCGTGGCGATAAAGATAACTTCTCGCTTGCTCTAGCTAAAAATTGCAACTCTGCAGGCGCAAGTTCACAGTGCACACTCATTTCTTTATTATTAAGTCTCGCATTAACCTTACCTTGGCGTTTTAGCTGTACATAATAAGCAGCCTCAACTCTTGCTCTAACCTCTGCACTACTCTCCTCTGGTTTGGTACTTTGTAGCTCAACACTCGTTAAACGAGGTAGCTCTATTTGCAAATCAATACGGTCAATAAAAGGCCCCGACACACGTGATAAATAACGCATAACTTGATCGGGAGTTGCCCGCTTATCAGTATGGCTCCCCGTTGGGCTTGGGTTTAATGCTGTAATAAGCTGAAACTGCGCTGGGAACTCCATTTGCCTAGCTGCACGTGAAATAGTTACTGTGCCGGTCTCCATTGGTTCACGCAGTGAATCAAGCACCTTACGCTCGAATTCCGGTAACTCATCTAAGAAAAGCACACCGTTATGTGCCAGCGAAATTTCACCAGGCTTGGGATTTGAAGAGCCCCCCACCAAAGCAACCGCTGAGCACGTATGATGCGGATTACGAAATGGCCGCTGTCGCCAATTAGTTAAATCTATGGATTGTCCAATAATAGAGTAAAGCGCAGCTGTTGAAATAGCTTCATCGTCCGACATAGTGGGCATTATAGTAGCCATTCGCTGGGCCAGCATTGATTTACCAGTACCAGGAGGGCCTAAAAATAGTAAATTATGCCCGCCAGCTGCAGCAATTTCGAGTACTCGCTTGGCACCAGGCTGACCTTTCACATCGCTTAAATCGAGTAAAAAATCAGGGGCTTGAGTGCAGTCGGGGTACTCTATATTTAATGGCAAGGGTTGTTGATTAAGTAGGTCGCCCCATACTTCTTGAATAGAGCTTACGGCTTTGCGTTTAACGCCATTAACTAAGCTTGCTAGGCTGTCGTTTGCAAGAGGTAAAAAGCAGCAACGATCTTGCTCTTTTGCAGCAAGTACCGAAGGTAAAATAGCGTTTACACCACGCACCTCACCATTAAGAGCAAGCTCACCATAAAACTCGTACTTATGAATATCAGGACACACTATTTGCCCAGAGGCGACTAAAATACCCACCGCAATAGCCAGATCAAACCGCCCACCATCTTTTGGTAAGTCGGCTGGGGCTAAATTTACGGTTATTCGTTGATCGGGAAAACCAAATTGTGAGTTTTCGAGTGCGCTACGCACCCTGTCTTTCGACTCTTTAACAGACGCTTCGGGCAGACCTACAATATGAAAAGCAGGTAAACCATTTCCTAGGTGAACTTCTACAATAACTTCAGGGGCATTTATGCCCACTTGAGCACGAGAAAATATACGAGCTAACGACATTCCTTATCCTAGTAAATGGTGTGATTACACCAGTTTAGTCAGGATATTTAAAAACGTGTAATGTGATTTGCCATTTTATAGCGGCTAAACGAAGTAATAAGGTCATTAACATGCCTAATACCATCGCCGTTTCGGTTGCTAACGAAAAACTAATGCCAAGCGTATAAACAGTACCACCCGCTATACAGGTAATAGCGTAAAGCTCACCCTTTAATAGCATAGGGATCTCGCGTGCAAGCACATCTCGAATTAATCCACCAAAGCAGCCTGTAATTACAGCCATAATTACCGCAGTCATATCGGGCATACCAACAAGCTGTGCTTTTTGCGCCCCCATTACTGCAAAAAAAGCTAACCCGAACGCATCCGCTGTTTGTAAAATATAATGGGGTATCGGCTTTTGTTTATTTATAAGGCGTGTTGTAACAAATACTGAAGCGAGTATGGCAAAAAAGTAACTTTGATCGTGTAACCAAAACACAGGAACATCTAAAATTAGATCTCGCACTGTACCACCACCAATAGCAGTTACTGTCGCTAAAACTACGACCCCAAAGCCATCCATTTTTTTCTCATACGCTAGCAAAGTGCCCGACACAGCAAACACCGCAATGCCTATTAAATCAAACCAGTGGTAAAGTTCAGTCATATTTGTAACAACCTAAAAATATTTGTGCCGTTTTAACACAAACCAAACAAGGTTTTAAGTAATAACGATTTATTTTAAGAAGTTTATAACATTTTAAAGTGTCTCTCAGGGGGCGGGAGCTTGCGCTTATGAGAAGTGAATGCCTCATGCAGTGAAAATGATCTTTAACCTATAAGCTAAATCACCACACTCATCAAATTTTAGACATAAAAAAACACGCTTTAAGCGTGTCATTTCATTCTTATTTATTTCAGTGGTTGCGGGAGCCTGAACTATAAAAGGTGAACCGACGACCTTAGGGTTATGAGCCACAATATACACACTAAATTTTAGACATAAAAAAACACGCTTTAAGCGTGTCAATTCATTTTTATTTATTTCAGTGGTTGCGGAAGCCTGAACTTATAAAAGGTGAACCGACGACCTTCGGGTTATGAGCCACAATATACACACTAAATTTTAGACATAAAAAAACACGCTTTAAGCGTGCCGTTTCATTCTTATTTATTTCAGTGGTTGCGGGAGCCGGATTTGAACCGACGACCTTCGGGTTATGAGCCCGACGAGCTACCAGACTGCTCCATCCCGCGCCTGAAATTTGTATACTTGTTTAAAGTTGCTTACATTACAACTTGGCTTCCAATTAAAGAATTGGTTGCGGGAGCCGGATTTGAACCGACGACCTTCGGGTTATGAGCCCGACGAGCTACCAGACTGCTCCATCCCGCGCCTGTATATTTTAAGTCTATCGACTACTTTATTTTATCTCTTAAGTTAGAGTTTACAGTAACCTCAATCCCTAAGGAAATTGGTTGCGGGAGCCGGATTTGAACCGACGACCTTCGGGTTATGAGCCCGACGAGCTACCAGACTGCTCCATCCCGCGCCTGTAATTTCTTTAAAACATTTTCGTAATATTTACGAGCCTGCCTTGAAGAGAGCGCTACTATATAGGAATAAACATTTAATGCAAGACCTAAACTAATTAAAGTTGTTCAACCGAACAAAAAGCAACCAAATTACTATTCTGCGCTCAATCTTTGATGCGGATTAATCATTTTTTGCCATTCCCAGTCTGGATGTCCCATCACTATAAAGTCAGGGTTCTCAGTACTCTCTCGTTGGTTGTACGTTAGCGGGTTAAATTCTGCATCGGTAATACAACCACCGGCTTCTTCAACAATAACTTGTGAAGCACCTGTATCCCACTCTCCCGTTGGACCAATTCTTAAAAAACAATCTGCTTTGCCCTCTGCAACAGTACAGGCTTTTAAAGAACACGAACCAATAGCAATCGTTGTAAACTGACTATTTAAATACTGACTCACCGCTTCTATTTTTTGGCGGCGGCTCACTGCAAGCGTCAAGCTCTCTGGCGGCGCTACAGATATTTGCTTATCAATTGAGTTTTCACGTTTAAAGGCACCATTTTTAGCTGTAGCAAAATAAGTCACACCTTTTGCAGGCCAATGAATAACACCAAGCACAGGGTGATTATTTTCAATCAATGCAATGTTTACTGCAAAGTCGCCACTTTCTAAAATAAATTCGCCAGTACCATCCATCGGATCGAGCAACCAATAACGCTGCCAGTCCTGTCTGTCGGCGAGTGCTGGTATAGGTGTTTCTTCCGACATAATTGGGATATCGGGCGCAAGTGCTTTTAATCCAGCAACCAGTACGTCATTTGCTGCTAAATCAGCTTTGGTGACAGGTGTGTTGTCTGATTTTTCTTGTTGGCCAATATCGCCTTTTTTATAAATGGCCATAATTGCATCGCCAGCACGCTCAGCTAATTCAATACACGGTTCGATTAATTTATTCATCGGCAGCTCCAGACGCTAAATACTTATCTAATAATAGCAAAGCTGCAACACTGCGTGCTTCGGTAAAATCTTCTTGGTCTAATAATGACTGCCACTGAGTTAATGGCCACTTAACAACAACAAGCGGCTCTGGTTCGTCGCCAATAAGGGTTTGTGGGTATAATTGCTTAGCAAATAAAATATGCATAGTGGCATTAAAGTAACTCGGCGCCATTGTTACTGTTCTTAATGGTTTAAAATACTCAGCACCAAAGCCAATTTCTTCTTTAAGTTCTCTGTTAGCAGCTTGCTCTGGAGTTTCGCCCGGATCAATTAAGCCTTTAGGAAAACCTAACTGGTAATTGTTTGTGCCCGCACAGTATTCACGCACAAGTAGTAACTCATTATCTGCACTTAACGGAACAATCATCACTGCTCCCCGGCCACCGCCGCGAATTCGCTCATACTGGCGCTCTTCGTTATTAGAAAACTTTAGATCTAAAGACTCCACAGTAAACAGGCGGCTTTTAGCAACAACATTGTTACTGAGGATTTGTGGTGGTGTTGGGTGCTTTTTCTGTGTCATTGGCGTTAATTTGCTATCATGGCAGTTAGTTCAATAATAAACCTTATAAGTTGAAATTCCTATGTTAAATTGGTCAAAAATCGATACCGTTTTGCTCGACATGGATGGAACATTACTCGATTTACATTACGACAGTCATTTTTGGCTTAACGTTATCCCTGCGCAACACGCATTAGCTAGAGGCATTAGCCTAGATGCAGCTAAAGCAGATATTTTAAAACGCTATCAAGCTGTGAGCGGTCAAATACAGTGGTATTGTTTAGATTATTGGGAGCAGCAATTAAGCTTGCCTATAATGGAGCTTAAACGAGAGTCTCAGCATTTAATTAAAATGCGCGAAGACGTACCTCATTTTTTAACCGAGCTTAAAAAAGCAGGCAAAGAGTTAATTTTACTTACCAACGCCCACCCTGAGAGTGTCATGCTGAAATTTGAGCATACAGCGATTGATAACTACCTAGATGGTGTAGTGTCTACTCATGAATATGGAGTAAGTAAAGAGCAGCAAAGTTTGTGGCACCAAGTACAAAAAGACTTAGGGTTTAATAAGCAGCGCACTTTGTTTGTAGATGACAGTGTGCCGGTATTAAATGCCGCACGAGAATACGGCATCGAGCACTTACTGGCAGTTGCTAACCCTGATAGCCAACAACCACATAACGAAATAGCCGATTATCTGAGTGTTACCGACTATCGTAAGATTATTTAATTCAGTTTACGTGGGCTAGATTTTTGGGTAACGCGCTTCAAGGCCTTGGTACACTAACTTTGCAAAATCAGCATGTTCTGTATCAAGGCTTTTAACTACTTCAACTAAATGCTCGTTATCTTCTTGCCCGTTCCACTCTTTAATATAGCTACCGTCTTTGTAGCCATGATCTTGGCGGAAAAAGTTTAACGTGTTTTTACCTACGTAGCCGCGATATAAATCATCAATATCCATACCCATTTGCGCCATACAGCCGGCAAAGGCAGCGGCATTAAACGTTTTATCTGCAACAGCGGAAGCCGCTAATATCTCTAGTGTTTGTTTAAAGTCATCAGCTTGTTGAGCATTACTAAGCTCAGCTTCAAGTTGCTTTGC
Organism: Pseudoalteromonas sp. NZS100; assembly: GCF_015864815.1. Classification (NCBI taxonomy): domain Bacteria; kingdom Pseudomonadati; phylum Pseudomonadota; class Gammaproteobacteria; order Alteromonadales; family Pseudoalteromonadaceae; genus Pseudoalteromonas; species Pseudoalteromonas sp. NZS100. The sequence continues at coordinate 305,520 of NZ_JADYWM010000004.1, forward strand.
TAAGTCTTCGTAGCTAGTTTTGCCGTCAATTCTAAGCGATAGACCAAAATGAAAAATATCAACCAACTCTAAAATAACTTGTTCAGTATCTGGTGTTTGTTTTTTCCACCATTTCCAACCATGATGATCCAGCATTTCAGCGCACTCAACCCAAATAGCGCGGTACCATTCGAATCCTTGAGTAAACCATTGCTCATGTACTTTAGTGTTCATGGCGTTTTGCATTTCTAGCATAACTACTAGCTTGTTTAAATTGGCAGACATATTCATTCCTGTCGTTTTTGATTAGTGTAATAGTACAGATAAAGGAAGCTTAACGCATCAGCACTATCTTAATATGTAGTTTACTTTGAGCCGCTAAATTCAGCCCATGAATCAATTAAATCAATGAAATCTTCAAAGCCACAACCACTACTTAAACCATTTTCTTCAAGCGCTAAATCGTCATCTTGATACGCTATTAGGTCTTCACTGTCTTGATGAAGCGCATGGGCTTCAAATAGTGCTTCGTCTTTGGTTAATATTAAATCTATTTCTTGGCCTTTTAGCGTTAGCGGCTCGTAGCTTGAACTCACCGATGCAATAAGTGCTTGCACCATAGCTACTTTGTCTTTGCCTATTTCTTCGTTTAGCCAGCGACCAATAATAGCGTGTTCACTGCTTATTTTAATACGTAGCCCACTAATAGGGTCGCGAATAAATTGATATTCCATAGGGTTTGCCTGTAAATCTTTAATTGCGTAATTATATACGTAAACGCCCGCAAACCACAGGACATATAAAGTAAAATAGCGCCACAAGGGCGCTATTTTATTCCACTTTAAAGCCGTTAACTTCGCGATCTATAACGCGCTGCGTCAATAATCGACCATAAGTAAATAATAGGCACAAGTACAAAACCTACAAGCACATAAATTAGTGCGTAACTTATTATAATAGCGAGTGCAAAAAATATAGCCGCTAAAATACGCCCTTGCACTAACTGCCCTAAACCAGGAAAAAATATATTACATAATGCTGCGATTACGTTACCGCCAGAACCTTGATCTGCCATACTAACCTCTGTATTTATTTGATTTTATAATTATTTACTTACACACTCTATGCCAATTTATTAAAGCTTACAAATCAAATAGTTAAATTACCCTAGATTTAGAGAGTTAGTAAAAATTGCTAACTTTAGGTCAAATTAGCAATTTTTATTGTGCGTTTACACTTTTTTGTTTGTTCAAAAAATTAGCAAGTTACTCGTTTTTAAGGCTATTTTATAAATAGCTGTTTATAAAAACAGTATTTTATTTAGCCTAACAAAAACACCTGTTATACTGCCCACAATATTGATTAAAAAGGCGTAACGATGGACGTTTCACAATTACTCGATGGCTTAAATGACAAACAACGCGATGCCGTTGCAGCCCCACTACAAAACATGCTGGTATTAGCAGGTGCTGGGTCTGGTAAAACACGAGTGTTAGTTCATCGTATTGCGTGGCTTATGCAAGTTGAGCAAGCATCTGCTTACAGTATTTTTGCCGTAACCTTTACTAATAAAGCGGCTAAAGAAATGCGCAGCCGCGTTGAAGAAACACTAAAAGCCCCTGTAGGTGGTATGTGGATTGGTACGTTCCATGGTTTGTCACATCGTATTTTACGTGCTCATCACCGTGAAGCTAACTTACCTGAAGCCTTTCAAATTTTAGACTCTGACGATCAACTTCGGATGATCAAGCGCTTATTAAAATCGATGAATATCGATGATAAAAAATGGCCTGCTAAACAATTTGGCTGGTACATTAGCGCCAAAAAAGATGAAGCACTTCGCCCTAAAGATATTCAAGCATACGATATTAACGAGCAAATGATGCTGCGTGTTTACGCCGCCTATCAAGAAGCCTGTGATAGAGCTGGTTTAGTTGATTTTGCCGAAATATTACTACGCAGCTACGAAGTGTTAAAAAATAACCCTACGTTACTACGTCATTACCAGCAACGCTTTGCACATATGCTCGTAGACGAGTTCCAAGATACAAATACCATTCAATATGCTTGGTTAAAGTTACTTGCAGGCGATACTAACAGCATTATGATTGTAGGCGACGATGACCAAAGCATTTACGGTTGGCGTGGTGCTAAAATCGAAAACATTAAACGCTTTTTAACTGACTTTAGCGCTGAAACCATTCGCCTTGAACAAAACTACCGTTCAACCGCGACTATTTTGAAAGCATCTAATGCATTAATTCAAAATAACTCAGAGCGTATGGGTAAAAGCTTGTGGACCGACGGTAACGACGGCGAGCCAATTTCTATTTATGCGGCATTTAATGAGTTAGACGAAGCACGCTTTGTAAGTAGCAAACTACGAAGCTGGTTAAATGCAGGTAATGCCCTGCAAGATGCCGCAATTTTATACCGTAGTAACGCGCAATCTCGTGTACTCGAGGAGGCTATGCTGCAAGAAGGCTTAAAATACCGTATTTATGGTGGTATGCGATTCTTCGAACGACAAGAAATTAAAGATGCGTTGTCGTACTTACGCCTAGTAGGTAATCGTCAAGACGATGCCGCGTTTGAGCGTGTAATTAATACGCCAGCACGCGGTATTGGCGATAAAACATTGAGCCATATACGCGATTGTGCACGAGCAGAATCGTTACCGCTTTGGTATGCCGCCAAAGCAATTGTAGAACAACAGCATTTATCTGGTCGTGCTTCTGGTGCAGTAAGTAAGTTTGTAGAACTCGTTGAACAAATAGAAGATAAAATTAGCGACCTAACTTTGCATGAGCAAGCTAAGTACACAATTCAAACCTCAGGCTTGATGGCAATGTACCAAGCCGAAAAAGGTGAAAAAGGTCGTGCTCGCGTAGAAAACTTAGAAGAGCTAATTAGTGCGTGTGATCAGTATGAGCTGCCTGAAGACGAAGAGTACAGCTCACCACTACAAGGCTTTTTAGCGCATACATCACTTGAGTCAGGTGAAGGGCAGGCAGAAGAACACGAAGACGCCGTACAAATGATGACGCTTCACTCAGCTAAAGGCTTAGAGTTTCCGCTAGTGTTTATGGTAGGCGTAGAGGAAGGCATGTTCCCTTCTCAGCAAAGCAACGAAGAGTCGGGTCGCTTAGAAGAAGAGCGCCGCCTTTGTTATGTAGGCATGACACGAGCAATGGATAAGTTATACATTAGCCATGCTGAGAGTCGCCGCTTATACGGGCAAGAAAAATACCATAGCCCATCTCGCTTTTTACGCGAAATCCCTGAAGACTGCGTTGAAGAAATTCGTATTAAAACACAGGTTTCTCGCCCGCCTGCCGCTGGGCGTTTTAGCGCATCAGTTAGCCATGCCGCATTTGAAGACAGTGGCTTTAACTTAGGACAACGCGTACTGCATGCTAAGTTTGGTATTGGTACTGTACTGAATTATGAAGGTAGTGGCGCGCAATCTCGCGTACAAGTTAACTTTGACGACCTTGGTAGTAAATGGTTAGTAACGGCTTATGCACGATTACAAGCGGTATAAAGCACACCTAAATGAGTTAGAGCAACAATTAGCTGGCGCGTATCATCGTCAGCTGGCGCTAATTACTGGCAGCTCAACTTGGTGTTATGAAATACTTAACTCATTAATAGATGAAAACAATACACTTGTTGTATCCAAGCAGTGCGCGATTAAAAATTCGTACTGGCCTACTCGCACACACCAAATTTTAGGGCAAGAATTTGCTCATGCTGTTTACGATGGCTTTAGTGGTTTGCACCCTGATAAACTTGCAGCACTTGCCGGCACCGTTAAAGCAGGCGGTATACTGTTTTTATTACTGCCTGAACTGGATGATTTAGCCTCTTGGCAAGATCCAGCATTGAGTACAGTGCAATCACACGGTCAGAGCATTAACTACAGCATATTTAATCAGCGTTTCGCGACTATTATTAAACCGTTGCCCGCTTTTCACTTTAGTGAAAAAAATGGCTGTATTAGTAATAACGCTAGCTATGTAATGCATAATAAAATTGATTATGAGCCACAGCAAAACTGTATTGAGCAAATAGTAAAAGTAGCTAACGGTCGTGCCAACAGGCCTTTACTCATTAATGCCGATAGAGGCAGAGGTAAGTCGGCAGCACTTGGCTTAGCAACGGCAAAACTAACTGATAAAAAAGTAATTATTTGCAGCACTCAGTTTAAAGCGACCCATAGCAGCTTTAAACATTTAGCCCAAGAGTTAAGCCTGCAATACAACGCTGAACATAAACAGCTCGCCAATTTGCACTACGTTGCACCTGACGCGTTATTAAACACACTACCTGAGTGCGATTTACTACTCGTTGATGAAGCTGCAGCAATTCCTGTTCCGTTATTACTACAAATGCTAGCTCATTACCCTCGTATAGTATTTGCAAGCACTCTGGTTGGGTATGAAGGCAATGGTAGGGGTTATACCATTCGCTTTAGTAACTATATTAAAGCACACTATAAAGCCTCTAAAGTTGTAACACTTGATGAGCCACTGCGCTTTGCTAAACACGATCCTCTTGAGCAACACATTCGCACACTACTAGCACTCGATGCACAATATATAGAGTTAAGTAGTAATGAATTAGAGCAGCCAGTACATAGCGAAATAACTCAGCAATCCCTTGTAAACAATGAGCCTTTACTGCAGCAAGTTATTGCCCTACTTGCACTGGCTCACTATCAAAGTAGTGTCAACGACTTACGCCAACTACTAGACGCACCATCGCAAAGACTATTTATTAGCAAAATTAATAATCAATTAGTTGGCGTATGCTTAATCGCCATAGAAGGTGGTTTGAGTGAAGAACTTGCCCTACAGATTATAAGTGGAGAGCGCCGTCCGCAAGGGCATTTAATGGCGCAAGCACTCTCACAACTTAGCTTTAATAATGACTGTTTAACGCAACTGAGCGCTCGCGTTGTACGAATAGCGATTGATCCGAGTTCCCACAATATAGGACTTGGTAAAAAGCTACTTAGTTTTTGCGAATCGCAGGTAAAAAGCCAATGTAGTTGGCTTGGTGCAAGCTTTGGGGCAACAGCGCAGTTACTTAATTTTTGGCAAAACCGAGGGTTTGATACTGTAAAATTAGGTTATCAACGCGATAAAAGCACCGCTGAACATTCGGCGCTTGTGGTTAAATGCTTAAGTGACAAAAGTACAATTATTCAACCTTTGAAAAAGCAGTTTAAAAACGATTTTTTTTATGGGCTTTTAACACACTTTAAAACACTAGATTGGCAACTCGTGAATATCCTAATTGAAGGATTTCGCGACGAGTTAATAAGCCTAGAGACTCACGAGCGACTAGCGCTGCTCACTAAAAGTAACTTCACTCAATTTAGTATCTCTGCAACTCTTTGGCAGTTACTGAGCCAGTCACCTTCTTGTATATCTCAATTAACAGAGTCGGATAAACAACTTTTAATAAAGTTAGTGCTTCAAAATGAAAGTAATGAAAAAATGATTCAACACTTAGGTTTATTAGGAAAAAAACAGCTTGAGAATCAATTTAAACGTGCCATAAAAAACCTCACAAGTACCATCTAATAGCTTTTAGTTGCCCTATCACTGTTAAATTTTATCCATCTTTAAGCTATTTATTTAATTTGTTCTATCCTTAAAACATTAATAGGTAAATTAAGATAAAGGCATGGAATTAATAAACTTTAAAGTGGGCTGCAAAACAATTTCACTTAAAATACTCGATATTTTATTAACAGAGCGCTTTGACAATAATCTAACAACTTTACCCAACAATAATAAAAGCTTTATTGGTGTTAAAGATTATATGGATATACCAACGCCTGTTTTTGATTTAGGTATTATTTTAAATAATATCTCAACCGAACAAAGTAATGCGCATATACTAAAACAACTAAGAATATGGCAAGAAAAACTATTAAACTGGTTCAATACCCTTCAAAGTAACTTATTAAATAGCTCGGCTTCTATTTCAAGCAATGATGCAGAACTACAAGATTTTATTCTGTTTTACAAAGAGTTCAACACCGATAATGAAGACTTAAAACTAACAATGTCTCGGCTTAACGAACCTTTCCAATCATTGCTAGAAACGGTAAAGGAAGCTATATCAGCTCATAATCAAAGCGATTATAAACAAGTATCAGCTCTGCTCGAAAAAATTAAGCGTAGTAACCTAATTCAGCTAGAGCGTTTATTTGAATCAGCTAAAGAGCAAATAACCTTAGACTATAAACCTATTATTGTTTTCACCACCAAAGACGGCTTAAACCCACATGTAGGGTTATTGGTAGATAAAGTCGAAGATAATATCGACTATAAAAAAGAAGACATTAAACCACTAGATAAGCTCACTGAGGTCGGTTTTGATCTAGACCCACAAACTAAAAATATGATGCGAGGATTAATCAAGCTCCCCCAAAAACACAGTGTATTAATTGATCCAAGCGTAATATTTAAACCAACTCAAATAGAAGAATCCGAAAGTGAAGAAACCCAAGCTTATGGACTATTTTAAATAGCCTTTAAATTTGGTTATTAACTTTAGTACTAGAATAATGAGCTATTCCGCTCAACTCGTACATTTAGATGAATTGGAGAAGAATCGAGTATGTAATGTCCGTTACTTCCCCATATTTGACTTTTCTGCAGATGTAAAAAAGCCCGACTATTTCTAGTCGGGCTTTCTACAATTTGAAGCCTGTGCGCTACGCAATAGGATGTCGTAGTCCCCACAGCGGTGGAGAGGCACAGTGAAATGCTACACTCTCTTTGTGTCGCGATATGAGTATGTGTTAATTGCGCACATTTCACTTTTCTGCAGACGTAAAAAAGCCCGACTATTTCTAGTCGGACTCTCTACAATTTGAAGCCTGGTAATGTCCTACTTTCACATAGCAAATGCTACACTATCATCGGCGCTGTTTCGTTTCACTACTGAGTTCGGCATGGAGTCAGGTGGGTCCAAAACGCTATTGTCACCAAGCAAATTTGGGCGTTAATTCGTATTTCTACGCACTAACTGAATTTGGAAAATATCTGATAATATTTTTTAAGTCTTTCTAAGTAATTTCTACTTTAGTTATATTAACTTCTGTCAAACTGTCGCATAAAACGCGTTTGGCGTTGTATGGTTAAGCCTCACGGGTAATTAGTACAAGTTAGCTTAATGGCTC
>NZ_JADYWM010000040.1:0-4439 GCF_015864815.1 Pseudoalteromonas sp. NZS100
TGGAATTGGTAGACACAAGGGATTTAAAATCCCTCGACTAACAAGTCGTGCCGGTTCAAGTCCGGCCTCGGGCACCATCTTTACTAAAATCCTCAGATTAAATTCACTTAAATTCTAAATTGCTTCTAATTTTAAAACATTCAAAAATTATTCTTACTTAAATTCTCTAATCTTATTTTTAATACCTACTTACCTTTAAAATCTATTTCTTTTTATTATCTTAGAGTTTCATCATCATACATTTATAAAGCTCCCTGTTTGTAATTAACCGTTACTACTTTTATCCCAGCTGGTTAATTAACTGAATTGGTATAATTAATTGTGAATAATACCAATCCGCAATAATACTTAATTATTTTGCGGGGCTAAACGTGTCGCTACCTGTGTTAAAAAATTCTCATTTACGACTGCATGGATGCAGAAGGTAGAGCAATGCAGGAGCAATTGCCGAGAGCAACTAAATAGCGATTTTTTTCCTAGCTATCAACACGTTTCACCATCCTCAAAATAGATCACTTATTTAAGCGAATTGGTATAAGAGCACCTGTTTATAACAAAGCAAAAAATCAGAACGCTGGTTATTTAATTTTCTTGGCAATTACTCCTGTACCTAAGTTTTAACGAGGGGTGGCATTAATGAATGTAATAGAAGTGCGGTGTCTAAAATAAATTTAAGGTGGGAGTATAGGGAGTGCGTTAAGCACTTAGTTATATGAATTGCGAAGATTTTATAAGCGACCCTTGAGGATCGCTTATAAAGGATAAATTGTTATTGCAGTTTACTCTGAGCTTTGTAAATTGGATACTCGCTCAATAAGCCTTGAATAAGCGCAACACACATTAAAATAAGTACTATTGAAAACGGCAAAGCTGTAGTAACTACGCCCGACTGAAGCGCTTGCAATGCTTGCGAGCCACCAACCCAGAGCAATACTGCTGCAATCACGCCTTCGACTGTAGCCCAAAATATACGTTGTGGCACTGGTGCATCTATTTTACCGCCCGCAGTTATACCATCTATTACAAGCGATCCTGAATCAGACGACGTTATAAAAAACACCAAAACGAGTGCTATAGAAATAATAGAAATAAAACTAGAAAGAGGTAACTGCTCGTATACTTGAAATAAAGTCACTGAGATATCAGTTAAACCATTTTGTCCAAGTGGGCCAACTTTATCTATAACTTGTGTAATTGCCATATTTCCGAACACGCCCATCCAAACTAAACTAAGAAGCGTTGGTAGGCCAATGACGACGAGTAAAAACTCGCGTACAGTGCGTCCCTTTGAAACTCGGGCAATAAACATCCCAACAAACGGCGACCATGATATCCACCATGCCCAATAAAACACAGTCCAAGAGTGCATCCAATCTTCATCGGGTCTATTGAATGGATTGCTCAAAGGTACAAAGTGCTCTACGTACGCCCCAAGGGTAAACCAAATAGCAGTAATTGCATCAGAGAAAGTAAGGGCAATAACGGCTAATAATAAAATAAATGCACAAATTAAATTAACATTGCTCAGTACTTTAACACCCCCCTCAATACCTCTAATAACTGAGAAAATTGCAATGCACGTTACTAAACCAATAACAGATATTTGAAAAGCAGTCCCGTAATCAGTGCCTAACAGATAATTTATCCCGCTGGTAGCTTGTTGAGCGCCAAGGCCTAGCGATGTAGCTAAACCAAATAAAGTAGACAGTACAGCGAGTATATCTATGATATGACCGAGCCATCCCCAGGCGCGATCACCAAATAATGGATAAAAAACCGAACGTATAGATAAAGGAAGGCCTTTATTAAATGCAAAAAAAGCCAAGCTTAACCCAACAACTGCGTAAATCGCCCATCCATGTAAACCCCAGTGGTACATGGTTGCACCCAAAGCTAATGAGTGTGCTTGCGGTGAATTTGGCTCAACGCACATAGGCATATGATACCAACCAGTATAATATGCAGTTGGCTCAGCAACTCCCCAAAACAGTAAGCCAATCCCCATTCCTGCTGCAAAGAGCATTGAAAGCCATGACATGTAACCATGTTCTGGACGAGCTTTTACGCCACCCAACCGAATTTTACCTAAAGGAGAAAATGCTAAAATAACGCAAAAGATCACAAAGGCATTGGCTAGTAACATAAAGTAACTATCAAATTGATTAATTATTGCGTCTTTAGTCGAGGTTAGTGCATCACGGGTAACGGTAGGGTCAAAAACTAGGGTAAGTATTACAAATAAAACAACTAAGAAGGCGCTTATACCAAATACTGGGTTATGGATATCAAATCCCCACTTTTGTACATTATCTTGCCCAACTTGGTAATCAGTAGTGTCTATACTGTATTTTTTTGTCATGTCATCCATCGGATCTCCTTTTTATAGATAACTTAATTCATACATCCTACGTAATTAAATATAAAATAGTTTTAAAATTAATATAACTTTTATTTATAAGAAATGAGATGATTAAGCGTAGTATTTGTTATTTTTAGAACTAAAAAAGCGAGCCGTAGCTCGCTGATTATTTTCTATTCCCAGGCCGCTGGGTCAACCTCTTTAGCAAGTTTAGGATGCTTACTTTTGTCAAAGGTGGGTATTAAGCCCTTTTTGCGTTGTTCGTTATAGTCTTTTGAAAGCCATACAACAACACCTGAAAGCATAAATAGCGCTATAACGTTTACAATGGCCATTAAACCCATTGATATATCTGCCAGCGTCCAAATTAAACCAAGCTCACCAACAGCACCAAACATCACCATACCTAAAACAACAAGTCTAAAGATAAACATACCTTTATTAGAGTTGTGCTCTAAAAACATTAAATTTGTTTCAGCGTAAGAGTAATTAGCCACAATAGAAGTAAAAGCAAAAAACAATATAGCAATAGCAATAAAGTAAGTACCCCAGTCGCCGACATGTTCTTGTAATGCTGCTTGTGTAAGTTCAATCCCCATAACACCAGATTCAGGTACTAATTGCTGCGATAGTAAAATAAGAGAAGCAGTCGCTGTACAAATAACAATAGTATCAATAAATACGCCTAACATTTGCACATAACCTTGTGATGCTGGGTGAGGAGGGTAAGGCGTCGCAGTAGCCGCGGCATTAGCTGCACTACCCATACCAGCTTCGTTTGAGAATAAACCACGCTTTATACCTTGGATCATCGCTTGTGTGACACCGTATCCAATAGCACCAGCACCAGCTTGTTCAATACCAAAAGCACTTTTTATAATAAGCACTAGCACATCAGGTAGTGCAGTAAAGTTAATGGCGCATACATAAAGTGCAACCAGCAGGTAAGCTAATGCCATAAATGGCACAACCATTTCAGCAAAGCGAGAAATTGTTTTTAGGCCACCAAAAATAATGATGCCAGAGCCAACAACCAAGCAAATGCCTACTATATACTTAGGTACATCAAACGCTACTTCAAATGCTGCAGCAATAGAGTTTGACTGTACTGCGTTAAATACTAAACCAAAGGCTAAAATTAAACATAACGAGAATAAAGTTCCCATCCAACGTTTGCCTAAACCGTTTTGCATATAATAAGCAGGGCCACCTCTAAAATTACCATCTGCATCTTTTGTTTTATAAGCCTGAGCTAAAGTACTCTCGGCAAAACTTGTAGCCATACCTATTAATGCAATAAGCCACATCCAGAAAATAGCACCTGGGCCACCTAGATATAAGGCAACAGCAACACCTGCCATATTACCAGTACCGACACGAGCTGCTAATGAAGTACAAAAAGCCTGAAAGGATGAAATTTCGTTATCGGCACATTTACGAGAACCAAACATAACTTTGAACATATGTGGGAATTGCACAAATTGAATAAAGCCTAGTCGAAAAGTAAAGAAGAGGCCCGCTGCTATTAATAAGTAGACGAGAACTTGCCCCCATAGAAGGGCACTTATACTATTTATTATGTCTGTCATGGATACTGCCTAAATACATGAGTTAAAAAAAGTGACCGCAACTTATCACATCAGGATAAAAGTGTTTAGTTTTAAAGTTCAAAAACAGAGTTATCAACAGGGTTTTGTGGGTAACTTGTGTCTATCGTGTGCGCTTGCTTGGGGCTTAATTTTAATTACTGTTTTATGCAAATAACGCTTGCGTAAAATCCGCCGCTCCCTATAATGCGACCCCACTGAGACGGGATATGGCAACGCATAGCGAGGCACAAACAACTCAGGGTGTTAAGTGAAACTTAGATTGAATCTTCTTAGAAAGTTTAAATTTAAGTGTTGACAAAAAAATAGGAAAGCGTAATATGCGCAGCCCTAGCGAGGTAGAGTTCAACTTTATAATCGCAACGTTCTTTAAAAATATAAAGCAATCATCTGTGTGGGCACTCGTACAGATTGAGTTCTAACAGCCAAACTACTTAGGTAGCGAGGCAAACAAATTAGAGTCTCAATTGAAA
>NZ_JADYWM010000041.1:0-3487 GCF_015864815.1 Pseudoalteromonas sp. NZS100
TTCCCGTCTCAGTGGGGTCGCATTATAGGGAGATCCGAAAACAGATCAACCCTTTTTTGAAGAAAACTTGAAATAATATGCTGTTCGCTGAGAATTTGAGCTAAACACGTTAAAAACACAACATAACCATCAAATTATTAACAACTAAGGGGGTTTAAACCTATTTTATATTAGAAGTAGAGTTAAACGATCTTCATATAGAGGCTTGCACCCCAGATGATCAATACGATCGTTAATGAAAGTGTTACGGCTGCAGATCCCATATCTTTGGCCCTACCTGACAATACATGCAACTCTGTACTTACTCGATCTGTTAATGCTTCAATGGCGGAGTTTAGTAATTCAACTATTAATATAATAAGCAGTGAGCTAATTAGTATTGCCCAGTGTAATAGTGATGAAGCAAGCCAAAATGAAATAGGAAATAATATAAGGCTTAATAGTAGCTCTTGCCTAAATGCTGCTTCTTCTTTAAATGCTGCTTTAAAGCCGAGGTAAGAGCAATAGGTTGCTTTGAAAACACGCTTGAGGCCTAAGCCATTTGGTTTTAATACATCTTTCATTAATAAACTCTATGAATGAAGGTCAAAATAAAGCCCCGCACTGCGAGGCTTTTTATTTATGCTACGCCGTATTGATCACGGTAAGCTTTAACTGAGGCTAAATGCTCATTCATTGTGCCTTGGCTTTCAAGGTAACTGATAAGATCAGCTAATTTTACAATTGAAATCACTTTGGTATTAAAGTCACGCTCAACTTCTTGAATAGCTGATAATTCAGCTTTACCCTTTTCTTGGCGATCTAACGCAATTAAAACACCACTAAGGTCAGCACCATTTTGTGCAATGATTTCCATCGACTCACGAATAGCAGTACCTGCAGTAATTACATCGTCAACTAGCATAATTTTGCCATTGAGTTCTGAGCCTACTAATGTACCGCCTTCACCGTGTGCTTTTTTCTCTTTACGATTAAAGCAGTAAGGTACATCTTTATCATGATGATCCGCTAAGGCAACCGCTGTTGTTGTCGCTATTGGAATACCTTTGTACGCAGGACCAAATAATACATCGTACTCTATCGCTGAATCTTCGAGTGCCGATGCATAAAAGCGACCTAAACGCGCTAAGTCTCGACCAGTATTAAACAAACCAGCATTAAAAAAGTAAGGACTTGTGCGTCCAGACTTTAATGTAAACTCACCAAATTTTAACACCTGCTTCTCTAGAGCAAATTCTATAAACTCTTTTTGATAATCTTTCATATCTTGTGGCCTACCTATTTATGCTAATGCTTGCTTTTGTACGTCAATAATTTCGCGAATAGAATGTTTAGCTAAAGTAAGTAACTCATCTAGCTCATCAAACGAAAAAGGTTCGCCTTCAGCTGTACCTTGAATTTCAATAATTTTACCTGTTTCGGTTAAAATTACGTTCATATCAGTCTCTGCTGCTGAATCTTCAATGTATTCTAAATCGCTAATTGCTTGGCCTTTGTAAATACCAACTGAAATAGCTGCAATCATATGTTTAAGTGGGTTTGAATTAATCATACCTTTTGCACGCATATGCGTTAGTGCATCAACAAGTGCAACACATGCACCACTTATAGAAGCAGTACGTGTACCGCCATCAGCTTGAATAACGTCACAGTCAATGGTAATTGTGTTTTCGCCAAGTGCTTTTAAGTCAACAGCAGCACGAAGTGCACGTGCAATTAAGCGTTGAATTTCCATAGTACGACCGCCCTGCTTACCACGTGCAGCTTCTCGAGCATTACGCGTATGCGTTGCTCGCGGTAACATACCGTATTCAGCATTGATCCAACCTTTACCCTGACCTTTCATGAAACGAGGAACGCCCGATTCAACAGTAGCTGTACAAAGTACTTTGGTGTTACCAAACTCAACAAGTACTGAGCCTTCAGCATGCAAAGTATAATTACGTGTAAATGTAACAGGTCTAATTTGGTTAGGTGTTCTTTCGCTTGGACGCATTGACGATCCCCTTAATTCAGAATTTGCGACATTATAAGTGTATGTGGGTATAGATACCACGTTGATTTAAATAAATAGCTGTATGCAAAATATTCAGTGTATTAAATTTTCCCTAGAGCTTAAGCAGTGTTACGGTATAATCATCATAATATTGTATTTATAAATTTAGGAAAATATCCATGATCCACAGTATGACAGCTTATGCGCGTCGCGAAATAAAAGGCGATTGGGGTACTGGCACTTGGGAAGTTCGCTCAGTAAACCAGCGTTACCTTGAAACATTTATACGCGCACCAGAGCAATTTCGTGGCATGGAGCCAGTTATTCGTGAGCGTTTACGCAAACACTTACAACGCGGTAAAGTTGAGGTCTTTTTAAAGTTCGTGGCAAATCCAGCCCATGTTGGCGAGCTATCAATTAACCAAGCCCTTGCTGAACAACTAATAAATAGCGCTAAATGGGTTCAACAACAAAGTAGTGGTGATATTAACCCTGTTGATATATTACGTTGGCCTGGCGTTATGGAAGCAGAAGAGCTTGATATGGATAGCGTTAATACAGCATTAATAGCTGGTCTTGATCAAGTAATCGAAGATTTTAAATCTGCACGTGGCGATGAAGGTGCAAACCTTGAAGAAATGATAGCAATACGCCTTGATGCAATTCTAGAGCAAGTAGAAATTGTAGAAACGCATATGCCTGAGATTGCTAAATGGCAGCGTGAAAAACTTGCTCAAAAGCTAGAAGACTTAGCAGCAAACATTGACGAGTCACGCCTTGAACAAGAACTTATTTATCTTGCTCAAAAACAAGATGTAGCTGAAGAACTAGATCGCTTAAAGTCTCACGTTAAAGAAACTAAAAAAATCCTTAAAAAAGGAGGCGCATGTGGCCGCCGCTTAGATTTTATGATGCAAGAATTTAATCGTGAAGCTAACACGCTAGCGTCTAAGTCTATCAATAGTGACATCACTACTGCAGCCGTAGAGCTAAAAGTACTAATTGAACAAATGAGAGAACAGATTCAAAATATTGAATAGTTTTCAGCTAAGTATGACACATTTATAACTTATCAAAACCCGAGCTTAGCTCGGGTTTTTAGTAATACCACTAATGATACTTTGAGTATTGTCACCAAGTATCTTCACCTAAGGTTAAAGCGGCATCTTATACCAATCCGCAATAATACTTAATCATTTTGCGGGGCTAAACGTGTCGCTACCTGTGTTAAAAAATTCTCAATTAGAACAAATAAATAGCGATTTTTTTGCCTAGCTATCCACACTTTTTCCATCCTCAAAATAGATCACTTAATTAAGCGTATTGGTATTAAATCGTACTTTATTTTAGACATTAAAAAACCCGAGACTAAGCTCGGGCTTTTTGGTAATAATTAGCTAGGCTAATAATTACGCTACGATAGTTGCTACAACACCAGCACCTACAGTACGACCACCTTCACGGATAGCAAAACGAAGACCTTCATCCATC
>NZ_JADYWM010000042.1:0-3102 GCF_015864815.1 Pseudoalteromonas sp. NZS100
AAAGTTTTCTGGCGAATTCAATTATACCTTATCTTCATGCTGTTTGTTTTTCATACCACAAAGATCAACACGCCCTAGTTACACGACAATTATCACCACTGGTAAATGCCTTAAATTTATATTCAGAGTAGGGTCCTATCAGGTATTTGTTCTGTTTGACATCAAATATACTTTCCCTATCAATTAACTCTTTAAAGCCGTCGTTATTCAAATCACAAACTTGAATCAAGCTATTTGAATAATTAAGTGAAAGGTCCGGCGCAACAATAAGCGTAGTGATAGAAAGATCATTTCCATTAATAAGATAGCTATCATACGAATGCCCCGCCGAAAGAAGAATATCTTCAATACCATCGCCGTTGTAATCAAATACCATAGAGTTATAATTTTCAGCCGAAACATCATCTATCAGCAAACTACTTGAGCCCTCATTAGTTAAAAATATTTGATGTTTAGCTGCCTCTTGGTTGTAAGTAATACTTAGCCAATTTAGTTGCGTCCCTGACTGATTAAGAAATGCACCTACATGCTCAACATTTGAAGGTAAGGGAGGTATCCATTTATTGTATTCTAGCAACCCTGCCTCACTGAGACTTAAAATATAATTATCATTACCGCGTAATACACCCCTTTTTTGGTTCGAAAGCTTAATTGAAGCTACACTGGATGTTGAGTTGTTCACATAACCAACTGAGCGATTATCTACGCCACCGAGTGATTGAAGGTTGATTTGGTGCTTAATTCTTATTTGATTGTCAGAGTTTGAGATATCAACAGCAAAATTTACGTTTAAATTACTACCAAAGTCAGGCGCGTTGCTTAACCAATTAATCTCTCCTTGTTCTGAAATCGAGATATTACTTGGCCCATAAGCAATTTTGTATTCAAAAGGACCATCGAACTCATCATTAGATAAGTTAATAATGGCTGTATAGTGTTCACCTAATTCTATTTCATCATATGCAGTAATGTCAGAAACAATTGCTGGCAGTTTTTCTAATTTAAACTCATGCTCCACAGTATTTTCTGCACCACTTGGGTCTACAACTGTTAACGAAATACGATAAAGGCCAGGTAGGTCTCCAATAAAGTCTATTTTGCTACCGGTGCCAAGTTGCCAACTAGCATTCTGCGGAAAAGTTATTAATTTCCACTCATAACCTAATGGTTCAAAATCAGGGTCCTTGGACTGCGTTGCATCAAGAGTAAGGATAGAGTGTCGTAGAGCTTTGTTCGAGCCTGAAATACTTGCTATAGGAATAGAGTTGGCAGTATTGTTATAAACATTATCTAAGTCAGTTAAATAAAACTCTAGTGGTAAAAATTCATTAGATAGATGTATGGTCGAAATACCATTAGCTTTGAGAGCTACACTAGCAGTATTTTGTGATATTAGGGTGTACTTTGCTCCTATTATTGAAGGCAGGGATATATCATTGGTTGGATAAAACTCATCAGTTTTTATTGTTAGTTTTCCTAAATCACTAAAATAAACTTCACCATTAAAACCAATACCATACCCAACATTGGTTGCATCTAAAACAGCATCAAGCCTTACATTAGAGAATAAAATATCAAGCGAATTTTCATCAGCACCTTTAAATTGAATATTCACAGTAGCGCTACTGTCACTATTAACTCCCTGACTATTAGCAATAGCAAAACCTTCTGTTAAATAGGTAACCCCAAGCACTTCGTTACTAATTGTTAAACTAGGGACTACCCCATACTCAAAAACAAATTCAGCGTTAGAGTTTTCGATATAAATATCAGATTGCCCATTAAAAACCCACCCAGCAGCAGAGCAATTGTTATAAGTAATTATATAGTGCTGATTAGCCTCTTCCTCTTTCATGTCAGCAGAGCCTGTAACACAACCGAAATTATCAGATTGGTTATCTAGCACTGGATCGTGGAGAAATAGATTTTGATAATCCTCTCCAAATACTATGGAATTTAGGCTATCTATTAGATATGAGTACTGAGTTGTTAGTTGAGTTACATTACTTGCTGTTATTTCGAATAAAGATAATTCACCGTCATAGGTAGGCGTATTTTGGTAATCAGGCTTAACAAATTTAGTTTTTCCAGAAGAACCAGAATCATTATTAGCAGGTTGGCTGGCATCATTACCCCCTCCCCCACAACCGGCTAAAATAATTGTTAAACAGAATAATTTAGTTAGTTTATTTAATTTCATTACTTACTCCTTGTAACATGAATTTTACATTATTAAAATTTTTTTAAAAGGAATATAATAAAAATCAAAATTTGTTTAAAACCTTTTTAGCCCATACAAAAAGGTAATAACAACTTTTCAGTAAAATATATAAGCATGAGATAATACTTAATAATGTATGCACATAAATGAATAACAAACTCAATGAAATTATTTAATAGCGTGACTAAGCCATATTTAATGCAAAGAAAACAAACAGGCGAGATATGCCGATTATTCAATAAAAGCCCGAGCAAAGGTAATTTAAAGCGTATTAAAGAGCTGTTCGCACAATGCGGTGAAGAGGTAATTATAGAATCAAGTTTTCACTGCGATTACGGCAATCATATAGTTATTGGTGATCGTACTTTTATAAATGTTAATTGCACACTTCTCGATTCGCCATTAGCCAATTACTCAATCACCATTGGTGATGACTGCTTAATAGGCCCGAACGTTCAGCTTTTAGCTGTGTCACATGCTACTAATCCAGCAGAAAGGCTTAATAAGGAAAACTTTGCAGCACCTATCGCGTTAGGCAATAACGTATGGATTGGCGCAGGCGCTATTATTCTTTCTGGAGTTAATATAGGCGAAAATAGTATTGTGGGTGCAGGATCTGTAGTAACTAAAAATGTAATGGCTAATACCGTAGTAGCGGGTAACCCAGCTCGTGAAATAAGAACACTATAGTTATTACCGATGTGATGTTAGCGTCGGGTGTTGCTGTGAGTGGATGTTAATTGCGCACATTTTACTTTTCTGCAGACGTAAAAAAGCCCGACTATTTCTAGTCGGGCTTTCTACAATTTGAAGCCTGGTAATGTCCTACTTTCACATAGCAAATGCTACACTATCATCGGCGCTGTTTCGTTTCACTACTG
>NZ_JADYWM010000043.1:0-3093 GCF_015864815.1 Pseudoalteromonas sp. NZS100
AAACTGTCGCATAAAACGCGTTTGGCGTTGTATGGTTAAGCCTCACGGGTAATTAGTACAAGTTAGCTTAATGGCTCACACCACTTCCACATCTTGCCTATCAACGTTGTAGTCTTCAACGGCCCTTCAGAGACTTTAAAAGTCTAGTGAGAACTCATCTCGAGGCCTGCTTCGCGCTTAGATGCTTTCAGCGCTTATCAGTTCCGAACGTAGCTACCGGGCAATGCCATTGGCATGACAACCCGAACACCAGCGGTTCGTTCACTCCGGTCCTCTCGTACTAGGAGCAACCCCTCTCAATTCTCAAACGCCCACGGCAGATAGGGACCGAACTGTCTCACGACGTTCTAAACCCAGCTCGCGTACCACTTTAAATGGCGAACAGCCATACCCTTGGGACCGACTTCAGCCCCAGGATGTGATGAGCCGACATCGAGGTGCCAAACACCGCCGTCGATATGAACTCTTGGGCGGTATCAGCCTGTTATCCCCGGAGTACCTTTTATCCGTTGAGCGATGGCCCTTCCATTCAGAACCACCGGATCACTATGACCTACTTTCGTACCTGCTCGACGTGTCTGTCTCGCAGTTAAGCTGGCTTCTACCATTACACTAACCGTACGATGTCCGACCGTACTTAGCCAACCTTCGTGCTCCTCCGTTACTCTTTAGGAGGAGACCGCCCCAGTCAAACTACCCACCAGGCACTGTCCGTAACCCCGATTCAGGGGCCAACGTTAGAACATCAAAACTACAAGGGTGGTATTTCAAGGTTGACTCCACAACAACTAGCGTCGCTGCTTCAAAGTCTCCCACCTATCCTACACATGTAGGTTCAATGTTCAGTGCCAAGCTGTAGTAAAGGTTCACGGGGTCTTTCCGTCTAGCCGCGGGTACACAGCATCTTCACTGCGATTTCAATTTCACTGAGTCTCGGGTGGAGACAGCGTGGCCATGGTTACACCATTCGTGCAGGTCGGAACTTACCCGACAAGGAATTTCGCTACCTTAGGACCGTTATAGTTACGGCCGCCGTTTACCGGGGCTTCGATCAAGAGCTTCTCCCTAAGGATAACCCCATCAATTAACCTTCCGGCACCGGGCAGGTGTCACACCGTATACGTCATCTTGCGATTTTGCACAGTGCTGTGTTTTTAATAAACAGTCCCAGCCACCTGGTCACTGCGGCTCCCGTCCGCTTAGAGAGCAAGTCTCATCACAGATAGGAGCGTACCTTCTCCCGAAGTTACGGTACGATTTTGCCTAGTTCCTTCACCCGAGTTCTCTCAAGCGCCTTAGTATTCTCTACCTGACCACCTGTGTCGGTTTGGGGTACGATTCCATATAATCTGAAGCTTAGAGGCTTTTCCTGGAAGTATGGCATCAACAACTTCATCACCTTAGTGACTCGTCTCGTGTCTCAGTCTTAATAGCAACCCGGATTTACCTAAGTCGCCAACCTACTCACTTTCACATGGACTACCAACGCCATGCTTGTTTAGCCTGCTCCGTCCCCCCATCGCAATTATATCGAGTACAGAAATATTAATCTGTTTCCCATCGACTACGCCTTTCGGCCTCGCCTTAGGGGTCGACTTACCCTACCCTGATTAACATGGGATAGGAACCCTTGGTCTTCCGGCGTGGGAGTTTTTCACTCCCATTATCGTTACTCATGTCAGCATTCGCACTTCTGATACCTCCAGCATACCTCCCGGTACACCTTCAACGGCTTACAGAACGCTCCCCTACCACTCAGAATAAATTCTGAATCCGCAGCTTCGGTGCATAGTTTAGCCCCGTTACATCTTCCGCGCAGACCGACTCGACCAGTGAGCTATTACGCTTTCTTTAAAGGATGGCTGCTTCTAAGCCAACCTCCTGGCTGTCTGGGCCTTTCCACATCGTTTCCCACTTAACTATGACTTTGGGACCTTAGCTGGCGGTCTGGGTTGTTTCCCTCTTCACGACGGACGTTAGCACCCGCCGTGTGTCTCCCGGATATTACTTTACGGTATTCGGAGTTTGCAAAGGGTTGGTAAGTCGGGATGACCCCCTAGCCTTAACAGTGCTCTACCCCCGTAAGTATTCGTCCGAGGCTCTACCTAAATAGATTTCGGGGAGAACCAGCTATCTCCCGGTTTGATTAGCCTTTCACTCCTAGCCACAGGTCATCCCCTAACTTTTCAACGTTAGTGGGTTCGGTCCTCCAGTTGATGTTACTCAACCTTCAACCTGCCCATGGCTAGATCACCGGGTTTCGGGTCTATACCTTGCAACTAGTCGCCCAGTTAAGACTCGGTTTCCCTACGGCTACCCTATTCGGTTAACCTCGCTACAAAATATAAGTCGCTGACCCATTATACAAAAGGTACGCAGTCACCCAACAAGTGGGCTCCTACTGCTTGTACGTACACGGTTTCAGGTTCTATTTCACTCCCCTCACAGGGGTTCTTTTCGCCTTTCCCTCACGGTACTGGTTCACTATCGGTCAGTTGGGAGTATTTAGCCTTAGATGATGGTCCACCTATATTCAGTCAAAGTTTCACGTGCTCCGACCTACTCGATTTCACTTAAAATGTCTTTTCATGTACGGGACTATCACCCTGTATCGTGGCACTTTCCAGAGCCTTCCATTAACACATAATAAGCTTAAGGGCTGTTCCGATTTCGCTCGCCGCTACTTTCGGAATCTCGGTTGATTTCTTTTCCTACGGGTACTTAGATGTTTCAGTTCTCCGCGTTCGCCTCGTTAACCTATGTATTCAGTTAACGATACCTGCAAGCAGGTGGGTTTCCCCATTCGGAAATCCTAGTCTCAAGCGCTTTTTACTAGCTTGACTAGGCTTATCGCAAGTTAATACGTCCTTCATCGCCTCCAACTGCCAAGGCATCCACCGTGTACGCTTAGTCACTTAACCATACAACCCAAACGGGTCTTTGTTTTGTGACAGTTTAACTTCGCCAGAAGTTAATATTGAATACTAAAGTAGATACCAATCAATCAACTCATAAGAGTTAATTAAATGGCACTGAATGGTACTGCTACCATTCTTTTTTTACTTTTGAAAACTCTTGATAAATACAATGTAT
>NZ_JADYWM010000044.1:0-3085 GCF_015864815.1 Pseudoalteromonas sp. NZS100
TTAATGATTGTGCTAATTTGCCAATGGTTTTCATTATTGCCTTTGTGAATACTACTAATCTAAAGTTATATTTAGTTCAACTATCTAATGACTTGATAATGCCACAGACTTCAATTGTACCGTCAGACCCGCAAGAGCTTGCCATTAGTTTTAACTCTTTTTTGAGTGCATTCAATTCCTTCATTCGTTGATTAACTAAAGTTAGTTGCCGATCAATTAATGCATTTACACTAGAGCAACTCTCCTCTGGCTTGTTTTTTAATTCAATGAGTCGCTTAATATCATTAAGCGGAATATCTAAACTTCGACAATGCTTTACGAACTCTAGCTCTTTAAATGCCTTATTAGAATACAACCTGAAATTCCCTTCAGTGCGATCAGGATCTGACAGCAAGCCCTCCTTTTCATAATATCGGATGGTTTGTACTGAATACCCCGATGTTTTCGATAACTCACCAATTTTCATAAAATTTCCAAATAAACTTGACCCTATAGTCACTATAGGATTTATAGTTAGAGCATACAAGTTAATCGGAGATGAAAATGAGCGATTGTGGGTGTGAAGTTGAGCTAAAAGATAACCAGCAAAAAACGGTGCTTTATTGGCTTCTGGCTATCAATGCCTCGATGTTTGTTTTTGAAATTGGCTTTGGTTGGTTATCAGAATCAACGGCTTTAATTGCAGATTCGTTAGACATGCTAGCGGATGCAATCGTCTATGCAATTGCACTATACGCGGTGGGAAAGTCAATCCAACATAAGGCTAATGCTGCTTTAGTGAGTGGCTATTTCCAACTGGGGTTAGGCGTGCTAATTCTAATGGATATTGCTAGAAGGCTGTATGGTGAAAGTGAGCCTCACTCTTGGTTTATGATTGGCGTAGGCATGGTTGCTTTAGTTGCAAATGTGATTTGTCTCATCCTTATTCGAAAGCACAACAACGATGAAGTACATATGAGAGCTAGCTGGATATTTTCAGCGAATGATGTAATTGCAAATCTTGGTGTCGTTATCGCAGGCATACTCGTTATGGTGCTGAAACAGCGTTGGCCTGATATCGTCATTGGTAGCATCATTTCAATGTTAATTCTTCGAGGCGCTTACCGAATACTAAGCGATGCTAAACAAGAATTAGCTGTTGCTGAGAAAACACGTTAAACACCAAATGAAGATAAACAATCAACCTTTGGTTGTTCAAAGTAAGGAAACATCAATGAATAGCAAATATCTAGAAAAAACCAAGATAGTAAATTTTGAACACTCTACAATTCAATCATTAATTTCTGAGCGTAATTGGCAAGAACTCGATGACTTCAACAAAATTGGTGCAGCCTACCAATTTGTTAAAGATGAAATATTATTTGGTTACAATGAGAGTGATGATATTTCAGCAAGCAGTGTTTTAGCCGATGGTTACGGACAATGCAATACCAAGGGTAACTTGCTGATGGCTTTGTTACGAGGATTAGGTATTCAAT
Source organism: Pseudoalteromonas sp. NZS100 (assembly GCF_015864815.1). NCBI lineage: Bacteria > Pseudomonadati > Pseudomonadota > Gammaproteobacteria > Alteromonadales > Pseudoalteromonadaceae > Pseudoalteromonas > Pseudoalteromonas sp. NZS100. The sequence goes on from NZ_JADYWM010000044.1 coordinate 1,479, forward strand.
GTCGTTTTCACGGCTTTACTATTGAGCAGCGATTACAAAAAGGAGCTATTCCAACTTATGTATTTTGGTTAGCACCTAAATATATCATTCATAGTTGGATTGAAGTTTATTTCAAGGATCGTTGGATAAACTTAGAAGGCTTTATATTAGATGAACAATATTTAAGTTCACTACAGCACAAATTTAGTCAAATAAAAAACGAATTTTGTGGTTATGGTGTTGCAACAAAGTGTTTCTCTTCGCCAGATACAGATTGGCGTGGTCAAGATACCTATATACAAAAAGAAGGTATTCATGATGATTTTGGTGTTTATAATTCCCCTGATGAGTTTTATCTCGAAAAAGGAACTAACTTATCAGGAATCAAACGTTGGATGTATCAACGAGTGATCCGTCACTTTATCAATTTTAACGTAGTCAATGTAAGAAATTTAAAAGTTCTTGAGGTGGAAAATGCACAATCATAGCCATAGCCATTCGCATGGAAAAGACGACCGTATAGGTTGGACATTTTTCCTTAATGTTTCATTTACTATTATCGAATTTATTGGTGGTTGGCTAACCAACAGTACCGCTATTATGGCTGATGCTGTACATGACCTGGGTGACAGTTTATCTATAGGATTCGCTTGGATACTGAGTCGTTTCTCGGATAAAGAAGCATCCGATAGATTTAGCTATGGCTATCGTCGTCTTACCCTGTTTGGCGCATTAATTAACAGTATTGTATTAGTTATTGGTTCTGTCTGGGTGCTATTTGAAGCAATACCAAGATTATCTAATCCTGAAATGCCAATGGCTGAAGGAATGTTGGGTCTTGCATTACTTGGGGTTGCTGTTAATGGGTATGCAGTATTTAAACTAAAAGCGGGTAAAACGCTGAACGAAAAAGTACTTACGTGGCATTTGCTTGAAGACGTACTTGGCTGGGTTGCAGTCCTAATTGTTTCTATCGTGCTGCTTTTTGTAGATCTACCAATATTAGATCCTTTGCTTTCTATAGGCTTTACACTGTTTATATTGTTTAACGTTTTGAAAAACCTGAAAACAACATTGGCACTATTTCTTCAAGCTACACCTGATGAAGAAGTGCAGAATAATATTGAAAAAGCGATAAAGGCTATACCTGAAATTAATGGGATTCATCATATGCACTTTTGGTCATTAGACGGGGAAAGTCACGTATTAACTGCTCACCTAGAGTTAGCCCATAACTTTGAGGTTGATAAATTAATTAGGCTAAAACAACAAGTGGCTAAGGAACTTTCTTCTTATAATTTATCTCATACAACCATTGAGTTTGAGTTTCCTCAAGAAACTTGCCGTGACGAGCATGAAAAACATGCGCATGGCTAGTTTAGAAAACCTTTTTTTGATATTATAATTTTTCATATTTAAGTAGGTGTTTATTTTGAAATTCAATGTTGCGTTAAAAATACTATTAGTCGTTTCGATTGTTTTGCAATCGTTAACTGCTGTTGTATCCGCAACACCTGAGAATCACCAAATAGATATAGAGCACCTTCAAATTCAACATGATCATGCAGATGATCGAAATGTCTCAAATGATAATGTAGGTGATGAGCAGCATAATGAAAAAGATTGTC
>NZ_JADYWM010000045.1:0-846 GCF_015864815.1 Pseudoalteromonas sp. NZS100
CCATCCGTACTTCCCAAATCTTTGCCTACCATATTTGAGGTTGGATGATTCATTTGGTTGAGGCCAGATGGGGACATCGGGTTCACCTTAGCAACAACGCTGGTAGCGGCAATTGCAACCGCATTGGCTTCCATTATCTTCTTCACGCTCATCATGGCCTCCATCATTGTGGTCATTTGCTCTTTCATGGCCTCCATGTTAGCCTTCATCTGCTCTTGTGCCACCTCTACTTTACCCATTACTCTAGCTCTAGCACGAGTTCGGTAAGGGCGCCGTAAAGCGTGTTCTTTTCTTTTTGATAACAATGATTAAGTTCATTTATTTTATTTTATTTTATTTTTCAAGGAAAGAATGCAATGAGCAATGCAACCAATGAAAAGCATGGATGTATGCGAATGATGCACAGTTGAAGTATTGCGAATTTTTACGCAGGATATGGGGTTGAATCAATTTAGATTTTCAACATGGTCCATGACATCTTTGTCAAGGTGAAACTGGAAGTAACAAGGACATCAACAATCCTAAATGTGTTTGGCAGTAGACGAAGCAGCGATGTAACTCGATCCATCTTTTGCCCCAATTTTTTGCAAGATGGTTACTTCCATACTTCAACTTGACTTGATGAACCTTTTCGTAAAAGCACGAGCTTGGTTCAACCCCATAACCCAGGGAATGGCAATTTTGATCGCCAATACTTCAACAACATTTCATAGGGATGAAAGACTCGGGAATACGCATGATATGCATGGAAAATGTAATTATGAGATTGAGATGCCCGAAGAAACACCATTTCCTAGTTAACCATGCATTAGGTACCATGTTCAATTATTTTTTTAAGTGAAACGG
>NZ_JADYWM010000046.1:0-2064 GCF_015864815.1 Pseudoalteromonas sp. NZS100
CTGAAGGCACCTTTACAGTGATCGCCAGTGTGAGCGATGCCGCAGGCAACGAAGCCACTGCCACAGGCACTGGTGAAGTAGACACGACTGCACCGACACTGCTCCTAACGAATCCTGGTTCAAGTAATGACATCACCCCGACACTCAGTGGCACAAGTGATGCCGTTGAAGGTACCGTTATTAACTTCACGGTAGTGGACGATCAAGGCAATACACAAACGTTCACCACCACGGTGGATGCCGATGGCAACTTCTCTATAGAAGTACCGACGGCCTTGGCAGAAGGGCCGTACACGATCACCGCCAACATCAGCGATGTGGCAGGAAACAGCACCGATATTACCGGCAACGGCACCATTGATACCACAGCACCAAGTGTGAGTGTAGATGCGCCAGTATTAACAAACGACAGCACGCCAACTGTGACAGGCACCAGTGATGCGCCTAACAGCACCATCACGGTGACGTTTACAGATGCAGCAAATGCCACTCAAAGCATTGATGTACAAACGGATATAAACGGTAACTGGAACGCGACCCCAGCGACTGATTTAGCCGAAGGGAATTATAGCGTCAGCGCCAGCATCACTGATGCCGCAGGCAATACAGGTACCGGCACAGACAGTGGTGAAGTGGATATTACTCCACCGGCACTTGCCTTTACGCCGACCTTTGAGCTTGGTTTATTGGTTACCCTAAGTGGGACGTCTGACTTGCCAGCAGGCAGTGAAATTACCATTACCGAGCAACTGGTAGGCGGTGGTATTGGTGCAACATATACCACTACAACAGATGCGGATGGCAACTGGTCATTAGTCGGATTAGATGTATCGTTACTTGATGTTGGCTCAGTGATCGCCACAGCCACCGATGCAGCGGGTAACACGCGAACAATTAGCTCAGATGACTTTGATAACACACCGCCTACGCTGACGGTTGACGTGGATGCACAAAGCGACAGCAACACGCCAATCATAAGCGGCACAAGCGATGCGGGCGAAGGTGCACAAGTGACGATAGTCGTTACCGACAGCAATGGCAACCCACAAACCATCACCGCCCTTGTTGATGCGGATGGTAATTGGAGTGCTACACCAGCGGCACCATTAAGTGAAGGTCAAAGCACCATTGAAGTAAGTGTACGCGACAGTGTTGGCAACGAAACTACAGTGAGTGATACCAGTACCATCGACACGCAAGCGCCAACGCTCACCATTCAAAACGTAGGCGATGTCAGCGACTTAACACCAGAGCTTCAGGGCACCAGTAATGAAATTGGTGGCACTGTTAGACTCACCATCACCGACAGCGCAGGTGCTGTGCAAACCATTGAGACCCTAGTTGGCAGCGATGGCCACTGGAACATTGAAGTGTCAACAGCCCTTGCACAAGGTGACTTTACTGTAAGCGCGAGTATTACCGATGCGGCAGGCAACGAGAGCACAGCAAACAGCAGTGGTAATGTAGATACTATTACGCCAATCGTCACCGTTGATGCACTGGGCCTTGGCAACGACAGCACCCCAGTGATTAGTGGTACTTCAACAGAGCCTGAAGGTACCGTTGTAAACATTGTTATTACTGACAGCAACGGTGATGAACACCCAATCACCGCTATTGTGGATGCAAACGGTGAACCAGCCCTGAATTACCAGATGGAAGCTACACCGTGCAAGCCAGTATCACCGATGATGCAGGCAACACCGGCGGTGCAACACAAACGGGCAACTTAGATACCTTAGCGCCGACACTGACGTTAGACACAGTCGGCGCCACGAATAACAGCACCCCAACAATTAGCGGGACATCGAACGCGCCAGCAGGCACGGTTATAACGATTAACGTCACGGATGCAGATAATACAGAAACGTTCACCGCGACAGTACAAGCCGACGGCAGTTGGTCAGCAGATGTACCGACAGCATTAGCTGATGGAGAGCTTACTATTGAAGCCAGCGTGAGCGATAGCGCCGGTAACACCACCACATTAAGTGAAACCGCAACACTCAACACCACGGCCCCAAGTATCAGTATTAATGCATTGGTTGACACGAACGACACCAC
>NZ_JADYWM010000047.1:0-2062 GCF_015864815.1 Pseudoalteromonas sp. NZS100
ACACCATTAGCGCGAGTGTTGAAGATGTGGCAGGCAACGACACCATCGCCACAGGCGCAGGTGAAATAGATACCACTACACCAACACTTGTACTTACCAGCCCAGGCTCAAGCAACGATATTACTCCGACACTCAGTGGCACAAGTGATGCCGTTGAAGGCACGGTTATTAACTTCACCGTGGTGGACGATCAAGGCAATACACAAACGTTCACCACCACGGTGGATGCCGATGGCAACTTCTCTATAGAAGTACCGACTGCCTTGGCAGAAGGACCATATAGCATCGAAGCAAGTATTAGCGATGTGGCAGGTAACAGCACCGATATTACCGGCAACGGCACCATTGATACCACAGCACCAAGTGTGAGTGTAGATGCGCCAGTATTAACAAACGACAGCACGCCCACAATGACAGGCATCAGTGATGCACCTAACAGCACCATCACGGTGACGTTTACAGATGCAGCAAATGCGACTCAAAGCATTGATGTACAAACCGATGCCAATGGTAACTGGAGTGCGGCACCAACAGGCACATTAGCCGAAGGGAATTATAGCGTCAGCGCCAGCATCACCGATGCCGCAGGCAACACAGGAACCGGCACTGACAGTGGCGAAGTAGACGTAACTCCACCGGCACTTGCCTTTACGCCAACGTTTGAGCTTGGTTTATTGGTTACCTTAAGTGGTACGTCTGATTTGCCAGCAGGCAGTGAAATTACTATTACCGAGCAACTGGTAGGCGGTGGTATTGGTGCAACATATACCACTACAACAGATGCGGATGGCAACTGGTCATTAGTCGGATTAGATGTATCGTTACTTGATGTTGGCTCAGTGATCGCCACAGCGACCGATGCCGCAGGTAATACCCGTACAATTAGCTCAGATGACTTTGATAATACACCGCCTACGCTGACGGTTGACGTGGATGCACAAAGTAATAGCAACACGCCAATCATAAGCGGCACAAGTGATGCAGGTGAGGGGGCACAAGTGACGATAGTCGTTACCGACAGCAACGGCAACCCACAAACCATCACCGCCCTTGTTGATGCGGATAGTAATTGGAGTGCCACTCCAACCACACCATTAAGTGAAGGTCAAAGCACCATTGAAGTGAGTGTACGCGACAGTGTCGGCAATGAAACTACAGTGAGTGATACCAGTACCATCGACACGCAAGCGCCCACTTTAACCATCCAAAACGTAGGCGATGTTAGCGACTTAACACCAGAGCTGCAGGGCACCAGTAATGAAATTGGTGGCACTGTTACACTCACCATCACCGACAGCGCAGGCGCTGTGCAAACCATTGAGACCCTAGTTGGCAGCGATGGCCACTGGAACATTGAGATTCCAGGTGCCCTTGCACAAGGTGACTTTACTGTAAGCGCGAGTATTACTGATGCGGCAGGCAACGAGAGCACAGCAAACAGCAGTGGTAATGTAGATACTATTACGCCAGTTGTCACCGTTGATGCACTGGGCTTGGGTAACGACAGCACCCCAGTGATTAGTGGTACCTCAACAGAGCCTGAAGGCACGGTTGTAAACATTGTTATTACTGACAGCAACGGTGATGAACACCCCATCACCGCCACCGTGGATGCAAACGGTGATTGGCAAGCAACCAGCCCTGAATTACCAGATGGAAGCTACACCGTGCAAGCCAGTATCACCGATGCGGCAGGAAACACCGGCGGCGCCGTTCAATCAGGCACTCTTGATACCTTAGCACCGACATTGACACTGGATACCGTGGGCGCGACCAACGACAGCACGCCAACAATTAGCGGAAGCAGCAATGCGCCAGCGGGCACAGTGATAAACATCAGTGTAAGCGACGGCACCACAACAGAAACGTTTACCGCAACAGTACAAGCCGATGGCAGTTGGTCAGCAGATGTACCAAACGCGTTAACTGATGGTCCACTCACTATCGAAGCAAGCGTCAGTGACAGTGCAGGCAACACCACCACGTTAAGTGAAACCGCAACACTCAACACCACGGCCCCAAGTATCAGTATTAATGCATTGGTTGACACGAACGACACCAC